>JBLIGS010000236.1:0-3635 GCA_047637095.1 Neolewinella sp. | reverse complement strand
ACCATAAATCCTGAAGTAATTTTCTCCTTGCTATTCGGTCAAGCCTATTTACTTGTAACAGCCTAACCGTTGCCTCACCAATTCTTGTTTATGGCTCAATTAATCCGGATGATGAAATTAAAAAATGGTGTTCCCATTCTTGATTTCTAGGATCAAACAAAGGGGTGAATTGTCGCCATTCGTAGCTAAAGGCCACCACACTACCCCCTTTCCTGATATTACATTGCTGGCAGGCGTAAGCAAGGTTTTCGCTCAAAGTGGGACCACCTTGCTTTTCAGGAATGATATGATCAATGTGATGAGATATAAGGCCGTTGCGGCAGGCACAAGACAATACTCGCAAGAAAAATCTGCCCTGCGTTTCACCTCTTCTCGAAGTCAGTCAGGTATATAAGTTACACTCAAGCTACCGTTCTGTTTTTTGTCTTACCAAACGCCTTAGCTTTCGCCATTCCTACTAAATGATCCGCAAAAAGAAAGGTTTCGAGTTCTTCACGTTCATGGTGAGAAAGTGTACCTAACTCATTCTTTTCCGACAGGTTATCGAAGCGGACTTGTTCCGTTTCTGTTAAAGCAATGGCTAGGATTTCATCCGGAGCAGGTGCATCCGAAAGAATCTCTACTACACGATTCAACAAGGAGAGTTCAGCTACCATAGGATTGGATTTACTTACTAAAGTAACGGTATTATTATCAATGAAGTTGCCACAATTAGACGCAACCCCAATTAGATACTCCCGTTCTTTTATCTTTACCCTCACTATTCAGCTCCAATCCACCACCATGTTCCTTAGATCAATTTGCCTTTTCTCCTTGCTTGCACTTTTCGCCTGCAACGCCGGTACCAATGCCAGCGAACCCGCCGGTAAATTCTCCATCCCCCTCGAGAAGTTCGAGTTGGACAATGGCCTTGACGTTGTCTTCCACGTCGACAAATCCGACCCCGTAGTCGCCGTTGCGCTGACGGCGCACGTCGGCTCCGCCCGCGAGAAGGAAGGCCGTACCGGTTTTGCTCACCTCTTCGAGCACCTCCTCTTCCTGGAATCGGAGAACCTGGGTAAAGGTGGCCTCGATGCCATGAGTGCACGCATCGGTGGCTCTGGTGCCAACGGCTCTACCAACCGGGATCGGACCAACTACTTCCAAACAGTGCCGAAAGACGCCTTGGAAAAAATGATCTGGGCCGAGGCCGACAAACTTGGCTGGTTCATTAATACCGTGACGGAGCCGGTTTTGGCCAAAGAGAAGCAAGTCGTTAAAAACGAAAAGAGACAGGCCGTCGACAATCGTCCGTACGGCCATAATTCCTACGTGATCGACAAGGCGCTGTACCCAAGGGACCATCCTTACAACTGGCAGGTCATCGGCTCGCTGGAGGACCTCGACGCCGCCACAGTACCCGACGTACAGGAGTTTTTCCGCCGCTGGTACGTGCCAAACAACGTCACCCTGGTAATTTCCGGTGACTTCGACCCGGCGGAAGCCAAAGCCTGGGTCAAAAAGTACTTCGACGAAATCCCCACCGGACAGGAAGTCAACAACATGGATAAACGGCCAGGTAAGCTGGCTGGCACCGTGAAGCTGTATCATGAGGATAATTTTGCGCGCCTGCCGCAACTCACCATGGTTTGGCCAACGGTCGAACGCTACCACGCCGACGCATACGCGCTCGATGTACTGACCGAATACCTCAGCGACGGTAAGGAAGCTCCGCTCAACGAAGTGCTGGTAGACGATAAGAAACTTGCCCCTCAGACCGGCTTTTACGCCAGTAATTCCGAGCTAGCGGGCGAAGCACAACTCGGAGTGCGGGCCTTCCCCGGCACTTCGCTGGATTCTGTACTGGCCGGCGTAGAGGCCGCCTTTGCTCAATTTGAGGCAGAGGGAATTTCCGAGGCGGACCTCCGGCGCATCAGCGCCGGGCAGGAGACCAGTTTTTACAACGGTCTTTCCAGCGTGCTGGGTAAGGGTTTCAACCTGGCCCAATACAACATCTTTGCCGGTGACCCGGGCTTCGTGGAGAAAGACATCAAGAACATCCTCGGGGTTACTACTGCCGACGTGAAACGGGTGTACGACAAATACATCAAGGGGAAGCCCTACGTGGCCACCAGCTTCGTACCAATGGGAGAAGCAGGACTGGCCCTGACAGGTTCGGCCAAAGCTGAAGTCGTCGAAGAAAAAATAGAGATCGGTGCCGAAGAAACCTTCGATGCCTCTGTTGCCGCCAAGTACGAGCCGACCCCCTCCTCTTTTGACCGTTCTCAGGAGCCCGGCAACAACGGTGAACTGGAACCAACGCCGCCTACCGTTTGGCAAACCTCCCTGGAGAACAGCTTGAAAGTTTACGGCATTGAGAACAAAGAAGTCCCCCTCATCAATTTCAACCTGATCATTGATGGTGGACAACTGTTGGAAAGCCTGGACAAACCAGGCATCACCAACCTTATGGCCGAACTGATGACCAAGGGCACCAAAAACAAAACGACGGCAGAACTGGAAGCCGCTATCCAGAAACTGGGGGCCAACATCAACGTCTTTGCCGGCAGGGAGGGTGTCACCATCACCGGCAACACCCTGGCGCGCAACTACGACGCCACCGTGGCGCTGCTCCGCGAAGTTCTGCTGGAACCCCGCTGGGACACCGAAGAATTGGAATCAATCCGTCGGGGAACCCTCAGCGATATCGAAGGAAGAAAAGCAGAACCTAATGCCATCGCCCGGTCCGTTTTCAACGGCCTGGTTTACGGCAACGACAATATCCGGGCCTACGACATGCAGGGGACGGAGGCGTCTGTTGCCGCCATCACCATGGCAGACCTTCAGGCTTATTACAACAGCAACATCTCTCCCTCAGTTGGCCGAATGCATGTGGTCGGTGCCTTAAGCGAAGCACAAATCCTGGGGCCACTCAACCAACTCGCCGCGGAATGGCCGGCCAAAGAAGTCAATGTTCCAAGCTGGCCCCTGCCGGAGCAGCCGGAGGAAGCTCAGGTTTACTTCTACGACGTGCCCGGAGCCAAACAATCCGTCCTCCTCATTGGCAACCCTAGTTTGGCCGTGACCGATGCCGATTATTACCCGGCAACCGTGATGAATTACATCCTCGGCGGCGGCGGCTTCGCCTCCCGCCTAACGCAGGAATTACGGGAAGGCAAAGGGTATACCTACGGGATCCGTTCAGGCTTCAGCGGTTCTAAAGAGGATGGCCGTTTTAACATCAGTAGTGGGGTTCGAAGCAACGTTACCCTGGAGTCCACCCAAGCCATCAAAGATATTCTGGAAGCCTACCCCGAAACCTTCTCGGAGCAGGACCTGGAAACCACCCGTAGCTTCCTGACCAAATCAAATGCCCGCGCTTTCGAAACTGCCGGTGCCAAACTCAACCTCCTCGAAAACATGAGCGCGTATGGCTGGAAGGCCGACTATGTGAAGGAACGCGAAGCCATCGTGCGGGGCATGAGCCAACAGAAGATCAAGCAGCTGGCTGATCAATACCTACAGCCTGACCGGATGATTTGGTTGGTCGTTGGCGATGCGGCTACGCAACTGGACCGGATGAAAGAGCTGGGATATGGGAAGGCGGTGCGGCTTAATTAGGCGGTAGTCAATAATAGAAGCCTCCAGAAGTTTTC
>JBLIGS010000235.1:0-3740 GCA_047637095.1 Neolewinella sp. | reverse complement strand
GGTGTCTTCAAAAAGGGAGACAAAGTCACCGTGCTACCAAGCGGATTTACTTCTACAATTGCCAAGATTGACAGCTTTGACGGAGAATTACAGGAGGCCTACCCGCCAATGTCTGTAACCCTGTTGCTCGAGGATGATATTGACATTAGCCGGGGCGATATGATCGTTCGGGAAAACAACCAGCCGGAAGTTGGCCAGGACATCGAAGTGATGCTTTGCTGGTTCAACGAGCGCCCATTACAGCCCCGTGGAAAATATGCCATCATGCATACGACCAAGGAGGCACGTTGTATGATCAAGGAGGTTCGTTACCGCTTGGACATCAATACTCTGCACCGGGACGAGGATAACAAGGTGATTAAGATGAACGAAATTGGCCGAGTTCTGCTCCGGACAACTTCTCCGTTGTTTACCGACTCTTACCGTAAAAATCGGATTACTGGCTCGATCATCCTGGTGGATGAGCAGACGAATGAAACGGTAGCGGCTGGAATGGTTATTTAAAAAAGCCTTCGGCCTTGTAACGCTTCGCACAGATTTGCGGGAATTGCCTGGATGGCGGTTCCCGCATTTCTTTTTTTGCACGGGCGCGGGCGCGGGTGCAAAGGGAAGTTGATGGGCAGGGGAGGATTATCTTTGGCCTGGTGGAAAAAATAGGCCATCTGATACGAACACGGCCGCCAAATCCGTATTCTCACTACATACCCATTCCATAATCTATGCGCGCGCTAAAAATACCTGGTTTCATTTTGCTGTCTCTCCTACTGCTGGTAGTGGTAGCCGTTTCCTTTTTTGGAGGTTCGATTGCTAAGGCCGTCGTGAATTCCTTGAATAAAAACCTGCAGACGGAGATCATTATTGCCAAGTACGATGTCAGCATCTGGTCTAACTTTCCAAAGCTATCGGTCAACCTCCAGGATGTCCAGGTAGAAGGTAGTGACGGGAGTGAATTTCTGGTGGCAGAGGAAGTCAGTTGTTTGCTGGATTTGGGTAGCCTCTGGGGGAAAATAAGGGTCGAAGAAGTCGTTGTAAGCGATGGTAAGCTGCAGTTGCTGACGGATGTGGACGGGAATACCAATTACCAGTTAGCGGGCTATTCAACGGTAGCAGAGCAGGCCCAGGCCGAAGACACTGGCGAGGCAACTGAGTTTGCCATCGTCAATGCAGAGTTTAAAGGGGTTGAAGTTGTTTACCGAGACGAACAACTGAGGATTGACTTTACGGGCTCGGTAGACCGTGCTGATTTTAGCGGCGACTTTGGTGCCGATACTTACCTCCTCTCCGCCAACGGCGTCATCGACGTCCATTACCTCGAACAAGAAGGTACCCGCTACCTAAATAAACAACAGCTGAAGCTGACCACCGAAACCAAGATCGATAACCGGGACGGTAGCTACACATTCGCTCCAATGGAGGTTGAGGTCGGTGATCTAATCTTCAACGTCATCGGAGATATGGCCAACACTGAGGATGGCCTACGGACCAACCTCCGCCTCGAAAGCAGCTCCGGAAGCCTCGAAGACGTCATCAGCCTGATCCCACCAGCATTCGTTGGCGGCTTGTCCGAACTGGAAACCAGAGGCGAACTCTTACTGACTTCAACGATTGCCGGAAACTGGACCCAGAATTCTTATCCCCGGATCGATGGCCGACTGACCTTTACCGACGGTAGGGTAGGAAGCCCCCGAACAAACATTGGCGCCAAAGACCTCAACCTCAAGGCCACCTTTACCTACCTCGACGGCGCCAAGGGCGGCGTCCAATCATTCGCCATCGAAGAGTTAACCGGGGTGTTCCGAGGAGAGCGGTTCAAAATGTCGCTGGGAATGGAAGACCTAGAAGATCCTAAAATCATCTTCACCGCCAACGGAGCTTTGCCGCTGGGGACCTTGCCTGCCATCCTAGGCGAAAGCGCTTTGACGGATGGCGACGGGTATGTCCGCATCGATGAAGTACGCATCGCTGGCCGCTACGCTGATATGTTGCGACCGAGGAGCATGGGGAGGGTGTCGGCCTCTGGCCGACTTACCTTCGACGACGCCCAGGTAACCATCAACGACCGGGAACTAGACTTCCCCTCCGGCGTCCTCGAACTGCGAGATAACGAATTAGCATTGCAGGATTTTACCTTCCAGGGCCCAGGTACCGACATCAGCTTCACCGGCAAGGCCACCAACCTAATCCCCGTTCTGTTTGCCGACTCCCTGAACAGCAACGACGCAGAACTGATCTTCGATGCAAAGCTGACGGGTAACTCCTTGGACATTGATGAACTCCTCAACCTCGCCAGCCCCTCCGAAGAAGAAGAAGAGATTGCTGCTAAAGCTGGTCAAACCGATAGTCTCCGAGCTAAAACAATGACCCGCCGAACCTACATCACCGACCTGCTTCGCGGTCGGTTTGATGCCAGCCTCGATGAATGGAACTACGGCGAAGTTGAAGGGGAAAACTTCCGAGGACAACTCATTTTCGCCCCCCGAAAGCTGGACCTGACCGGCCTCACAGATGCCATGTCCGGAGAGCTAGGTATTGATTGCTCCATCTTTTTCGAAGAATACCAGCGGGTGGAAGCCCGGGTAAGTTGTAAGAAAATCGACGTAGAAGCGTTTTTTGCGCAGTCCGAGAACTTCGGGCAAGAAGTATTGACTTCCGATAATATTGAAGGCGAAATGGATGCCAAAATTTTCATCCAAGCCTACTTCGACGAGCTTGGTAATTTCGATTATGAGAAGCTAAAGGTCAAGGCTGGGATGTCTATCCTCAAAGGAGAACTCCACGGGTTCGAGATGTTGGAGAACTTTGCTTTTGCCCTCAAATCCGGCGATTTAGAGCGGGTTCGTTTCACCAAGATGCAGAATTATTTCGAGATCGAAAACGAGACCTTGTATATCCCGGCGATGTTCATCCAGTCGTCCGCCCTCAACCTAGAAATCAGTGGAAACCATACGTTCAATAACTTCCTGGATTATTACATCAAGGTTAATGCTGGCCAGGCGATCAAGAACAAGATCAGCAAGCACGATGATGACCTGGAGGTGTTACCAGCCCAAAGGAATGGCTTTTTCAACCTCTATTACACGATCCATGGCCCACTTGATGAATACACGGTGGAAAGCAATAAGCGGGCGGTTAAGAACGATTTTAAGCGCAGTCTTTACCGGAAGGGTAGGGTAAAACAGGCGTTGGAGCGGGTCTTTTCCGAACCGATTGAATTGGTGGACGAGATGCCGTTGGAGAGTGCAGATGCAGGGGGAGAGTAGTTCGGTAGTTGGTAGAGAATTGATCAAGACCTCTTCATTTGGCGCGGCCGCAGGTGCCAAAAATTGTTGGAGGGCATGGTAAGCCCGCAGGCTTCCGGCCTCAAGGCCTACGGTTGGGCCACAAGTCAGTTTTCGCGCGGAGCAAAGGAGTTAGAGAGAAAGAGGGAGTCGATCATTGGCAGCCACTCAGTAACTCGCCAACTCACTCCTTTGTGAAATTGAGCCTAAAGGCCGGGAAACGAAATCACCGGTTTCCAGTTGGTACTATAGCTCCCTTGCTGCAGCCAATCGCATATTGTATGTCTCTGGCGGTAGCCTCCAACGTTCTTTCTCTTTTTTCCTGCTTGGTTGATCGATTGGGGCACTGCTAAGGGACGCCGTATAAATAACTTACTGGTTTTTGATCTGACGCTTTTAGCTGCGCTGATCGTCGTTCCTCCTCGGAGTTGTTCTCACCAAACTTACAAATCCTTTGCATAG
>JBLIGS010000234.1:0-3820 GCA_047637095.1 Neolewinella sp. | reverse complement strand
CCAACAAGTCACTACCCGGCTGGCCGCCCGCCGACCGATCTACGAAAAAGCCATCCTCCACCTCCAGCCGACAAACCCAAACGCCGATGTTGCGCGTTTGATCTACGATGAACTCCAGGCTTCCGCCTGGTAGGAAGGCATTAGGCGAGAGGCATTAGGCGGTAGACCGCTTATTACCCGGCGCCTTATGCCTCCCCCCCTCTCTACTTATGCCTCCCCCCTCTCTACTAATTATGCGTCTACTCCCCCTGCTCTTCCTACTTCTCCTCTGCACCAGCGTCCGCGCCCAAAAGATTTCGAAATTCGAAAAAACCACCGAGGAGGGCATGTACATGGTCACCTTCGAGAACAAAAATGGTACGCCCTTTACCACCGATGATCCGACGGCCTACCTCTCCGAGCGCGCCCTCCTCCGCCGCACACTCCACGAGATGGCCATCACAGAAATGGACCTCCCCATCAGCCCCAAGTACGTTACTAAAGTAATGAACACCGGCGCCAAAATTTGGCTAAAAAGTAAGTGGATGAACGGCGTCGTCGTCGCTGCTGCTGGCCCCCAAGTTAAAGCCCTCCGCAAACTGAAATTTGTTGAGAAAGTCGAATTCGTCGCTCCTGTTCAATATGACCGGGCCAGCGCGCTGCCCATCGTCCCAAACCTTGAATCTGAAGCACCAGATTTTGACCCCGTTCCCGTCCAGAAAAAATTCTACGGTTACGGCTGGGACAACCTCGACAAGATGCAGGGCGACAGCCTCCATATGTGGGGATTCCGTGGCAAAGGCGTTCTCGTTGCCGTTTTCGATGGCGGGTTCCCGAATGTAAATTATAAGGACTTCCTCGGCTACACCAAGGAATCCCAAGTCCCCGCAGGCTACGACATGGTCGAGCAAGACAGCGTTGTTCACGACGGAGCTACCCACGGCGCCACGGTCATCAGTACCATGGCCGCCCATCATCCGTTTTTCTTCGTCGGCACCGCTCCCGACGCCAACTACGTCCTCTTCAAAACCGAAAACGGTAGGGGAGAGCACCGCCTTGAAGAGATCAACTACGCCATCGCCCTGGAGATCGCAGACAGCATCGGCGTTGACGTTGTCAACAGCTCTCTCGGCTACACCACTTTCAGGCTTAAGGACATGAATTACACCTACGACGACCTCGACGGTAAGACCAGCCCGGCCAGCATCGCCGTTGGCCACGCCTTTGCCCGCGGTATGATCATCGTCACCAGCGCCGGTAACTCTGGCGCCGACGACTGGCGCTACGTCGGCACCCCCGCCGATGCCCCAGACGCTTTCTCCATCGGCGCCCTCAACTCCGACGGCACCCGCGCCTACTTCAGCAGCGTTGGCCCAACCGCCGATAAACGGATGAAGCCCGATGTCTCCGCCCTCGGCGTAGACGTGATGGCCATCACTGCCTCCGGCCGTGGCTTCACCGCCGCCAACGGCACCAGCCTGTCTTCACCGCTGGTCGCTGGACTGGTCGCTTGCCTCAAGCAAGCCGTCCCCGACGCCACCAACATCGAAATCCTCAACGCCATCCGTAACACCTCCGATAACGCAGGCGAACCCAACCCAGACCGCGGTTACGGTCGCCCAGATTTCGCCGCAGCTTACCGCAGTTTGATGGCCGCAAGAAAGTAGCCCCGGCCACTTTTCATAAATTGCGTACAACCGCCAACCGAAAAAAACTTTGACTCTTTTGGAGGCCGTTAAACGGCCTCTATTGATACATTGTTTATTTCTGTTAATCGTTTTGTGCTGATTAACAAGGTTTTCAGCAAAAAAATGATACAAGTGTATCTATTAAACGTCGCCACTTTTTCGGCTTTCAACTTGTTAAAAACCTACGGGTTATCTAATTTTACGTCAGAGGGTATTCCATAGGAATCCTTCAGGAGCTTGAATTAAATGACTCCTACCCAAAATCTTGTGGCTACACGCCACAATCTTTTATTTGGTATCAGTAAGTTGGAACGAGCCCTGCCGGTCATTACTGGTGGGGTTCTTTATTTGAGTAAGGAGTAAAGGGGAATTAGTCTGGTAGCTCGGTAGGCTCCGCATTTTATAGGCGGCAAACTGTAACGTACTGCCGTATTTCACAGCCACTGAGCCGATGAGCTACTGAATAGATGCCTTACTTTGTAATTTTCCCTCCCTTAGCTCGGCGAAAGAAGTGAGCTTCGACTCCTACAACGTGCGGAGCCTCTTTACTTACTCCTCACTCTCCACTCCTTAACTCCCTACTCCCTGGAAAAGGCCAATCTTTCTCCTTTCTTATCCTCAAAGAACAGCCCCCGATCATAAGCCAGGTGCCCGGATACGATCGTCTGGCGAACACGGCCATTGAAGGTTTGTCCTTCAAGTGGAGACCAGCCAACTTTGTAGAAAATGTTGTCGGCCTGGACGGTCCAGTCTTGCTTTGGGTCGTAGATGACAACGTCGGCCCACATGCCTTCGTCGAGGTAACCACGGCGGTCTATCTCGAAACAGATGGCGGGGGCATGGCACATTTTTTCAACAACACGCTCCAGGGTGATGTCTCCTTTCTGGACCAACCGCATCATCATATCCAGCGCGTGCTGGACGAGCGGAAGGCCACCGGGGGCCTTCCCATAAAGGGTATTGGCTTTTTCTTCGGCAGTATGTGGCGCGTGGTCGGTGGCGATGACGTCGAACTTGTTGGCGAGCAGGGCTGGGAGTAAGGCTTTGCGGTGTTCTTCGCCTTTGATGGCTGGGTTACACTTGATCTTGTTGCCGAGGGTGAGGTAATCGTCGGCGTTGAACGTCAGGTGGTGGACACAGACTTCGGCCGTGATCCGCTTTTCTTCCAGCGGGATGTCGTTACGGAACAAGTCGATTTCCTCCGCTGTGCTGATGTGCAGAATGTGCAGGCGGGTATCGTGTTTCTTGGCCAGAGAAATGGCCAGGGAGCTGCTGATGTAACATCCTTCTGCGGAGCGGATGTGTGGGTGTTCCGTTACCGGAATTTCTTCGCCATATTTTTCTTTGGCGATTGCCAAGTTACGGCGGATGGTCGCTTCGTCCTCGCAGTGCGTCGCAATCAACAGTGGGCTTCCCTGAAAGAGGGTATCCAGGGTTTTCTCGTTGTCTACCAGCATATTGCCGGTGCTACTGCCCATGAAAATCTTAAGGCCACAGACGGTTTTAGGGTCCGTCCTGAGTGCTTCTTCCCGGTTATCGTTGGAAGCGCCCATGTAGAAACTGTAGTTGGCCGGGCTGGTGGCGGCACCAATATCATATTTGTCCTGCAGCAGCTTTTGGGTTAGCGCATTGGGTATGGTGTTGGGCATTTCCATCCAGGAGGTGGTGCCGCCGGCAACGGCGGCGCGGCTTTCCGTGTGGATAATTGCCTTATGGGTCAGGCCCGGCTCACGAAAGTGGACCTGGTCGTCGATGATGCCGGGAAGGACGAGGCATCCTTCTGCGTTGATTTCCTTGTCGGCGGGACGGTCAATGATTCCGCCAACGGCTTCAATAAAGCCATCTTTAATGTACAGGTCTCCAACGGTGCGTTGGCCACGGTTTACGATGGTACCGTTTTTGATTAGAATACTTCCTTTTCTCATTTGTCTAATTTGTGGGTATAAAAAATGGGTACTTGGACGGGCTTAATGGGCCGGGGCCGCAGGTGCAATGTTTGTTGAGAGGCAATGCCTACCTACGGCTAGGCTCCGGCTTTGCTGCCTTGCCACCACGCAGACTACCGGCGTTCAAGGTCAGGTCGGTGAGTGAAGCTCGCCACTAGTGGCGAGCTTCACTCATACTCCCGACCTTCAACTTGGTATTCTACGCGG
>JBLIGS010000233.1:0-3850 GCA_047637095.1 Neolewinella sp. | reverse complement strand
GCTGCGTAAATCAGTCCAATCTCTAAAATCTGTGTTCCTTTCTATCTCATTGCCTGACGTGTTGCTGCGTAAATCAGTCCAATCTCTAAAATCTGTGTTCCTTTCTATCTCATTGCCTGACGTGTTGCTGCGTAAATCAGTCCAATCTCTAAAATCTGTGTTCCTTTCTATCTCATTGCCTGACGTGTTGCTGCGTAAATCAGTCCAATCTCTAAAATCTGTGTTCCTTTCGATCTCGGTATAATCTCAATCCAAACCAACAACGGGGCCACCCCCTCAAAGATCAGCCCCGTCGCCAGCGATCTCATCAATAGCTCCTGCCTCATACGGAGCCAAATCGCATATCACATATCAAGAATCGCATATCGCATATCCTCTTACCCTTCAATCCCATACTTCACCGGGCTCTTCGTCTCAAAGAAGAAGAAGCTCCAGATATCGGCTTGTTCCTCGATGGTTTTAGAAATCGGCTTACCTGCTCCGTGGCCGGCGTCAACGGCGACGCGGATCAGGACTGGGTTGTCTCCTGCATGCGCCTCTTGGAGGCGGGCCGAGAACTTGAAGCTGTGGGCGGGAACAACGCGGTCATCGTGGTCGGCAGTAGTAACCATTGTGGATGGGTACTTGACGCCGTCCTTCAGGTTGTGTAGTGGAGAGTACCCCAGTAGGTACTGGAACATCTCTGGGTCGTCAACGTCTTCGCTGCTGCCATACTCCGGAATCCAGCCCTTACCAACGGTAAATTTGTGGTAACGAAGCATGTCCATCACGCCAACGGCGGGGAAGGCAACGGCGAATAGGTCAGGACGCTGCGCCATGGCTGCACCAACGAGCAAACCACCGTTAGAGCCACCAGCAATCGCCAGCTTTTCCTTCTTGGTATAGTTCTCCGCAATCAGGTACTCGCCAGCGGCGATGAAGTCGTCAAAAACGTTCTGCTTGTTCTTCAGCATACCGCCTTTGTGCCATTCTTCGCCGTATTCACCACCTCCACGTAGGTTGGCCATGGCGAAGACTGCGCCATTCTCCAGCATCGGGATGCGGAAGGTGCTGAAACTTGGGCTTAGGCTGATGTTGAATCCGCCATAACCGTAGAGGTAAGTCGGGTTGTTACCGTCGAGTTCGAGGCCTTTTTTATGAACCAGGAACATTGTCACTGGCGTACCGTCCTTGCTGGTGTACGTCACCTGCTTTTCAACGAAGTCTTCCGGGTTGTACTTCAGGGCTGGCTCGAAGAAGGGCTGGCTTTCGCCAGTCGCAACGTCGTACTCGAAAATGGTGTAAGGGTAGGTGAAAGACGTGAAGCCGTAGTACAGTTTCTCGTCGTCCTTCTCGCCGCTAAAGCCGCCAGCGGAACCGAGGCCAGGGAGGTCAATGGCCTCTTTACCGGAACCGTCGTAGTTCATCCGGTAATACCGGTCGGTGGCTTTCTCTAGGTAGTTGGCGAAGAAGTAGCCGCCGCCGGTGTTGACGCTGGCGAGGAGGTTGTCGGACTCAGGGATAATTTCTTCCCAGTTTTCCTGTTCGGGAGAATCGAGGTTGATTTTGACCAAACGGTAGTTTGGTGCGTCAACGTCGGTGATGACCCAGAAGGCGTTGCCTTCGGAGTGAACGACGCTGCTTTTCTGTGTGGTCTCAGGGAACAGGGCGATCGGCCTGCTGTTAGGAAGGCGCTTACCATCCAGCGGGAGATAGTACATCGCGAAGCCGTCCGTTCCTGGAGCGGCGTACATAATGAAGTAGTCCTCGTCTTCGGTCGTACCGCCGTAGTGGTAGAAGGTTGGGTTGTTCTTGTCTTCGTAAATCAAAGCGTCCTCACCCTGCTTCGTACCGAGTTTGTGGTAGTAAACGGAGTGCATCAGGTTGTTGCCTTTCAGGGCGTCGCCTTCGGCTGGGGCGGGGTAGCGGCTGTAGAAAAAACCGTCGTTGTACCAACCTGCGCCACTGAATTTAACCCATTCGAGCTCGTCTTCGAGGTCGGTGTTGGTCGTGATGTCGCGGACATAGATTTTGCCCCAGTCGGAGCCGGCTTCGCTGCGGCGGTAGGCCATGTAGCGGTCGGAGTCGTCGGAGCCCAGCAGGCCGATGGCGGTGGTCCCCTCTTCGTTCATGGTGTTGGGGTCCATGAATACTTTTTCTTCGCCGTCCGTGCCCTTTTTATAGTAGTAGACGGACTGGTTCTGGAGGCCATCGTTCTTGCTGAAGATGTAGTAATCACCCACCTTATTCGGCGCGCCGATGCGGGGATAGTTGACCAGTTCGGTCATGCGGTCGGCAAAGGCCTTGCGAAAGGGAATGTTTTCGAGGTAGCCGAAGGTCGTCTCGTTTTGGCCGGTGACCCAGGCTTTGGTCTCTTCTGAATTGTCATCCTCTAGCCAGTGGTAATCGTCGCGTATCTCCACATCGCCGTAGGTGTCGGTGTGTTCCTTTTTGTCGGTGGTGGGGTAGGTGACGGGGATGTTTGGGTAGTCGGCGGTTTTGGTCATCGTTTCCTAGTTATTGTCGGCACAAGCCGTGAGCAGGAACAACAGCGCCAACAGGGGGAAGTTTTTCATTGGGGTAATACTTTGGTTGGCTAAGATAATAAGCCTTCGGAGGGCTGTGTTTTTTTGCCGCGGGCGCAGGTGCAAGGGAGGTTGAAGGCAATGGTTTATACGGCTTCCCTTAGGATGGATTTGATGCGGAGGGTGAATAAGGATGTAGCACATTAACGTACGGTCGAAAAGTAAAAAATGAGCGCAGCGAATGTACTTGCGGCAGCAAACTCATTTGACCTCTGTGCTACCTCTGTGAAACCCTGTGACCAAAACAGGCCGCTTGCGGCCCTCCAAAGCAGGGGGCTGATCAGCGTGCGGAGCGTCAAATTTTGTACACCCCACCTGATAGGGCAATCGCAAGGCTGCTCGTCTACCGAGCGACCGGATTCAAATTGCCCGTAAAGCCTTCTCTCGGCCGACGAGCCAGGTCGTTCCTCCTGCCTCGGCAGACGAGCGCAGACTTCACTTTCGAGCTTGCGATTGCCCTGCCCCACCTGAGAGGCTACTCCGTTATTAAGAAATTTTCTGACTAGGTTTCCATTTTGATCAATGTGAGAACTCTTCGTTATTTACTACTCCTGTTGTTGCTAATCCCTTTAGCATCTAAGGCCGATGCCCAGTCAGAGCGCATCTCAACCAGGGAGTACGTTGGCTGTTTGTGCGGAAAATTAATGGCAACAGCCCTCCGCAATCCCTTCATTAACAGTACACAAGCGTCCGCGTTTTGTATTCTGAAAATACCGGTAACTGCTGGTGTGGCGTTTGTTTCCGTTTAGATTTAACCAGAACTCTCCGGTTCCGGAAACAGGTTGCTGTCTTACTTGTCGGGTAGCTTCGGATACATTAAGGCCTGGGAAATCATCGGGGTACAACCAGACTTTTACCCGGCCAGTAAGCCCGGCATAATCAATGGCCGAACCAAGTTGGATGGCGTATTTGCGGTGGGCCGGTTCTTTAATCAGTAGAATTATTCCTGGCTCAAGGTTGAGCTGCATCCCGTACCACAAGGCCTGCCCAATGCTGTTCTTCCTCTTCGGAGCCCGTTCAACTTCTATGGCATGGGTGGAGGTGACCAAGTCGGCACGGCCGCTGGTGACGGAGACTTCTTGACGGGCATTAAGATGATCTGCTAGTGGGCTAGCCAGTAAGTTTCGTTAGCTAAAGACGAAGACATTTTGGTCGCTGGCTAAACGAAAAATCACTTGCATAGCCGTAGCTACGGAAGTTATTTTTCGTGACGCCGGCGGGCAAAAGATCAAGTTTTGGGCAACGAAACTTACTGGCTGGCCCACTAGGGCGGAGATATAGTTTGC
>JBLIGS010000232.1:0-4256 GCA_047637095.1 Neolewinella sp. | reverse complement strand
CTGGAAATACCGGTACAGGAAATTAAGCGTTAATGCTGTTCGATTAACATTTTATGGGTGCTTACAGCTTGGGAATCAGCACGTAACCTGTCTGTGCTAGGCGGCCGAAGTTGTCGAAACTAATACGCACGTAACCCGCTTCACCCCAGTCGCGACCGTTGATGCCGCGCAGTTCGAAGTACTGGTTCTGGTTGTCAAAACCGATCACTGTTAGGTAATGTGTCTCCGCTCCGGGACTGGAGGTGTTGTAAGAGCCTGTCCGCAAGCTGTTAAAGCTTCCGTCTGTGCTGAGTTGGACGATGACGGGGTTGCCACGGGTGAGTGCTTTTTTAGCCTCAAAAACCTTGTTGCGTGGCCGGCTTTCTGGACGAAAAAGGAAGCCGAAATTACTGATGTTGAACTTCTGGACGGAGTAGACGGCATTGGGAATCGTCGCACTTCCATAAGGAACGATGGCCGCAGAAACGGTTCCTTGCTGGATGAGCAATTTAAGGCCGTCCTCAATGTTGGGTTGAATGCCGCTACGGGCAAGACTTAAGGCGATGAAGTCAGGGCTCAGGTTGTCCTTAAAGTTGTTGTTAAGGTTTAGGTAGTATTCCACACCACCAGCTAATGCGTAGGCCCATTCCATGCGTGTATCCGGTGCTTTGCGGATGGGCATCATGTAGCTTTTGATGTTCTGGCGGGCAAGGTCCGAGCTGGGGTTGCCAATGCCAGGGATGTAAGCCATCATCTGGTCCAGGGTCTGGATATCGCTTACGCCGAGCAGTGCAGTTGCGGCTTTAGGGTTGCTTCCGAGGTTGCCCGACTGGGCGCGGACGCTGGTGCAAAGTGATAAGATAAAAAGCAGGGAAAGCAGAATTCGCATAAGATGATAGTTTTGACACACGTTATTAACGTTCGTGGAATGCCATTTCGTTTGTCGTAACAAGGTTGCTTGAGGGAAAGGTGAGTTCCTTCGGTGGTAGGGTAGGTATGGGTTAGTGTTTACAGCAAATTGTACAAAGCTCAAAGACGTTATCTCCGTCCGGCGGCTACTCTCCTGGCGAAGCCGGAGTGGGCGGCCGGACGGAGGAAGACCGCTTCAAGGCTAACTGGTTGTATACACTGGATTAATCGGGTTGGGCTCCTGGCTTCTGGCTGCTTACCTTGAGGCTGAACTCGTCGGACGAATCCGGCTTTAATAATTAGGCTCTACTTGAAATCCCGCATCGCCCCAACCCCTTCCGGTTACCTACACCGCGGCAACGCCGCGAATTTCGCACTGAACAGCCTCCTGGCTCCCTCCGGCGAACTCCTGCTGCGCATCGACGACCTCGACCGGGGGCGTTTTAGGGAAGAATACCTCGCCGACATCTTCAAGGTCCTCAAATGGTTGGGGATTCAGCCAACCGAAGGACCAAGATCTCCGGAGGACTTTCACAAGAATTGGAGCCAAGAGCATCGCCTCGCCGAATACCAGCTTGCACTAGACCGCTTGCGTAAGCACCCTGCCATTTTTGCCTGTCCTTGCACCCGCAAGCAGCTCTCCGGAGGCGAGCATGCTCATGACTGTTTGAACGGCAATGCCTCTCTGGATGCCAAAGGCGTCGCCTGGCGGGTAAACGTCCGTCAGTTGGCCCCAGTACTCCTTATTCCTGATATGGTTAGCCCCGAGGGGTTTGAGGTCGTTCCTGGAGAGGTGATCCCGGACTTCGTTGTCCGCAAAAAGGATGGCCGGCCCAGCTACCAACTTGCCTGTACGGTTGATGATGTGCTCCATGGAGTTACCCACGTTGGCCGGGGCCAAGACCTGCTGCCCAGCACTGCTGCCCAGGCGCTGTTATCCGATCTACTCGGCTATCAGTCTCTATTTGATAGAATTACCTTTGTTCACCATCCGCTGTTAACGGAAGCCGGTGGTGAAAAACTAAGCAAGAGTGCCGGAGCGAAGGGGATATCTGAGCTGATGGAGACCATCACTTCTAAAGAGATTTTTGCCCAGGCGAGGAAATGGTTGGAATGATTTTACCGACCTTTGCGGGCCATGTCAAAAGCCGACGAAAAATTTCACCATTTATCCTTTCCTGACGGAGCCCAACCGGTCCCTCCAGCTCGGTTCACTTTCCCGTTCTACTACAAGCCTCACCCGCTTGCGTTAGCAGCCGTTGATGACCTCCAGGGGCACCTCAGGACGCAACAGGACTGGGACCACGACTTTGGCCATACCGGGGTTGAGGTTGGTGCTAAAGGCAAAATGTTTGGTGTGTTGGTCGTTCAGTCACCAGATGGTGAACTTGGTTACCTGAGTGCTTACTCTGGTAAACTTGCCAACAGCAACCATCTCCCTGGCTTCGTACCGCCGGTTTACGACGTTTTGCTTGCTCAAGGTTTCTACAAGAAGGGAGAAAAGAAGGTTAATGCTATCAATGCTCAGGTAGAAGCCCTTGAAGGATCGGCGGAGTTACCCGTAGTTAGAAAAGCCTTTGAAGAGGCCGAGGCCCAGGCCAAGGAGGAATTGGCGGCGGAGAAAAAGTCGTTAAAGGCGGCTAAGACTGAACGTCGTCGCCTCCGGGAAGAGCAACGTCCGCTGCTAAGCGATGATGCTTTTGCGGAATTGGAGGCAGAGCTGGCGCGGCAGAGCGTTGGCCGGCATTTTGGGATGAAGGATTTAACGAAGGCCTGGGCTGCGCGCGTAGCGCGGGCCCGGGAAGCCCTCCACGCCATCACGGATGAAATTGCCCGGCTGCGCGAACTCCGCAAAACCATGTCCAACGACCTTCAACACCGCATCTTTGCGCAGTACCGATTTTTGGATGCCAACGGAGCCCACCGGGACTTACCAGACATCTTCAAAGAGACAATTTTTAAAACGCCCCCAGCGGGGGCAGGGGAGTGCGCCGCTCCCAAGCTGATGCAGTATGCTTACCTGCATGGTTACCAACTGGTGGCCATGGCCGAATTTTGGTGGGGGCAGTCGCCGAAATCCGAAATCCGGAAGCACGGCCATTTCTATCCAGCCTGCCGGGGAAAATGTGAACCCATTCTTGGGCATATGCTGCAGGGCCTGGACGTTGACCCGAACCCGATGTTGACGAACCCCGCAGAAGGTAAAACCTTGGACATTGTTTACGAAGACGATCAGTTATTGGTTGTTTTCAAGCCACATGAATTCCTTTCTGTGCCTGGAAAAAACATTGAAGACTCCGTTTGGCTACGGATGAAGACTAAGTACCCTGAGGCGACGGGGCCAATGATCGTTCACCGCCTCGACATGAGTACCAGTGGACTGCTATTGCTGACAAAGACCAAGGAGACAAACAAGTTGCTGCAGCACCAATTCTTTAAACGGTCGGTGAAGAAGCGGTACGTCGCTCTACTAGAAGGCAAAGTTGAGGGAGAAGAGGGAATCATTGACTTGCCCCTTCGGGGTGACTTGGAGGACCGGCCCCGGCAAATCGTCTGCCATGAACACGGTAAAACATCTAGGACGCATTGGAAGGTCGTTGGCCGAGAGAATGACAGGACGAGGGTTCACTTTTGGCCGGTGACTGGGCGGACGCACCAGTTGAGGGTACACGCAGCGCACCCACATGGCCTCAATGCGGCCATTGTTGGAGACGACCTCTACGGCCAGCCAGCCGAGCGGTTGTGCTTACATGCGGAAGAGATAGCCTTTGTCCATCCCGGCAACCGGGAGGAAGTGAGCTTTATGGTTTCTGCCGGCTTTTAATCTAACGGGCCCACCGGGTTTACTCATTGATTCTCCCACCGCAGTACTTGCAATAAACGGCATCGTCGTCATGTCCTTCTTTAGTGCAGTAGCGGCAGACTTGGGTATTGGTCTTCTTGCGGTCCTTATTGTTCATCAACTCGTTGGTTACAATTCCAGTAGGGACTGCGATTATTGCGTATCCAAGGATCATAACGATGGCAGAGAGGAACTGACCAAGGCTTGTCTGAGGAGTAATGTCCCCGTAGCCAACCGTTGTCAGGGTTACAATGGCCCAGTAGACGGATTTAGGGATGGAACTGAATCCTTCACTGTCGCCACTTAAGCCTCCCTCAATTAGGTACATGACGGAGCCTATTATAACTACCATCAAGGTTACCGTAAACAGAAAAACCATGATCTTGTCTCGGCTGGCAATTAAAGCCTCTCTCAACTGATCTCCTTCGGTGAGGAATTTTCCGAGCTTGAAGATTCGGAATACCCGCAACAGCCTAATGATTCGGACGACGATGAAAAATTGGGTACCAGCAAAGAAATAACCCAA
>JBLIGS010000231.1:0-4275 GCA_047637095.1 Neolewinella sp. | reverse complement strand
TAAGTACTCGGACAGAATTAATGCGACATTTTGATCTGGTAGATTTTGAGTCTGGACGAGGCGAAAAACGCAGGCAACACCGTAGTGTTGGCGAGGCTTTTCAACGAAGTTCAGGCTAAAAAGATGCCGAGCAGGATGGTGCGATTAATTTTGTCCGAGTACTTAGTCTGCTATAGCAATTGCAAGATCGCTCGTTGGCCGAGGCGCGACGATAGGGGCTGATTCCGTTCCCGGCAACTTCGCGGTCGTCCGCCGAAAGATCGCGCCATCAATACCCGCTCCTTCGCTCGGCCGGCGAATCAGGTCGTTACTCCCTCCTCGGCGGACGAGCGAAGACTTGACTTACAAACCGTTTGACTATTCAATCCCGTATTCCTCAAACAGAAACCGAAACGCCCGCTCCAGCACCTCATCATTACCTGTATCAAGTTCATCAACGGAGTTACGAATTTCAATATCCGGGATGTGCCCAACGCCATCCAGGCTCGTTCCGTCCGGCAGGAGGAATTTCATGATCGAGTATTGGTACTGGAAACCGTTGGGTAAAAAGCGGCGCATACTTGTGTCGGAGAAGTCGCCGGAAGTTGGCGTTCCAATCTGGGTAACATGGTCGAAGGAATTCATGTATATCAGGAAAACTTCTGCAGCGCTGACGGTGATATTGTCCGTCAACATCACTACTGGGCGGGTGAACTGCTGCGCTCCAATCTTGCGGGTGAAGTACTCCGTTTTCTCTGCAAAATCGGTGTGGACCGGGCCGTTTCTTTCCTGGACGGTGTAGACCAGTTCTTCGCGATCGGCGAAGTGGCCGGCCAGCGCAGCGCCGGCATTGTCGTCTCCTCCGGTGTTGTTCCGTAGGTCGATGATGATGGCCTCCTGGTCTCCGATGTCGGTCATCATCTGGTCTACCCAGTCCTGAGAGTCAGCATCAAAGCCTGCCAGGTAGAGGTAGCCGATGTTGTGGTTCCGGAGGTTTCCGTAGGCATAACCTGCCTTAGAAGCAGAGTCAATAATTTCTAAGTAATTCTCCTGAATTACGTCAAAGCTAAATTCGGCACCTGCCTGATCGTCCAGTTCCGATCCGGAGGTAAAGAAGGCCTGGTTCGGCCAGTAGACGAAGGTGTGTGAGTCGTCGAGGGTAGCAATCATATTGCTGAAGATTTCGAACAGTTCCTCGTCGGTTGTTTCAGGTGTTACCTGAGGTTCAAACTCCGTTCGGATGCTGTCCCAGTTCCATCCACGGACGGTGAACAAGCCGTAGTGCTTGTCGAAATCGCCCCAGAATATGTCAAAGCTATTCTCCGGGTCATTGGCTTCATGCTCGCCAAGAACAAGGGTTTGGCAACTGGTAAAAAGGGCCGCAAAGGCTAACAGGAAAAGATAGTTTTTCATGGTTTTAGTATTTCAGGGTGGCGAGTACAGAGAATTCGTTGTTCAGGATGCGGACGGGGTCCAAGCGCTGGGTGGCGTAGTAGGCTAGGCTGTAGCGGGCTTCGACGGAGAACTTATCTCCTAGGTCGTATTCATAGCCTAGGTTGGCCCGCAGGCCGGTGAAATTGTTGAGGGAAGTCCAGTTGCCTCGGGTAACGACCTTGGGGATGTTGTTGGAGTTGTCTCCGATAAATTTGTCCCAGCCGGAGTATGGCGGACGGGACAACAGGGCGAAGACGGGGATTGAAGCCCCGGCTTTAAGCCGGGTTTTGTCTCCCGTTTTCCACATCCCAGCACCGGCGACTTCAAAGCCGTGGAGGCCAAATAAGGTTACGGCCTCGGTGCCATCATACAATACCATATCTACGTAGGAACGGTAGTTGCCACCGAAGTGCAATTGGCGGTCGGCAGTGTTACCGGATAATCCTTTGAGGTAGCCAAAGGAGAAGTCTAGGATGTAGCGGTCGGCCTTCTCAACGTCCTCCACTTGGGGGGTGAGCTTGCCTAGGGTTGCGCCTAGGCCGACGTTCCAACGGTCGCCAGCCGAGGTGTTCCGGCCATAGCTAAGGCCGAAACGGGTACCACCGCTGCGGTAGTTGAGGGGAGAATAGTTCTGGTCTTTGAAGTAACCGTGGTGAAGGCCGACGGTTAGGGTTAGGGTGCTTCGGGAGAGGAGTAGGTCTTCGCCCTGGGCGAAGAGACCGGTGCCGGCCAGCAAAAGGAGCAGGCAGGTTATATAATTTCTAAACATAATTCAATGGTGGTTTGGGGGTTGTGGCTTCATTGCTCCACAAACTTCACCCTGCACCTGCGTCCGCGCAAAAAAATGCACTGTCCGCTTGTCCGGAATCCTCAGAACCCGCTAAATCAGGACGTTTTTACCCCTTTTTCGGTAAGTCCCCGGTGTCTGCCCCGTCGCCTTCTTGAAACTATCGTAGAAAGAACTACGGGACTTAAACCCAGCCTCCCGGCCAATTGCCTCTAAAGAATAAGGCGCAAAATCCGGGTCCGAAAGCATCCGCTTCGCCGCCATAATCCGGTGACCATTGACGAATTCTACAAAGCCTTCCCCAACGTTTTCCTGCATCACTTGCGACACATAGCCTTCGCTAATCCCGAGGTGCTCCGCCACCATTTGACGGCCCAGATCCGGGTTTCGATAAAGGTGCTCTTCTTCCATCAGGCGCTTAAGTTGCACGGTATACCCATTGTCAGTCGTCTTCGGTTCGGTTATCAATACCGGCTCCAATTTTGTTGAACGACCAAGCATCAGCGCATGAATTTCCTCCCGCTCATCAAGAATTCTAAGCTGGTAAACACCGGCATAAGCCACCCACCAAACCATCAACGAAACGGCCAGCCAGACAGCGGAGAATGGGTCTTCAACCCCGGTTCTCGACTGTACATAGTCAGATAAGAACCAGACGATAAGTACGCCTATCATAACGCCGGAAAAGCGGATTAGCCACCGCTTTTTTTCAGGATTAGCCCGCTCATCTGACCGAGCAACTATGAACGCCCAACCAATCATAAAAATATTCCACCAAAGCGATAGACTGTCCAGCAAAGCATCATAGAACACATAAATTAGATGCTCCTCTTCAAATGGCAGCTTGTAAACATCAAAGGAAAAGTCGAAGTCGAATACAAGGTCGAAGGCCAGAATGATGATGAAAGGCGCATACAGCCATGGCAACCACTTTGCCTTTAAGTAGGGATGCTCAAGCACTCGGAGGAAGTATTGAAACAAGAAAACTGGAAGCAAAAACTCCCACATCAACGACCAGATATAATCCGGCCAAAAGTTATCAAACTCCTGCCACCCCATAAACGTGATGGCGCTCAGCAGTAGGATAAATCCGGCCAGGTAATCGTTGGTCTTGCTCTTAAAAAAGGGCGCACAAAGGATGGCTAGCCCGACGAACAGGCCCTGCAATACGCTGGCGAGGATGAAGAAATCGGATAGGCTTAGGGACATAAAGTAGAAATGGGTGGTCGGGGAGTTCTTCTACAAGAACGACAGGGGGAAGGTAGGGGTTGCTTTTCCAGCCAACCCGTTCGCTTACTCCCCCATCATACCCAACACCGCCTGCGCCGCCCAGGTTCGGTTATTCGCTTGCTGTAACACCAGTGATTTCGGGCCATCAATCACGCCATCGGAGACGACGACGTTGCGGCGCACGGGCAGGCAGTGCATAAAGAAGGCATCGTTGGTGAGTGCCATTTTTTGCTCGTCGACGATCCAGTTGGGAAGGTCAGCGGTGGCACCGTAGTCGTCGTAAGCCGACCAGTTTTTGGCATAGATAAAATCGGCACCCTCGAAGGCTTCGGCCTGGTTGTGGGAGACGATGTTTTTGGGCGCGAACGCAGGTGCAAGGTCAAAACCCTTCGGATTAGCAATGACGAGGTCCACCTCATTCCAAGCCAGCATCCACTCTGCGAAGCTATTGGAGACACACTGTGGCAAGCGCCGCGGGTGCGGCGCCCAAGTCAACACCACCTTCGGCCGCGCAGTACGGCGGTGCTCCGAAATGGTCAGGCAATCCGTCAAGCTCTGCAACGGGTGCCTCGTCGCAGATTCCATGCTAACTACCGGCACCGTTGCATATTCCACAAAGGCCTTCATGACCCGGTCTTCGTAGTCGGCCTCCCTATCCGTCAGCGACGGGAAAGAACGGACGCACAAGATGTCACAGTACTGGCTTAACACACCGGCGGCTTCGCGGACGTGTTCTGCCGTGTTTCCATTCATCACCGTTCCATCCTCAAATTCAATCCCCCATCCTCCGGAGGCATCGTAGGTGATGACGTCGTAGCCCAGTTGGCGGGCCGCTTTCTCGGTGC
>JBLIGS010000230.1:0-4319 GCA_047637095.1 Neolewinella sp. | reverse complement strand
CTGGGTGGAACACGACGCCAACGAAATTTGGAGCACTCAGTTTGCGGTTACCCAGGAAGTGTTGATTAAGGCTAAGTTGAAGTCTTCCGACGTTGCTGCCATCGGCATCACCAACCAGCGAGAAACCACCCTGGTTTGGGACCGTAAGACCGGCGAGCCGATCCACAATGCCATCGTCTGGCAGGATCGTCGGACGGCAGCCTTTTGTGATGAACTCAAGGCCAGAGGCCTTGAAAAGCACGTTAAGGACACCACCGGGCTCGTCGTCGATGCTTACTTTTCCGGCACCAAGATCAACTGGATACTTAACAACGTGGAAGGCGCGCGTGCCCGCGCCGAAGCAGGCGAACTCGCCTTCGGAACCATGGACAGCTGGCTCGTCTACAAACTCACCGGCGGCAAGGTCCACGTCACCGACGTTACCAACGCCGGCCGAACGATGCTCTTCGACATCCGTAACCGGAAGTGGGACGAGAAATTGCTGAAAGAGCTGGACGTTCCGGCCAATATGTTACCTGAGGTAAAAGGTAGTAGCGAAATCTACGGCCATACGGAAGAAGGCTTATTTACAACGCAAATTCCGATCGCTGGAATGGCAGGCGACCAACACTGCGCCCTCTTCGGCCAGGCCTGTTTCGAACCTGGCCAAGCCAAGAATACCTACGGCACTGGCTGTTTCATGCTGATGAATACCGGCACGGAAGCTGTTGCCAGTGAGAACGGTCTGTTGACGACCGTTGCCTGGGAAGTTGACGGCGTGATGGAGTACGCGCTTGAAGGTTCTGTCTTCATCGCCGGAGCTGCCATCCAATGGCTGCGGGACGGACTTAAGATCATCGACGAAGCACCGGACTCTGAGTTCTACGCCCGGAAAGTAAAGGACTCTGATGGCGTCTACGTCGTGCCAGCCTTTGCTGGCCTCGGCGCGCCTTACTGGGATATGTATGCCCGTGGCGCCATCTTTGGCCTCACCCGTGGCACGGAAAAAGCCCACATCGTCCGGGCAACGTTGCAGAGCCTGGCTTACCAGGTTCGGGATGTGCTGGACGCAATGCAAAAAGACTCGGGCAAGAAGCTGAGTACCCTCCGCGTAGACGGAGGAGCTAGTAATAACGACTTCCTGATGCAGTTCCAGTCGGATATTCTGGACACAACCGTTGAAAGGCCGGAGGTGGTGGAAACGACCGCGCTTGGCGCGGCAATGTTCGCTGGCTTAGCCGTTGGCTACTGGACCAAAGACGACCTCGGGAAGACCTGGCAGCTGGATCGTCGCTTTTCGGCGGAGATGGAGGCGGACAAGCGGAAAAAACTTTACAGTGGCTGGCAGAAGGCGGTTAAGCGGAGCATGGCTTGGGAGGATGCGGAGTAGGGAAGGATTCCGCTCTGTTACTAAGATTTATTCCTCAAGGCGAGTTAAAAAATGAGAGATGAAGAATGGAATTGTTTTTAGAAACCAATTGCTGGGCTCTTTCATTTTAGTTTTACTTTCTCTTAATTCTTGCAAGACTACTACTAGTGAAAAGGAACATCTTGACGCCAATTTCTCCTTTGGCCTAATTGCAGATTGCCAATATTGCAATGTTGTTGGAAAAGGGCAGCGCAAATATTCTCAATCGGACCAAAAACTACAATCCTGCGTGGATCAGTTCAATACAATGGATCTTTCCTGGGTGATTCACCTTGGTGATTTCATTGATAAAGACTGGGAGAGCTTTGATGTAGTTGACCCGATATATCGGCACTGGGAGAGAAGAAGATAGGGTGCTTGAAATAAATAAGAATTAGCGATGTCTACTCAGTAGTCTCCAAATAATCAAACGCCAATCCCCTATTCCCCTCACCCCGACCGGTAGACTTCCGAATCCCCAGCCAGGTGTACACCCGACCATCATACCAGCGTGTACGCTGAAATGACTGCCGTACCTGGATGCCGGCACGTCCCACTTCATTCTCGAAGATGCAATAGATTTGGGCTGGTGCTTGGTCCAGCCCATGACGGATTAAGCCTGAACGTGGTTCCACTTTCTGAGGCGGGTTTGGGTCTCCTGGAATTAACCGTGGCATCGCTGCGCGCTGCAACTTTATCTCCCGGTCGCTGCCTTCTGCCCTGACGGGTACAAAGGGGATCCAGCATTCCGGGACACTGTTAACCACCCGGTAACGGGCGGCTTTGCGCGCTACCTCTTCTATCGGGCCACCAAGGAAGTTGGTGTAGCGGGAGCGCAGCTCCCGGGCGGCTTCCTTGCCCCGGCGTGGCTGGCCGTCGGCCAATGTGACGGTGGATTCCAGCGCCCATACCATATTGTCCATCTCATGCCGGATCATCCGCACGTCTTCCAACGGTTTGCCTTCCAGTAATTTAGGGATGGTCGGTAAAATCAGGAGGTCCTCCGAAGCTGCTTCGTTGGCGTTGCCGACTACGCTGGGGTGGAACATCGTCCACCGCTGCCAGTCTTCGTCTGCGCCGCTGCCGGTCGCTTGTACCCAGGTTGTTTCCCCGAAGCTATCTGTTACTGAAAGGCCCCCAATTCGGGAGATGGTACCCACGGGAACCGTGAGGGGTAGAAGGAACCAGTCGTTGGCGTATTGCAGCTGGAAATCAAGGATCAATAGTTTGTTGATGTCGGTAATAAATGACTGTAGGCCGTGTTTTCAAAGGTCTTTGGCTCCACAGCCCTAAGTTGGGCTAGGTCCAATCCTTCGTGCAGGCAGGCAATCAAATCGTCCCATTTCCAGCTGCCGGAGAATTCGGAGGGCAGGGCCAGTAACCAGGTCTGGGCTGGTTCGGTGGCCGGTTGGTCGAAGTTGAAGGCAAGGCCGGTGTCCTCCTGGCGCACGGGAATTACCTCCGTCCATTCGTCGATCAGTAGTCCGCAGAAAAGATTGGAGGCGGGGCCGCCGGTGCGGGCATAGTGGGCGCTGTAGAGCAGACGTTCTTCGTCCAATTCATAGGTGTCCGGAAACTGGAGCCCTAACCAGGAGTCATTGTCCAGCAAAGGAAGTTGAAGGGGAACACAGTCCAATTCTTTTGCTCCCGGATAATCCTCACTATAAAGCTTGGTCTTCCTTTTGAGGGATCAATTCCAATAATTCCTCTACCGTCCACAAGTCAGCTTCCACATACGGTCCGACTTTAGTCCGCCGAAGCGCGGAGAGGTAGCCACCAGAATCGAGGTTTTTACCGATGTCAAAGGCCAGCGAACGAATGTAAGTTCCTTTAGAGCAGCTGATGACGAAGTCGACTTCGG
Source organism: Neolewinella sp. (assembly GCA_047637095.1). Taxonomy (GTDB): domain Bacteria; phylum Bacteroidota; class Bacteroidia; order Chitinophagales; family Saprospiraceae; genus Neolewinella. The sequence continues at coordinate 1,071 of JBLIGS010000230.1, read as the reverse complement.
GGAGTTCAATACGGGTGATTTGGAATTCGTGTACGGTGACGGGGCGGGGCTTTACCTCGACGACGATGCCTTTGCGGGCTTGTTTGTAGAGTCGTTGTCCGTCGACCTTGATGGCGGAGAACATGGGCGGTAGTTGTTCCAAGTCACCGGTTAGGTCTTTGGCGGCGGCGAGGATTTTATCCTCCGTAATGTGCTCCGTAGGGAAGGTGGCGTTGATGGGTTCTTCGGCGTCGTAGGAGGCGGTGGTGGCGCCCAGGGTGATGGTGCCGGTGTAGGTCTTGTCCATGCCTTGCAGCTCGGCTAGGCGCTTGGTCCATTTGCCGGTGCAGATGTTGAGCATGCCGGTGGCCATAGGGTCAAGGGTGCCGGCGTGGCCGACCTTGAATTTCTTGACGCCGAGGTGCTTGCGGATGGCCCAGCGGAGCTTGTTGACGACGTCGAAGCTGGTCCAACCCTTGGGCTTGTCAACGAGGAGGAGGCAGCCGTCGACGAAGGGGAATGGGGGAGTGGTGGTGTGTTGAATCATCCGAGTATGCGGTAGAATAGTTAATGATCGCCGGGGTAACTGCTCGGTAACGACCGACTACAATCTACCAATTACCGACTAAAAAGGGGCCGCGGCCGCAGGTGCAAAGGTAGGTTAAGGAGCGGGAAAATCCGACCAAAGCGCCCTCCGGGCGTGAGCGGCCAAAGCACGCTCCGAGTGCGAGTGGCTGAAGTACGCTCCGAGTGCGCCACATTAAAAATACTTAAGCGCAGAGTAAGTGGTCTCCTTGTTTGCCAATAATAACTTTTGCCTTGAAATCTGGATACTGTCCAATTGATACAGGCAGCTTAATTGATCGAGGGGCGTTTACTGATTATTTAGCCCATGATTCGCATCTTTAGTGCGTATCAAACAACTGTAATAACTGCAACGGTTGCAACCCTGCAACTACTGAAACCCCTTAACAACCAACACAACCCCTGCCACTGCAAAACAGTAATAAGCAAACCACCTCAATTCCGCCTTTTTAACGAGTTTAATCATCCAGACGCAAGCGAGGATGCCGGTAAAAAAAGCAGCGACGA
>JBLIGS010000229.1:0-4365 GCA_047637095.1 Neolewinella sp. | reverse complement strand
CCTTCCATTCCCGGGGCGAGATCTCCAACATCGAAGGTCAGCTCATTTTCATCCTGAGAGCTCGGCGCTGGGCCGGCGGACAGGAAAGTGAGATGGTCATCGAAGGTGAAGACTACGCTGGCGTCTGTTGCGATGTCTGTTCCGGAGTTACCGTAGTTGATCGTTATCAACTGGGTATCACACTGGATGGCGGGAGTAGCGCTAAGCGTTACTTCCAACAGCGGACAATCGATCGCAGGCTGCAGGGCGAAGTCGTGAAAGCTCGTGTCGTATTCCGTTGTGAGGTCAACCGTTAGCGGGTCAGGTTCACAAAGGTTCCAACGGTCATTTTTACGCAGCAGGGTCAGTTCGTAAACATCACTTTCTACCTGGAGGTCATAATTCCCAAGGGAATCTGTGCTTCCGAAGAAGGTGGTGTTTTCGCTTTCTGCCCTGACCAGCCAGCCGGCCAGTCCAAGGTCGCCTTCTGTATAATCTCCACAATCGTTAGCGGCCGGGTAGTAGACTTTTCCCCGGAGGTAGTTGGTCTGGTGGTCGCCGAAGTTGTCGGTCTTAAACAGTGTCATGTCGTTAGCTTCCACGAGGAAGATGCGACTACTGAAAGCTGCCAGTGCGTAACCGCCGTCACGGGTGGTAGCAAGTCCCTGGCCGATATCGGTAGAGGTTTCATCCCCTAGCCGGCGTTGCCAGACTTGCTGTCCGTTCGTGGCGTTTACTTTCACCATGAGTACGTCAAAGTTGGCGGCAGTCGGTGTTGTTTGTCCGACAGCAACGAGGTTCTCTCCGTTGTCCTCTTCAATGAGGCCGTTGAGTTCGTCGTCAAAATCGGAAGCATCCACTTCCTGAAACCATAGCAAATCTCCGTTGAGGTCTGCTTTAGCGATTAACGCTTTATTGAAGTTATTCGTAGATCCAACGAAAGCCAGCTGGCCATCGGAGGTACGAATGATGTCTTCCATCTGTTCGTTATCCGTAGTAGCGTTGAGCCTCTTTTGCCAAATCAACTCTCCGGTTGAGGAGATGCTGTAAAGGGCAATGTCGCTGTCAGCACCGGAACCGTCTTCAACGTTGGCTCCGATGATGTAGCCTCCGTTTTCTCCGGCAATTGCTCCTACCCCTTCGTGGTCGAAGTATTCACCGTAAGTGGCGCGCCATTCTTCCTCGCCGTTGTCGTTCACCTTAATGGCAAGAACGTCTTTGCGGCTGGAGGCTCCTTGGTTGCGAGCACCGATGATGAGGTAACCGCCGTCGGTAGCCGGGATGATTTCCCGGCCGCGCTCGTTGACGCCGTCAAGGCTGTAGGCCTTGCTGAAGAGCAACTCGCCGCGGCGGCTGAGTTTGAGGAGGAAGGTTTCGTCCGGGCTGGTGGCCGTCTGTTGGCGGGAGCCAATGACCAGGAAGCCACCGTCTGCCGTCTGCAGAATATTTTCACCAAATTCCTGAAAACCGTCGTCGTAACGTTGCGTCCATACTATGGTACCGTCAACGTCCGTCCGTACTACGAATATGTCAAGGTCATTATCGTCTCCTAATTCACCTTCAGAAACACCGACTTCAATGAAGCCATGATCGTTGGTTTGGAGAACAGCCCGGCCGACATCGGCTTTAGGGCCACCAAATGATTTTTCAAAACCCTGAGCAGTAAGTGTGAAACAGCCACATAGCATGACTAGTAGCAGTACCGCGCGGCGGCACTGACAACCAAAGGTCATATAAGTGGGTCGCTGTTTCATTTTTACTTTTTTAAGGTCGCTATCCGTTGATTGCAATGCAAATATGAGGCAGGATGAAGCCCTTGCAAAGAACACAATCAATGATTTGTTGAAAAAACAAGCACTTTTTTTTAAACCTCTCATAAAGCAATTGAACTATAAAACATCAATAAAAACAAGGCGTACAGCAATATACCAGTGGTACAAATTCGTTGAAAAAACATGCAGTCTTCCGTTGAAAAAAATCCCTTAATTTCCATTTATCAGTCGCTGAACGCCTCAGATACCCGGCGTTTAGGAAAATGGCTGGACAGCCCAATACACAACCAAAGAGAGGATGTTAGGGCCTTGCACGCTTATTTGACGGGTGCCGATCGCTTAAATAAAACGTCTTCACTTGCAAAAACGCGCGTTTGGAAAAATATTTTTCCCCAGGAGGTCTTCGACGATGCAAGGTTAAGACAGACTTTCCACTGGGCCTTGAAAGCTACCGAAGCTTTTATCGCCCATGAAAACTGGGCTAAGGAAAAGCAAAACGTACAACTTGACCTAATAACCGGCCTGCGCAGCCGGGGGCTTTTCTCCGAATCGCTCCGGAGTTTAAAGAAAACAGAACAGCTGCAGGAAAAAGCAGAGGTCCGAAATGAGACCTTTTACCGTTGGCAATACCGCCTCGGATTGGAACAGGATGAATACCGGGTCTATCATAAGTTACTGGAACGGCCCAACTTCCAGAACATCGCCGATTCGCTGGACACTTCTTACCTGATCGAAAAGCTTAAGGTTAGTTGTAATATGCTGTTTCACGCAAGGGTTTACAAAACAACCTTTAATGTGCGCTTCCTGGACGAAGTGATCAGCTACGTACAGAGCATGAACCTGGAGGCTCATCCCGCCGTAGCCATCTATTATTACGTCTATCGGGGTTTCACCGAAGCCGACGAGTTGGGTCAAAATATCAGCCTACTTCGGGACACCGTCGTGGCGAACAGCAAATTACTTACCGTAATTGACCGCCGATACGTCTTTCTGATGGCCATCAACATCTGTATTTCCAACATGAACCAGGGGCAAGAACCCTACGTCCGGGAAGCCTTTGAGTGGTACCGGCTTGGTTTCGAAGAAGACATCATTGCCCAAAATGGATTACTTACTCGAGCAACCTATTTGAACGTCATCAGCATTGCCATCAAATTAAAGGAGTACGACTGGGCACTTTCGTTTATCGACAATTTCACCCACCAGCTGGAAGACGACATCCGGGACAACACGGAAAGTTTTGCACGGGCACGGCTTGGATACGAGCAGCAGGACTACGATACGGTCATGCCGCTTCTTGTCCAAGTGGATTTCAAGCATCCGGTGTACAACCTACTGGCCAAGACCTTGCTGCTGAAGATTTACCACGAGCTGGATGAGTATGACTTGCTGGAAAGCCAAGTGGACAGCATGCTGACCTACATCCGGCGCAAGCAGCTTTCAGACTTGCATCGGGACAACTTCAACAACATTGCTCGGTTGACGCGGCAGCTTGGACGGTTGGCGCCGGACAAGGGTAAGCGGGAGGCGCTGCAGAAGAAGATTGAAGGGACGTCGCCGCTGTCGGAGAAGAAGTGGCTGCTTGTTCAGATAGAAGAAATTAGGAGCTAGAAGTTAGTAGCTAGAGAGCTAAGGACTAGTATCGAAACTAGCTTCTAACAAGGGCGCGGGCGCAGGGGCAAAGGAGGTTTTTTCAATAGCCCAGACCTAAGGCTGAGGACGTCCCCGTCCGAACTGAGTCGTTGAGTTGGAGCGTCTCTGAGTAGCTACCGCGAAAGATAGCCGAGATAGGCGGCAAAACATGGACACACTGCACGCAGTTTCTTTTGGGCGCAGACCCAGGAAAAAGATCCGCTACCGCTTAACAAATTTCCTCCCCCCCCGAGTCTTCCCGTCAACAAACAGGTTCAGAAAGTAAACACCCGGTGGAAGGTTACCTACGTCTACGCTGCGACTGCCGGGAGCGACCGAACCGCGACCCACGATGTGCCCATTGGTGTTAACGATGCGGTAGTCGGTAATACGGCGGTAAACGGGCAAATCGGGTAACGACCAGTTCAGTTCGTTGACGGCGGGGTTGGGCCATACCTTCAGGTCTACTTCCTGCTCGATCTCCGGCTCCCCGACGGCATTGGGGAATTCCAGATAGATGGTGTCGGAAGTGCAGCCGGGTTCCAGGCAGCCGTCGGCGTCGAGTTTGACGACCCAACCGCGCAGGCGGGCTCCACCGTCGCGGGGTGGCTGGGGGTGGAAGATGTCACCACCGGCTACGATAGAACCGTCGTCCATTACCGTAATGCATGCCAGGTTGGTTTCACTGAAGGTCGACTGCCGGTGGTCTATGACGTAGCGCTCCCAAACGAGGTCGGCGTTGGCGTCGAGGCGAAACATCCATCCGCTGTAATTAGAGCCGTTGGAGGCAAAACCGGTGCCGACCACCCCGCCGTCGCCGGTAGGTGCTAACTGGATCGCGTTGCGGAAAGTACCCCGGAAGGTAAAACTATCGCGTTTGTTGCCGAGCGTGTCGAGGTAGTAGACGACGGGGGGCGATACCTGGGTATTATTGCTGCCAATGGTATCCCGTGTCCAGGAGTAGGCAAGCGTCGTATCATTA
>JBLIGS010000228.1:0-4489 GCA_047637095.1 Neolewinella sp. | reverse complement strand
TACGCCATTTTCACGGGAGACACATTATTCCTAGGCGACGTTGGCCGGCCAGACCTTGCCATTAAGCAAGGCACGGTAACGAAAGAGGACCTTGCTGGCTACCTTTTCGATAGCCTACGAGAGAAGGTCATGCCATTGGCCGACGACGTAATCGTCTACCCAGCCCACGGCGCCGGTTCCGCCTGTGGTAAAAACCTCAGCAAGGAAACCTTCGGCCTACTCGGCGAGCAGAAAGAATCCAACTACGCCCTGCGCGCAGACATGACCCGCGAAGAATTCGTCCAAGAAGTAACCGCAGGCCTCACGCCAGCACCACAGTATTTTGCCAAGAACGCCATGATGAATAAAGTCGGCTATGAGAGCTTTGACCGGGTGTTGACCAGCGGAAATACGCCGTTGTCGCCAACCGAATTCGAAGCCATCGCTGAAGCCGAAGAAGCATTGATTCTGGACGTTCGGGACCGCAACGATTTCTCTTCAGCACACATCCCCAACAGCATCTTCATCGGCATCGACGGTGGTTTTGCCCCGTGGGTTGGTGCATTGATTGTTGACATCAAGCAACCGATTTTGATCGTGGCGCCCGAAGGGCGCGCCGAAGAAGTCGTCACCCGCCTAGCAAGGGTCGGCTATGACAATACCCTCGGTTTCCTCGAAGGAGGCTTGGCAGCCTGGACGGCTGAAGACCGCGAAGTAGATAGCATTGAAAACATCACGGCCGAAGGACTGGAAGCAGCCGTTAATAACGGTAAGGTGGAACACATCCTTGATACCCGTAAGCCAACTGAGTTCCTCTCTGAGCACCTGCTCGACGTGGTGAACTTCCCGTTAGATTATATCAACTCTAATACCGGGAAACTGGACCGCAACGAGACTTACTATCTCCACTGTGGCAGCGGTTACCGCTCCCTCATCGCAGCGTCGATTCTTCGCGCTCGTGGCTTTGCTAACCTCGTTAACGTGGAAGGCGGATGGAATGCGGTGAAGGCAACTGGTCTGCCGAAGTCCGACTTCCTTTGCCCAACCAAAATGACACAGTCAATTGTGGACGAAGCCGTTGCAGCCGTCGTTTAAACGTAGACTTGGTCCGGTCATCGGATGCGTCTTTTTGCCCGACGAAGTCGGGCAAAAAGCTCATCCGATGTCTCGGGCCAAATCAGTAGCCCAAAACTCATCCGATGTCTCGTCCCGTTTGTTAAATAATATCCCCCAAGCTTCTCTTTACTTTAATACGGATTCACTTATGCTAGATTTAATTTCAGGGCCATGGCATTGGTCCTTCAGCGGTCTGATGATCGCGCTAACCATGTTTGCCTTGCTGTATGCGGGCAAACAATTTGGTTTCTCCTCCAACTTACGAACGATGTGCAGCATCGCCGGTGCTGGTAAACGGACGAAGTTCTTCGACTTCGACTGGAAGTCCCAACGCTGGAACCTCGTCTTCGCCCTCGGCTCCGTCCTTGGCGGATTCATCGCTTTCTTCCTTATCCCAAACACGGAGCCGGTTCAGCTTTCTGCGGAGACCATCGGTTACCTCGAGTCTATCGGCATCGGCCGTCCGGGTTCGTCGACCTTCTCCTCCTACCTCCCAACGGAGCTGTTCTCGACGGGAGAAATCTTCACCCTCCGCGGCCTGGTAACGATTGTTGGCGGTGGTTTCCTGATTGGTTTTGGCACTCGCTGGGCGGGTGGTTGCACCAGTGGGCACGCCATCTCCGGCCTGTCTAATCTCCAGTTGCCTTCCCTCATTGCCGTTATCGGCTTTTTTATTGGTGGCCTCACGATGAGCTGGCTACTGCTTCCCTTCATCGTACAACTCTAAGCCATGCGTTATTTCACTTACCTCCTCCTCGGTACCGCATTCGGTATCGTAATGACAAAATCTGAAGCCATCTCCTGGTTCCGAATTCAGGAAATGTTCCGCTTTGAAAGCTTCCATATGTATGGCATCATCGGTACGGCCGTAGTGCTGGGCGCCATCGGTGTTGCCCTGTCGAAGAAATTCGGCTGGAAAACAATGGAAGGCGAAGAGTGGAGCCTGAAGCCGAAGAATATGAGCGTTTACCGCTACCTATTTGGTGGCACGATATTCGGCCTAGGTTGGGCACTAACTGGCGCCTGCCCTGGCCCACTGTTTACCCTGCTCGGACAAGGAATATTTTCCATCATACTGATAATCCTCAGCGCCATGTTGGGGACTTACACTTACGGAGTATTCAGAGATAGGCTGCCGCATTAAATGACGGGCATTAGGCGGTGGGCATTAGGCACAAGTCTTTAGACATGGGTATCTTGAGCGCCTCTACTGCTTAATGCCCTCAATACTACTGCCTATCGCCTCCCGCCTAATGCCTGCTTACCTGGCCCACATCGGCGTCCACGACTTCACCGTCCCAGACCTGGCCAACCTCCGTCGCCTACAGCACGCTCACCTCTTCGCCATTCCTTTTGGCGATCTGGATGTCCATTACGGCCGACCAATTGTACTGGACTTTGAAAAGGTGCTGCACAAGATTGTCGTTGAAAAACGGGAGGGCTTCTGTTATGAACTCAACGGTGCTTTGTACCAGTTGTTAAAGCATTTGGGCTATGAGGTTCGGATGATCTCCGCTGGTGTTTACCACAAGGAAACGGATGATTATGGCCCAGAATTCAATCACCTGGCCCTCATCGCCTTGATTGACGGCCGGGAATATTTAGTAGATGTTGGCTTTGGTGATTTGTCTAGGTGCCCGTTGGAAATCGGGTCGGAACAGGTACAGGAAGATGGTGTCAACAGCTTTATGATTGATACCCATGAAGACGGGCTTCGCATCAGTAAGAGGTGGCAAGGGGCCTGGGAACACAAGTACCGGTTTTCCCTTCAGGGACATTCATACGACGCTTTTTCGGCGCAATGTCTCAACACCCAGATTAGCCCGGATTCCCATTTTGTAAAGAATAAATATATTACCCAGCCAACGAATACTGGGCGGATAACGCTGTTCTCTGACAAGCTTATTCTGACGGAGAACGGGGGCAAGACAGAGCGGCCGTTGGCGAACGGAGAATTTGAGTCGTTGTTGGTGAAGTACTTCGGGAAACGGTTTTTGAAGGCTTGACGCCATTGCCTTGTTAGGCGGGACTACCGACGAAGAAGTGGCCAAGAAGCGATGCAGTTAGCATCTCAAGCCTAAAGTATGATGCCGATAAAGCAATTGCCCCTTTGGCAGAAGCTACTGCTGCTGTGCCTCTCTTGTGGCGGGATTGCTTACGGAGTCGCGCTAGTCATAGAACGCTTTATCAACTAAATTCTACAACGATGACCTTCAATATGGGAAAAGCGGACCGCATCGTCCGCCCACTAATCGCCGCCGCTTTCATCGCCCTCTACTTCACGGGAACGGTAACCCTTGGCATCGTACTGTTGGTCCTCTCCGCCGTTTTCTTGCTCACCAGCATAGTTGGCACTTGCCCGCGTTACAATTTGTTTGGGATCAGCACTTGTTCGGTGAAATCAAAATATTAGTATCCTTTTAATAACACTTTGAACAACGACCGTCTTTTGTTTTAATGTAATAGTTCCCGCCATCGTCTTCAATTGAAAAGTAAGATTCGGGAATGTTACGCATTACAACCTCAGATACATAGCTGATACAAATAGGGAACAGGGGATACCTGTCGAGATGGATGTCTTTTAGCTTTTCGTCGATAACCATTAAGCTATCTATTGAGTAGTCTAGTGGGCCAGCCAGTAATTTTCGTTGCCCAAAACTTGATCTTTTGCCCGCTGGCGTCACAAAAAATAACTTCCGTAGCTACGGCTATGCAAGTGATTTTTCGTTTAGCTAGCGACCAAAATATCTTCGTTTTTAGCTAACGAAACTTACTGGCCAGCCCACTAGTTGCTCCAGTGCCACGCTTATCTCGGTGGCCAACAGGCGCCTAGCTTCATCAATGTTTTCAATTTGACCGTCAACTTCTAAAGGCCTGTGAAATGGCCTGTCGTCGGCCTTGCTGGTTGCTGTTTTAGCGGGTTCTTGGCTTTGGTTTGTCCGGGGGATGATTTTTTCTAACTCCGAATCAAACTCGATTAAGTCTGATAGAGACTCCAGTACCATGAATTCACCCTCTGCCCAATATTCTTTTCCGCCAAACAATATCTCCCCCGTGGGAAGTGAATGGAATTCTCCAAGGGAGTGTAGCCCTATTGGAAGTTTTGCGGGGGTGGCAGTGGCCTTTAGTTTCTTGAATTCAGTCTCTGTAATCTTCATGTTATACGGCGTCGTTTAGCGGGCTTAGTCACGTTTCTTGCGTATGAAAAACTGCTTAGCTGTTTGATGGGTTAAGATGGGTAGTTGCCAGGGTGTGGATGTGTGACTTTAGTAAGGTTAAATGCTTTGTCCCTAGTGCATCAAGATCAAAGTTCGGTACAGTTATAACTTACCATCGCGGCACTGTACTTCCCAGCTGAAAACCTCACGTAGCTAAGGCTATGATCGACTTTCAG
>JBLIGS010000227.1:0-4675 GCA_047637095.1 Neolewinella sp. | reverse complement strand
CTCCTAACGCCTAATGCCTAACTCCTAACGCCTAACTCCTAACGCCTAACTCCTAACGCCTAATTTACTTTCTCCGAATAACAGCCACCTCCTTAACCACCATCTGAACCGTCAGCGGAAGCTTTCCTTCCAATAACGTCACCTTCCCCCGGCGCATACTTTCGGTTACTTCTGGGGTGTAGTGGCGGATGGTAATGAGCTCTAGGTCCCGGTCAACGGTTGTTTTGAAGTTCTCTTCAACGAGTGCCTGGAAGCGTTCGATGCGGTCATCGATGTCGTTGACGACGATGTTGAAGCTGATGGCCGTGTTCTGCATCATGTTGACCTGTAGGCGGGTGGTTGTGATGTGGTCGAAGAGTTCTTTGATGTGGTGTTCTGCGACGAAACTGAAGTCGCGGGTGCTGATGTTTACCAGGCCTTGCTCTTTTTCGATGGCCACCATCGGCGGGTAATTATCGGCCGCATCGGCGGAGATGACAGTACCTACGCCATCGGGATTAATGAAGCTGCGGACGTGGAGTGGGATGCCCTTGTTCTGCAGCGGTTTGATCGTTTTGGGGTGGATGATGCTTGCGCCGTAGTAGGTCATCTCAATGGCCTCTTTATAGGAGAGGCGTTCGACGAGGCTAACGTTGTCAAATAGCCGGGGATCGGCGGTGAGGACACCGGGGACATCTTTCCAGATCGACATTTTTTCCGCGTCGAGGCAATAGCTAAAGATTGCGGCGGAGTAATCCGAGCCCTCCCGGCCTAGTGTAGTGGTGAAGTTTTCGGTCGTAGAACCGATGAACCCTTGTGTCAGTACAAATCCTTTTTCCAGTAGGGGAGGGACGTTGCGGCTGATGCGGGCCTGGGTATCTGGCCAATGGACCCAGCCTTCGCGGTAGGTGTTGTCGGTAATAACACAGTCGCGGGCGTCGAGCCAACTGGTTGGTAGGCCGGCGTGGGTCAGGTAGGCGGCAACGAGGTGGCTACTGATCAGTTCTCCGAGGGGGACAATCTGGTCATAGTCGTAATCATACTCCTCGTTTTGTGGGTCTTCTAGGGCCCATTCAATGCTGACAAAGGAGTCGTTGATGTTGGCCATCATGTCTTCAGGGACGTTGTCGCCGAAGAGTTCTTTGATCGTTGTAAGGACTGAATTATGAAGCGCTGACAGCCGTTGGCGGGCAGTATCGATATCGCCTTTATGGTAGGCGTTGGCAACAACTTCCAGGGCATTGGTCGTTTTTCCCATCGCCGAAACGACGATGACGAGCGGCTGGCCGAGGTAGCTCTTAAGGATTTCGGCTACGTTGCGGATGGCGGTTGCGTCGTTGATGGAGGCACCGCCGAATTTGAATACGTTGAGGGGCATAGTCAGGCAAATAATCTAAAGGAGCAAATTGTTCTCCTGAACCAGGAGTAATTGGGATGCGAAGGTAATAATAAGGTGGGCGCGGACGCAGGTGCAAGGGGAGGTTTTTGAGCACGGACGGCTAAGGCGCGCTCCGCGCTATGGTTGGTCCAAAAGTATATAGCACTAATTTAGATGTGTATAGGCCTCGAAAATAGTTTGGAACTTATCTAGCCCTCTTTCCATCGTAACGGGGCCTGGCAACCTTGCCGCACCGCCTTTCCAACCTCCCATTCTCGCGATTATCCACGCGCCATAGCTAAGAGTGTGCTCCTCGTAAGGGTTCTTCTGCTTGTCCGTCCGACCTTCATACTTAAGCCGGAGGCTGCATCCGCCAACCCGCAAAGGGGTAGGTGCAAGCACCATCCTTACAATGCTATCTTTGGCTAGGATTAATGACCAAGGTTCTACCGACCTTGCAACGACTGCAACGACTGCAACGACTGAACTACTGCGACGACCTTGCAACGACTGCGACGACTGCAACGACTGCGACGACTGCAACGACTGCGACGACTGCAACGACTGCAACTTGCGGTAGCCCACCAGACCAAATGACCACAGGACCAAAACACCAAAAATGCTTTCCCAAACCCAACACGCCGCCCACTACTTCCTCGACTGGAACCTCCAGCGGATCATCCGCTGTGTCGAAGTTCTGGACAAAGACCAGATTTGGTCTAGGCCAAACAACAATTCCCTCTCCGTAGGAAACCAAATTCTACACCTGGCGGGAAACATCCGCCAGTGGGGCCTGCATGGCCTGGGCGGTAAAGAAGATGTCCGGATTCGGGACGAGGAATTTGCGGCAGAAGGCGGTGTTTCTGCAGAAGAATTAGTTGCTCGGCTGACGGGTGTGATTGAGGAAGCCAAACTGGTGGTTGCTGACTTGACCAAAGAGAATATGCTTCGGGAGAGAGACGTCCAGGCTTACCGCCACAACGGTGTTTTTATCCTGATGCACGTCGTCGAGCACCTGAGTTACCATACCGGACAAATCATTTTCTACACTAAAGCTGTTCTAAACATCGACCTCGACTTTTATGGCGATGTAGACCTTACTAAAAAGGGTGCTTAAATCAGCCGTGAACTGGATAAACCCAGCATTTCAACTTCCTTTGCACCTGCGTTCGCGGCCCAAAGTCGTGGCCTTGCCCCATATTTGCCTTCAGAAAACTAATGACCCATGCTTCCTAACGTTGATCCTTCCTCCACCCTTGCCTGGAAAGAACTTGAAATGCACGCCCACGAAATGGAGGGCCGCCACATGAAAGACCTTTTTGCACAGGACCCTGACCGGTTTAGCAAACTCAGCCAAACCTTTGAGGATATTCTGTTGGATTATTCCAAGAACATCATTACACAGGACACGCTGGACGTACTGTACAGCCTCGCCGAGGAGTGTGGTTTGAAGGAGGCTACGGAGCAAATGTTTAACGGTGAAAAGATTAACGGAACCGAAGGACGGGCCGTGCTTCACACGGCACTCCGCAACCGTGGGCAAGGCAAAATCATGTTTGAAGGTGAAGACGTCATGCCTGATGTCCGCAACGTTCTGGACCGTATGAAAGCCTTCTGTGCCCGTGTACACAGTGGCGAATTTACCGGCCACACCGGCAAGCCACTGACGCAGGTTGTCAACATCGGCATCGGCGGCTCTGACCTCGGCCCGGTGATGGTGACCGAAGCTCTGAAGCCTTACTGGATTGAAGGACGCGAAGTCCACTTCGTCAGCAACATCGACGGTACTCACCTAGCGGAAGTCCTGAAAAAGGTTGATCCTGAAACGACTTTGTTCCTGATTGCCTCCAAGACTTTCACCACCCAGGAAACGATGACCAACGCGCGCTCCGCGCGCCAGTGGTTCTACGATAACGGCGGCAGTGAAGCGGACGTTGCCAAGCATTTCGCTGCGCTGTCTACCAACGAAGCCGGCGTGAAGGAATTCGGCATTGACGGAGACAACATCTTCGGCTTCTGGGACTGGGTCGGCGGCCGCTACAGCCTGTCCAGCTCCATCGGAATGAGCATTGCTTTGACCGTTGGCTTCGATAACTTTGCTGGTATGCTCGACGGTCTGTACAGCATGGACGAGCACTTCCGCTCTGCCCCGCTGGAAGAGAACCTGCCGGTTAAACTGGCACTACTTGGTATCTGGTATACCAACTTCTTTGGTGCTGAGACCGAAGCCATTCTTCCCTACGACCAATACCTCCACCGCTTTCCTGCATACTTCCAACAGGGCAACATGGAGTCCAATGGCAAAAACGTTGACCGCAACGGTAACCCCGTTAACTACGAAACCGGCCCCATTATCTGGGGCGAACCTGGTACCAACGGCCAGCACGCCTTCTACCAGCTCATCCACCAAGGAACACGGATTATTCCTTGCGATTTTATCGCACCAGCCGTTTCTCATAACCCAATGGGTGACCACCACGATATCCTGCTCAGCAATTTCTTCGCCCAGACGGAAGCCCTGATGAACGGTAAAACCGCCACCCAGGTAACGGCCGAACTGAAAGCCGCTGGTAAGTCTGATACAGAGATCGCCGAGCTTGTCCCTTTCAAGGTATTTGACGGCAACCGGCCAACAAACTCCATCCTGGTTAAGCAGGTTACTCCTTACACTTTAGGCCAGTTAATCGCACTCTACGAGCACAAGATTTTTGCCCAGGGAATCATCTGGAATGTCTACAGTTTTGATCAGTGGGGCGTTGAACTGGGTAAGCAGTTGGCTAAAGCTATACTGCCAGAACTTGGAGGTGATGCTGCAGTAGAGGGTCATGATAGCAGCACGAATGGGTTGATTAATGCTTATAAGGACTGGAAATAGGCTTCCGGCGAGAGCACTTCAGTGCCCGTTTTTGTCACCAAGCACACTAAGCCTTTGTGGTAGACTTTGTTGCTGGCGTGAGGGCGTTGTATGCACCACGTTGGTTGTAGCGCCTTGTTGGCGCGATTCAATCGAGCGAAGCGAGTGGTGTTGCGGTAGCAAACTCATTTTAGACTCTGTGCTACCTCTTCTGAACTCTGTGACCCAAAAAGGCCGCTTGCGGTCTTGTCGCTCCTACCTTATGCGGCAGTTCGCTGCGCCCATTTCGCCACTAAGGGACGCCGTAAGTTATTTGTACGGCGTCCCTAAGCTTGTGTAGCAGGCTTAGTGGCCTGTACGGCGTGAGTGTACTAGTGCGTCAAGATTGAAGTTGGTGCTAGTTAGAACGCCGGCAGCGCGGTGCTGGACGACCAGCTGAAAGGCGATCATAGCCTTAGCTACGT
>JBLIGS010000226.1:0-4727 GCA_047637095.1 Neolewinella sp. | reverse complement strand
AACGGAAAGATCATAGAAGAAACGATCCCCGAGCGGAGTCGAGGGGACATGAAATCACCAAAATGCAGAACTAATTGCTGACATTATTTTGATGCGTTTGCCCCTTCCGTTGGAAGTGAGATCCAAAAGACCCGACCGGCGATCATGATTAGTAATGATGACTCTAATAAAGGTGGCTGGCGTTACCAAGTTGTTCCGCTGTCTACTAAAACGGGGAAGTTATATCCGTCGGAAATCCTTATCTCATTTAAAGGTGACGTGGTAAAAGTTCTTCCAAGTCAATTAACCACAATAAGTAAAGAAGGTCTTCGAGGAAGACTGGGAACGCTGTCACCAGCAGCATTGATTGCTGTAGAACAAGCTGTTGCTAACCAATTGGGTTTAGAACTTGCTAAAGAAGGGGAATAAGCATTTCCCAGAAGCAACCTTATCCTTCTTCGTTCGCTTTTACACCCATATGAAAGCCTACATCCTCACCGTCGGCGATGAAATTCTCATCGGCCAGGTTACTGACACCAACGCAACCTTCATGGCTTCAGCCCTTAATGCTGAAGGCTACGAAATTGTCGAGCACCTTTCCGTTTCGGACACCCGCGAGGCCATTACGGAGGGCCTCGACCGTGCCCTTGCTACTGCAGACATCGTCTTGATGACCGGTGGCCTAGGGCCAACCAAGGACGACATCACTAAGAAGGTCTTGGCCGACTACGTGGGCACCGAAATGATCTTCCACGAGGAAAGCTGGGAACGCCTCCAGAAAATTTACCACTCCTTCGGCAAGGAGACGACCAAGCACCACAAGGTGCAGTGTGACCTGCCCGCTGCGGCAACGGTATTGACCAACCAACGGGGCACCGCCCCGGGGATGTGGCTTGACTACGATGGTAAAGTCATCGTCTCCATGCCCGGCGTACCCTACGAGATGCGCTACCTCGTGAACGCTGAGGTCATCCCCCTTTTGCAAGAGCGAAACAAAGACATCATCCGCCAGCGGTCCTTGACCATCCTGACGGCGGGCGAGGGCGAGAGTACCATCGCCGAAAAAATTGAGACCGTTGAAGACAGCCTGCCAGAACACATGTCCTTGGCCTACCTGCCCAACCTCGGCACCGTTCGCCTCCGCCTCACCACCCGGGGCAAGGACGAAGCCGTTATGCAGGCAGAGTTGGCAGACTACCAAGCTCGTATCGAAGCCATCGTCGGCCACCTCGTCTACGGCTATGGCAAGGAAGACCTTGCCCTGGCCATCCAACGCCGGATGCAGGAGCAAAAGCTTAGCCTGTCCACCGCCGAGAGTTGCACTGGCGGCAGCGTCGCCGCTATGATTACGGCACATCCCGGCTCCAGCGGACATTTCAAAGGCAGCGTCGTCGCTTACGACAATTCGGTTAAGGCCAACCTCTTAGACGTTCCTCCAGGAATGATTCACAAGTACGGCGCCGTCAGCAGGCAAGTTATCCGAGCAATGGCCGAAGGCGTTCGCTCCAAGCTTAATTCCGACTACGGTATCGCTACTTCCGGCGTTGCCGGCCCCGGCGGCGGATCGGAAGACAAACCCGTTGGGACTATCTGGATTGCAATAGCCGGGCCAAACGGCACCAAGCACCGTCTGCTAAGCGCAGGTAAAGACCGCAAGCGGAACATTATCTATACGGTACACCAGGTGTTGAATATGCTAAGGGAGGAGTTGGATAAGCCCAACTAATCTGCCGTATTCCAGTATTGGGCCCTTATCCTACCTTCCCCGATGTTTAAAGTCGTAATTTTGCTCCACTTAACCAGATCACCGCGGTCTAACCACCCGCAACCAAAAGAAAGAATAAATGGCCCAAGTCGAGCTAATCATGCCCAAAATGGGAGAATCCATCATTGAAGCAACGATCCTTAATTGGGTTAAGCAGGTGGGAGATACCGTTGAAGTAGACGATACGATTCTTGAGATTGCCACCGATAAGGTGGACAGTGAAGTCCCTTCACCAGTGGATGGCACTATTGCCAAGGTCCTGTTCAATGTAGACGATACGGTTGCCGTTGGGCAAGTGATCGCCATCATTGAAACGGAAGCTGGCGCGGAGGTGTCTGCTAGTCCAGCCACCGGCGTAGCCGTGGCGGATGAAACTCAAGCTCCAGCCCCTGCTTCTACAAAACCATCCCTTGCACCTGCGGCCGCGGTTCCACTGAGCTTGCCGAATGTGCCTACTCCTGCTCCCGCTGTTGCCAAAACAGACACGGCACCAGTCGGCAAAACCAGCGAAGGCCGTTTCTACAGCCCACTCGTACGGACGATGGCGCAGACAGAAAATATTGGCCAGTCCGAGCTCGATTCCATCCTGGGAACTGGCGCTAACGGCCGCGTGAACAAGGCCGATATGTTGGCCTACCTCAAGCGCCGCGACAACAGCTTCCTAAGCGGAACTGCCGGCCAACCAGCAGCCAGCCCAGCATCAACGCCAGCTCCGGCTCCGGCCGCCAAGTCTGCAGTTGCATCACCGTCCCTGTCCGGTAACGACGAGATCATCCAAATGGGCCGCATGCGCAAGCTGATTGCGAACCACATGGTGAACTCCAAGGCCACCAGCCCACACGTTACCAGCTTCATCGAAGTCGATGTAACGGAGATCGTGAACTGGCGGAACGGCATCAAGGCTGATTTCCAGAAGAAGCACGGCGAGAAGATCACTTTTACCCCGATTTTCATCGAAGCCGTTGCCAAAGCAATTAAAGACTTCCCGATGGTAAACGTCTCCGTTGACGGCGACAACATCATCAAGAAAGGCAACATCAACATTGGTATGGCAGCAGCATTGCCAACGGGTAACCTCATCGTTCCCGTTATCAAGAATGCTGACCAACTGAACCTCCTTGGCCTGGCCAAGCAAGTGAATAGCCTCGCGGCCCGCGCCCGCGCCAACAAGCTCAAACCAGACGATATCCAGGGCGGTACCTTTACCCTGACCAACGTCGGAACCTTCGGTAACGTGATGGGCACACCCATCATCAATCAGCCACAAGTTGCTATCCTAGCAGTAGGCGCCATTCGCAAGAAACCTGCCGTCGTGGAAACCGAATACGGCGACCTCATCGCCATTCGCCACCTGATGTTCATGTCTCTAAGCTATGACCACCGCGTTGTGGACGGTATGCTGGGCGGTAGCTTCCTGCGCCGGATTGGTGACTACCTGGAGCAGTTTGACGATAAGCGGAATGATGTTTAGAAAATAGATATTGGACAAAAGAGATAAGATGAAAGACCACACTGCCATACTGAAGCGATTAAGGGCATTCCCTAAAGCTTTTATGATGGTTCGTCGTATATCTTTTCTCTTTTGTCTTCTTCTCTTTTCTTTGGGCCTATCTGCCCAAAAAAAGGAAAAACTCGACCGCGCCAATCGGGAGTTTTCAACCGGAGATTACCCCTCCGCCATCCGAACATTACAGAGCATTAAGAACCTCCAGGAGACTTCTCCCGAAGGCAGCCTTTTACTTGCCGTTAGCCAGTTTCACGCCAACGACTTGTTGGCTGCTGAAACGGGGTTGCTGTCTCTTGTTGAACGGGAAAAAGACGAGTACCCCCTCGCCTGGTTTTACCTCGGCCGGGTCTATCATGCCCAGCACCGCTTTAAGCGGGCGGGGATGGAATACAAACGTTACCTGAGGATACTGTCGGGTGACGGCCCGGAGCGGAAGACGGTTGTTCGTCTGCTGCGCAACGTCGACAACGGCATTCGTGCTGGCTTCGTCAGCGACGAAATGATTGCCGAAAATATGGGCAGCCAGGTGAATTCTGAAAACGACGAATACGGACCAATCCCCAGCCCGACGGGAAACGGAAAGCTGTACTTTAGCCTACTACGGCCAGATTTGGCAAACGGTACCTCGCACAGCGACATCGTTGTCTCCTCAGCTAATGATTTGGGATGGAGCGTTCCTGCGCCGCTGAATCCACTACTCAATACCAGAGAACAAGAAAACCTAATCGATATCAGCCCCGACGGGCAACAACTCTTCTATTACCGAGGTAGTGATGCTGCTGATGGTAGCTATTTATCTGATGCTTACCGCGAAGGCAGCGACCAGTTGGTAACCATTCCTGCTCCCGCCCCTTTAAAGGCATCGGCTGGAGACGTGACGCCGTTTTACGGAGCTGCTGATGCGGTGTACTTTGCCAGCCGCCGCCCCGGCGGCTATGGCGGCCTCGATCTCTACCGGATGGAACGCCTGCCTAACGGCCAATTCGGCCAGCCCCAAAACCTGGGACCCGAAGTCAACGGCCCCTACGACGAAATCTGCCCCTTCGTGGCCAAGGATGGCCGTACCGTTTATTACAGTACCAATGATCCTGAGTACAGTGTTGGCGGCTTTGACGTCGTCCGCACTTTCCGCGTTCTGGGAACAACTAACCAGTTCACCCGGCCAGAAAATGCAGGTATGCCGCTGAACTCCGCCGGAGATGATACCCACTTCCGCCTTGCGCCGGATACCTTCACTGGCTTTCTGGCCAGCGACCGGAAAGACGGGTTGGGAAAACGGGATGTTTACATTGTTTACTTCGTAGAACCTAGAGAAGAAATGCGGCCTTAGGCCGCTTTTTTAGACAATCGCTTCGCTCTTTTTTAGACGCGGCCTGCGGCCAGCTTTTAGACGGCCTGCGGCCTTGTAGCTACTAGCGATTATTTTGCGCAACCCGCAACCCGCAACCCGCAACCCGCAACCCACAACCCACAACC
>JBLIGS010000225.1:0-4770 GCA_047637095.1 Neolewinella sp. | reverse complement strand
TTGGAGGTGTTCAGCAGGATGTTGCCGAATTTATTGCTGAAGGCCATGAGGATCATCCCCCGGGCGCGGGCCTGGAGGTTTTCTTCGGCAAGGCCTTCGTCCTTGGCCCAAAAGTGGGTCTCCAGGGTATTCATGTAGGACTGGTAGATGCCTTCGATGGGGACGATGTCGTACTGGGAACCGAGGTTCTGGGCCAGCTCTCGGGCATCGTTGACGCTGTGGTCCGAGCTGTGTTGACTCGGCATGAGGATGCAACGGACATTGTCCGGGCCCAAGGCCCGGGCCGCCAACACCGCCACCAAGGCGGAATCAATTCCGCCACTCAAGCCAAGGATGGCCTTCTTGAACCCCAGCTTGCCAAAGTAATTCTTGATGCCAGTTACGATGCCATCGTGGATCAGCGCAATCTTATCCTTAGGCTGTTCGCCGGAAACGTTGTCTTTGTTGTCGACTTCCTCGGTGTTGTAAATCCGTAGGCCTTCTTCGAAGTAAGGCATTTCATCGACGACGGTTCCGTCGGCGTGCAGGACGATGGAGCCACCGTCGAAGAGGACTTCCGTCTGGGCGCCAACGTGGTTGACGTAGTACATCGGGAGGTTGTAGCGCAGGCAGTTGGCCTGCATTTCCTTGATCCGGGCGGCAGCGTGGTTGTAGGCAAAGGGAGAAGCCGAGACGTTGATGATCAGGTCAGGATTATGCTCCATCATCTTGTCCATCGGGTTGATCTTGTACAACGGATTTTCGTTGCCAACGTTCCAACTGTCTTCGCAGATGACCAAGGCGATGGTCTTGTCCTGGTAATGGACCACGCCCCATTCGGAGGCGGGTTCGAAGTAGCGGTACTCGTCGAAGATGTCGTAAGTCGGTAGCAGGGTCTTGTGCTGCACCCGTTGCACCCGGCCGTTGGCCAGGAAGTAAACACTGTTGTAAAGGTCTTTGCCTTCCACTACCGGATTGCGGCTGATGGAGCCTACAACAATGGCGATGCCATTGGCGGCCTCGGCTAGTTTGTCAATCAAGGCAATAGCCTGGTCCACAAAGTCGTCGAACTCTAGAAAATCACGGGGAGGATATCCAACGGTGGCCAGTTCTGGGAAGACGACAATGTCGGCTCCCTGAGACTTAGCCCGCTCGGTGTACTCCAACATCGTTGCCAGATTAGCTTCAAAGTTTCCAACGTGGACGTTGATTTGGGCAAGGGCGATATTCATGGCGGTCAGCTTTGGTTGGGGCAAAGATAAGACTAAGTTAGTTTAAAAACAAAGCTAAGGTGTGGTTGACTCGGGACTGTCACGCGGTGAGTGTCCGGTCTTGGTCGTTTGATTGCCCTGCACGCCGTAAGTCCGTTGATTAGAGAACGACCTCAAATGGCGGAAAGCCGCAGTATTGACTTTTTACCTTGCTACATAACCATCTCTTTGCACACGTTCGGCTTCGCTCGACTGACCGCCTGCGGCCGCGGCAACTTGTCAACTACCACCCGGCTATCCTATATCCGACCGACAACTGCAAAATATTCCCAGGCTGCTCCTTTATCTGATTCGGCATATTCTCGTAATTAACGGCAAACAGATAGCGATGCGAGCGAACCCGGACGCCGGTTGAAAGCAGGAAATAGTTGTTGGCAAAGAAGCTTTGAAAGCTGGAAGAAGTGGCGTTGTAACTACTGAGTCCGCCGGTTATTTGAACGGAGAAGTCGTTCCGTTGGTAAGGCTTGAAAGCCAGCGAGAGGTTGGTCTTGACCATAGATTGCTGTACGTTAGACAGGTCTTCCCAGCGGAAAGATTGGTAGACGTACTCTGCTGAAAGGAGGACGCCCATCCACCGCATCCGGTTGGTGAAGGAGGCTTCTCCCTGGTAACCGATGGCAACAGAAAGCTGGCGGTTGCTGTAATTTTTGTCCCGAATGTCGAGGTTGCTGAGACGAGCAAAGTGACTCAATTGCATCCGGCCGCTTATTTGCTGCACATTCATCTGTAGATCATCCAGTTGTTTGCAGGTGGCGTAGTCGTTGATAACGCGCATGATATCCCCGTCGGTAAACCTTGCTTTGACGGCATAGTCGTAGGCGTCCGGGCAGTCACGAACAAAGAATTTTAGCTTGTTCCGAAAGCGGGAAGGGTTGGCGTTGAGCAGCTCGTAAACCATGATGGTGGTAAGTTCAAGGGCCAACTCTACGTCTCCCTCACGGAGGAGGTACGAATAGCCCTCCATGCCAATGGCGCTATAGTTGTATTCGTTGCCAGCGAGGTTGACCTTTATGAGCTGAACCTGGCCATCAATCAGGACCTCTCCAAAACGGCGTTTTCGAACGGATACACCGCCAATATTAGCGGCTTGAACGTCGACGTCGACGGCCCGATAAGTCCGTTGGCTACGGCCAATGGTGAATTCATCAATTAAATCGGGAGTGAATTTACGGTAGGGCTCGTCGGTGCTTCGCCGAAGACCGATGGTTTTACCGATGTATTGCCCGGCTCCTCGTTGCAAATTGACCATTTCGGTGGTCCCATTTGAAAAGGTGACTTTGTCGGCATTATTACTTTTCTGGGCGGTCAGCGAGACAGCAAGCAGCAGTGAAACTGCTGTGAGGAGGAGTGGTCTTAACATGTTTTATACTGTGAGTGCGATAATCTACCCATAAGATAGGCAGATTTGGCTGGTGAAATCACTTCACTCGGTTCAGTCCTGCCTTAGCGAGCAGGTGGAGTCCGGTTTTATACTCTTCGGGGGAGATGTCGAGGCATGTCTGGAAATGCTTGATTGCCTCGGCCTTGTTTTGGCGTTTTTCTTCGATCAGGCCAGCCTGAAGGGCGGCTTTACAGGCGTAAAAAGCCGGGTTGTTACGTCCGATTTGGACGGTAGATAGGTAGAAGGAAAGTGCGCCGTCGTAGTCGTTCAGGCCATCGAGTACCCGACCGGTGCGGTAGAAGTATTCGAGCTGTTCTTCTTGGGTGAGCTGTTGTGGGTCAATAGCTTCCAGTTGGGCGCGGGCGCGGGTGCAATAATTGCCGTCAAAGAGGAGCCGGGCACGGAGTAAACCAGGGTGGGGCGGGCGGCCACCAGCCGCCTCCCTAGCTGCGTTTTCGTCGCCGCCAGAACGGCTGCCACCTGCAATGTTTTCCATCGCTCTCCGGTATCCATCAATGTCGTCTCTCAACAGGTAAGACCAGGCAATTTTTTGGTTGGCCTCTTCCTTGAAGTGCCGGCCGATGTACCTAAGGTTGAAGGACTGAAAGTGAAGCCGGGCAGCCGGGGCGAGGGTCCTAAGTTTAACTAGGCCCAACATGAAGTCTAGGTAGGGGAAGCTTGCTGCTTCACCACCCCTAGGTTGGTTTTCCAGCAAGCGCAGGGCTTCATCATTACGTCCGCTCCGCATGGCGATGTTGGACAGGAGGAAACAGTGGAGTGGGTTAGATTCCGGCTGCAGGCCCAGCGAGTTCATCTGCTTCCAGGCGGAAGCTGGTTTTCCGGCCAGGTGTAGCTCTAGGTAGGCGTACAAGACTTCGGTCTCCAGTTGGAAAGGAGAGTCTTTAGCCGTTCTGGCCAGTTTCATTTCTTCCCGGCCTTCAGCGATGGTTCCGTTGAGGGAGGAGAATAGTTCTACGCCCCATTTGTATTGAGAAGGAATGGAGCCAACGGCGGCGTGTAGCAAGCCGAGGTCTTTGTAAGTCAGCAGGAAATTTGGATGCCTCTTGGCATTGTCTCGCAGGAGTTTATTGGCCTTGTTTAACTCTCGAAAGGCAGACAGCTGGCGCTCGAAACGGAGGTGGATGAGGCTGCGATGAAGCCTTGCTTCCGCTAGTGCATAGCGGTAAAAGGGGGAATCTTCATCTCCTTGTTCAAGGGCGTCGATACGGTTGTCGAAGCGAACCTCCAGTTCGTCGTCCAGCCGTTCGTCTCCGGTTAGGTAGAGCAGGAAGAAGTCGACATAACTTTCTAGGTGGTAGGTGACGAGGTTGGTTGGGTCGCGGTCGCGGAAGGAGGCAATGTCTTCCTGTGCAGCTTCGAGCTGAAGGGACATTACCTTTTCGTATATGCCGGCTGCCGCTGGGGTAAAGTCATAGTAGTTCTCTCCCTGGGGCGCAGTGGTTGCGCCCAGAGGAAGTACTATGGCTAGTAGTAAAAAGAGGGAGAGGAGACGTTTCATGCTTAGACGTATATCTTGTCGATCGCAGCAGCAAGGTTACGGTCTTTGTCCGTAACGGTGTTGCCGGCATCGTGGGTAGTCAAGCGGATGTTGACGCGGTTGTAAACGTTGGTCCATTCGGGGTGGTGCCCCGCCGCTTCTGCGGCGAAGGCAACGCGGGTCATGAAGCCGAAGGCTTCGGTGAAATCATTAAACGTGAATTCCCGATACAGGGAGTCGTTAGCTTCGGTCCAAGGCATTTGGTTTGTTTTGATCAGTTTGGGACGATACAAAGGTAGGGCTTGATTTAGATTGTTAGAGTTACCTTGCTACCACTGTAACTCATTTCTCGTTTCTAGCGTTCACAACTCATGTAACCTTGTAGCAACGTGGGGTAGGGGCAAGGCCCATTCCTACCATTCTATCGTTACCTGTAATGATTGAATGTAATTATTCTACCTCGCGAATAACGGCTATCGCGCTTGCAACAACTGCCTGGCCTATAACGTACGCAACCCGCAACCCGCACCCCGCATGTCTCGCACTTACCCCGCAAAAATCCTCCTCTTCGGCGAGCACACCGTTTTACGCGGTGGCCGAGGCTTGGCTATTCCCTACCACCTGCGCTCACTGCGCTGGGT
>JBLIGS010000224.1:0-4783 GCA_047637095.1 Neolewinella sp. | reverse complement strand
TGTAGGACACCGTTGTCGGCGAAAACTGACTAGCTCCGTTAAAGACAACCATGCCGTTGGAATCTGCGGGGCAGACAACGTCGGTCGGTACGCCATTACCGGTAAACTGACCATCACAACAGATAACTTCTACTACCTGTTGTTGAATCGCCTCACGGCAGGCTCGGCTGGTTTCAACCGTCAAGCTAACCGAAGGTTGGCCGGGGGTACCGAATACTACACTATGCGGGCCGGGGCCACTAGCTGTCTGAGGGCTAGCAGTAGGGCCAAAGTTCCACTCACGGCTAACGATTTGGTCGACGCTGGTAGAAAAATCTTCGAATACGAGTGCTTCGCCAACGCAAACTTCGTTAGAACCAACGGTAGCAAAGTTCGGTTGTGGGCCAAGGAACGTTCCGCTGCCGTCAAACTCAATGCTGAAACCGTCTCCAGAACCGGAGAAGTTCATGATGACAAGGGCGTAGCTTCGGCCGGCGACCATATTGATACTGTTAATAAAGTTGTTGTCGCCGAGCGCACAGCCACAACTTTCTAAAGTGTCACCGTCGCCATCCCGGATACCCGTTTCGCCGAGACAGGGAATGTTGGCAGCGCCATTACCATTGGTCTCTCCGGAAAACATTTGCCGGAGGACCGTTTTGTCGTTGCAGTTGTCCAACCCACTGCCGAGTTCGAAAAGGACGAAGTCGATGTCTTCGTTGAAGGCCGCTCCGAGTGGTGTGATGGTAAATTCCAAGCTGCCAGCCTGATCACAAGTCCACTTATACCAAGCAGAATTGAATTCGATTGGAGGAAGGCCACAGTTGGTAAGGTTACTGGATAGAATGTCGTCGTCTACATTACCGGATCCCTGAAGGAAGTCTACCGAGAAGGGGCTTTTATCACAAAGGATTACGCCGGTTCCACAGTCGCTGCTGGGTTCCGGAACGGCCTCGAATTGGTCAAGACAGAGTTCAAAGGTGCCGGTGTTACCATTCCTGGCGGTTATCATAATATGGTAAGTGTCGCCAACGACGAGGTCGGTATAGAGGATGTTGCCACCGTTGAGGATTTGTCCGTTGGTGCCCACAAATGGCGAACGACAGCCAATGGAGTTCAGCGCACCACAGCCGCCGTCGAAGAGGGCGAACTGCGGGGCGATCAATGTTCCGCCGGGCGTGCCATCAACGTTGCCGGTTACTTGAATATTAACGGAATTTTCCAGGGCAGTGAAGCTGAACCAGACGTCCTGAATCTGGTCGCGCTCGTCAAGGCAGACTGGATAATCGTTTACTGGCAAAGAGGCCGTTGCGCCTTCGTTGCTGAAAGCGCCATTGCCGGAACAAAAGCTTAGTTGTTCAGGAATGACGACGGCGTCGATACATTCGTCGTTGGCTTGCTGGGCGGCAAGGGGAAGAGAGAAAAACAGGAAAAAAAGGTACAAGTACTTCATAAGTCGTATCGTGGGAAGGCAGGGCGCTGTGAGCAGATGTTGTCAAGGCTAACCAATACTGGAGGACCAGGGTTGAGGCACTTGCTCACGAGAAACAGAAATATAACTACAATCAGGACCGTCCCGGTACACCAAACGTTGGCTTAACTGCCGACGAAAGGCCGATTTTAGTTCTTTCCTAACACTTTGCCCTACCTTTCGGCCGTGAAAAAGTGGATCCCCAACGCAATTACCCTACTCAACCTCTTTTGTGGCTGCGCCGCAATCATCAATATTTTGGACCATCAGTTCATCATGGCCTTCTGGTTATTGGTGGCTGCGGGGCTGTTTGATTTTGCCGACGGGCTGGTCGCCCGGCTGCTCAACGTCAGTTCTGAGCATGGCAAAGAACTGGATAGTTTGGCCGACATGGTCAGCTTCGGGGCAGTCCCCGGCATCATTTACTATACCCTGCTCTTCATCGGTCAATCCTCTGCACCTGCGTCCGCGCCCGATGTAATATGGTCCTGGTACGCCGCACCTGGCTTGATTGTCGTCCTTTTTTCCGCCCTCCGCCTAGCCAAATTCAACCTCGATACCCGGCAAACGGAAAATTTCATGGGTGTAGCCACGCCAACGAGCACCGTTTTTGCCGTCGGCATCATGCTTATTTACACCCTCGACCCCTTCGGCTGGTCCGCCTGGGCGCTCAGTCCTCTGGTCCTCTACCCTTCCATTGCGGCCTTCAGCTACCTCCTAGTGAGCGAGCACCCAATGTTTTCTTTCAAGATCAAAGGCGCGAAGTGGGCTGGGAACGAGACGCGAATTATCTTTGCGGTTCTTGCCATCGTTCTGCTCATCGGGCTACGGACGGCGGCCTTTCCTTTCATCGTTGGCGCATACTTGATTATTAACCTCATTGCGCCGCCGAAATCTTCCACACCATGAAGTTTATCGCCCACATCAACATCATGCCCAAGGCCGAATTGCTCGATCCACAGGGCAAAGTGGTCGTCAAGAACCTCCCCAACATCGGTATCGATGGGGTAGACGACGTTCGCATCGGTAAGCACGTGACGATCAGCCTTTTTGCCAAGACTTCTGCCGAGGCAAACAAGAAAGTCGAGAAAGCATGTAGCAGCCTGCTGGCCAACATCATCATGGAGAGCTACGACTTCGTTGTTGAGGAAGTAGAGTAAATCACTTTTTAAAAGGCTGGTATTCATCACTGGAGCTTGCTCTAGGAAACCTCCTGCGCCCTATCGCCTACCTCTTTTTACCTAGTGGGCCAGCCAGTAAGTATTCGGGACAGGGGCCGCGGCCGCAGGTGCGAGGGACGTTGAGAAGCAAGGTCGTCGGCCGAGTCAACTCGTTCTCCTGCCTTGCCGGGCGAGCTAATCTTGCTCCCAAAACAAAAGTGTTCCGAAAACGGTACAACTTTTCCAAAAAGTGTACTGTTTTTAGAACACTATGGATTTTACCCCTCTTCGCCAGCTATCTGATTTGCTAATTGATCGTGCTCCCGAGACTATCGTCCGGGGATACATTAACATTCTCCGACAGAAGAGTCGATTTGTCGGACTGCGAGGTTCCCGAGGAGTTGGGAAATCAACATTATTACTACAATACGCTAAGGAAAGGCGCGATGAGCTGGGCAGCAGTCTGCTCTATGTTTCTCTCGATGAGCTGTACTTCAAGAAAAATAAGCTGGTTGATTTCGGCCGGGAATTCGTTAGGCAAGGTGGTAAATTATTACTACTTGACGAAGTTCACCGCTACGGAGAGGATTGGTCCGTCGAACTAAAACTTCTCTATGATTCCCTCCCTGACCTTGAAGTTCGCTTCACCAGCAGTTCAATTATTGAATTGTCTCAGGCAAAGGGGGATTTGAGCCGTCGCGCGCCACTGTTTGATGTTTACGGTCTGTCTTTTCGGGAGTTCATTCAATGGTCCGGAGGTAAGAAACTTCCCGTCTATTCGCTTGCAGAGATTATAGCCAAGCCAGGCGAGATTGCCCGAGAACTGCTTAGGGATGGGTTTAAACCAATGGAATACCTTAAGCCGTATTACCGGCACGGCTACTATCCTTACTACTGGGAAAATCCAGAATTGTACCGACAAACCGTCAATACCGTTGTCAACACCCTATTGGAACAGGACCTGCGCCCCGTGTACAACTTGTCTGTGACTACAACAGAGCGGCTTAAAAAAATGCTGGTGGCCATTGCCGAGAGTGTTCCTTACAAACCAAATATGAGCAAGTTGGCGGAATTTCTGGGAACAAACAGAGCAACTGTCCAGGAGTACTTTTACTACTTACACCAGGCGCAGTTAATCGGCTTACTTCCAAGGCAAGTAAGGGGAATTATCAGGACACAGAAGCCAGAGAAGGTCTATTTAGACAACACCAATTTGCTTTATGCCTTACCCGTAAGTGAACCTAGCGTAGGCACACTGAGGGAGACTTTCTTTTACAACGCCCTCACTACCTCCGGCGTCGACTTAGGATATGCCAAGAGTGGAGATTTCATGACGGACGATTACGTCTTCGAAGTAGGAGGAAGGAACAAGACGAATAAGCAGATTGCCGGTCAGGCCAATGCATATCGGGTTTTAGATGATATAGACGTAGGGTTTGGGAACCGGATTCCGCTATGGCTTTTCGGGCTTCTTCGCTAGCCCTTTAAACCAGATTATTCCCGCTGGCGTTTCCTCCCTATGAAGACTCCAGAAAATTACAATCCCCTCACGCCCCAAGAATCGCACGTCATCGTTAACAAAGGCACCGAGATGCCTTTCACCAATGAGTTTAATAATTTTAAAGTCGACGGTGTATTTGTTTGCCGGCGGTGCGATGCACCGCTGTATGACAGCCAAAACAAATTCAGCAGCGGTTGCGGCTGGCCCAGCTTCGACGACGAAATCCCCGGCGCCGTCCGTAAAGACCGCGACGCCGATGGCAGCCGGATCGAGATCCTCTGTGAAAACTGTGGTGGCCACCTCGGCCACGTCTTCGAAGGCGAACGGTTTACGCCCACCAATACCCGGCACTGTGTGAATAGCCTGTCGCTTAAGTTTATTAACCGGGAGAAGCTGGAAGCTGGAGAGTAAGGACAGCTGGATTTATAGTTGACTCGGTCACTTAGGGATGGGAAACTACGAGCGACGCCCCATCCGCCACGTATTCGGATAAAATTAAGCCGGTCGCTCATAATGTGTCGGGCGGCGACTTCAGCCTGTCTAACCCAAGTATTGTTTTGATGCCTTTGCCCTAAAAGACCAACAAACCAAAGAACCAATCCCCATGCCCACCCTCCACCTCGGCTCCGGCTGCTTCTGGGGCCGCGAATACCACCTCCGCCAGCTGCCCGG
>JBLIGS010000223.1:0-4791 GCA_047637095.1 Neolewinella sp. | reverse complement strand
CAAATGCTAAATACTGATTGCTAAATGCTTCTCACTTTTGAAGGGCCTTGCTTTATCCTGACCCCCTAGGGTCTAACCCAAAAAGAGCACCCGGTATGAAAACAGGCATTCCGCTTTTAACACTATTCTAACGGTTGCTTAACTTACGAAAGGTCTGGAATCAACGTTAGTAGTCTGACAAACGATTCTGCAGAATGCATCTCTTAGTTCTTTTATCCCTGCTCCTGGTTACTCCTACCCCGCCAACGGTTACGTTGACGATTACGACTTCTGTGGAAAAATCCGGCAACCTTCACGTGGCGGTTTATGACTGCGAAGAAGGCTTCGCTGATGGGTTGACGATTGCTTCGGCGGTTCGCCCAACGGGCGGCGGCACCGTTTCCCTGGACATCACGTTGCCGGAAACCGGCAATTACGTCCTTGCCGCCTTCCACGACCTAAACGACAACGGAAAGCTAGACACCAACCTCATGGGCGTACCCACCGAACCCTACGGCTTCGGCAGGGAGGCACCGTCTAAGTGGCGGGCACCAAATTTTGGGGAGGTGTCGACAAAGGTTGAGGGGAGTGGGGTAGAGACAATTTTGTTAAAGAAGTGGAAGGAGTACTAGTGGACCAAACCGGAACTTTCTTACCTCCCCACGCATTACATAAAGCCCCAACCACTCCACTAACCACCGTACCTTCGCAGCCATGTCTAAGGAAAATAAAAAAGAATACGTCAACCGTAAAGCCAAGCACGAGTACCACTTCCTGGAAGTGATGGAGGCTGGCATTATGCTTCTGGGCACCGAGATCAAGAGTATCCGGAGCGGGCTGGTGAACATGCGGGATTCTTACTGTGTGTTTCAGGATGGAGAACTGTTTGTACGGTCCCTTTACATTGGGGAGTACAAGGAAGGCAATGTTCACAACCACGAAGAACGCCGGACGAGGAAGCTCCTGCTTAAAAAGCAGGAACTCAACAAGTGGCTGAAGAAGACCAAGGAAAAAGGCTTCACCATCGTCCCTTATCGCTTGTACCTGAACGATCGGGACATTGCGAAGCTGGAGATTGTGCTGGTGCAGGGTAAGAAAAACTACGACAAGCGGGATACGATTAAGCAACGGGACAATAAGCGGCAGTTGGATAGGGCGATGAAGGATTTTAAGTAGAAAGTAAAGAGGCCAGAGGCGAGGCAGATGTTGCAGTAGCTCAACGTTGCAGTCTGAAGGACTTTATAATTTAGCACCGAATTTATTCGGTGGAGGGCCAGACGTTGGAGGCGGATGGAGGCAGATGTTGTAGTAGAGAGGGGCGCTCTCTTATTGTCTCATTCAATTACTAACTACGATCTGCCTACGGTCGTTATTTCTCCTCTCCTCCGTAGCTTTAGGCCATGCTCTCTTCCCCCTTATTTGTCCTCACCATTCTTTGCCTCAGCGTAGTCGTTTCCGAATGGCTTGTAAAACGGACCTTTTTGAAACACCTGGGAACTGCCCTGGTGGTCATCCTTTTCGTCGCCATACTTGCCAACGTAGGCCTGCTCCCATCCGCTTCGGAAGGCTCGGTGGTGTACACCGGTATTTTCAAGTACTTGGCTCCACTCTCGATCTTTTACCTGCTGTTGGACGTAAACCTGGCCAGCATTCGCAAGGCTGGAGCACCGATGCTGCTCCTATTTGGGATGGGAAGTACCGGTACCGTCCTGGGCGTACTAGCTGGCATGTGGCTGATCGACGGAGCGACGCACTTCGGTAACCTGTACCCAGCCATCAGCGGGATGTTCACGGGGACGTATTCTGGCGGCAGCGTCAACTTCAACGCAGTGGCCATTCATTACAACATGATGCAGCAGGGCGCCCTCTACGCCGGAATGACTGCCGTAGACAATATCATTACGGCCATCTGGATGGTGGTGACCCTGGCTGTTCCCATGTTGTTGCGTCGCGCCGTCGGCACCAAAAAGAAGGTCGCCGCTCTGGTGCCGGAGAATGTGGAAAGGGAGTACGAAAGTATCAGCATCATCTCACTGGGCGTACTGCTCAGCGTTGGGCTGGGCGCCTTGTTTGTGTCCCAATTGCTGGCTGGTTGGCTCAGCGGGATGGGTCTAATGGTCCCTTCTATCCTTATCCTGACGACCATTGCACTGGTGCTTGCGCAATTCCCGGTCTTCCATCGCCTAGCGGGAGGCCAGGTCATCGGCTTGTTCTGTGTGTATCTTTTTCTGGCCGTCATCGGTGCGTTTTGCGAGTTGGCAGCACTGGGGCAAATTGGCGTGTTGGCTTGGCGGCTACTAGCGCTGGTAGTAACCATCGTGGTCGTACACGGCGCCGTAGTTTTCGGCGTAGCGGCCATTGGCAAACTCGATTGGGACACCGCCGCCGTGGCTTCCCAGGCCAATATCGGTGGCTCTTCGTCGGCACTGGCACTGGCGAAAAGTCTTGACCGGATGGACCTGTATTTGCCGGGTATCCTCGTCGGTTCATTGGGCAATGGACTGGGGACTTATCTCGGCTTTATGGTGGCTGGTTGGCTGGGGTGATTTGGCGCGGACGCAGGCGCACACCTGAGCGAAGCCGAACGTGTGCAAAGAAGGTTTTAAAGAAGCAGGGTTTTGAAGAAGGGATAATGGGCTTGAAAATCAAAGCTACTCCGGGCTTTACTACACTCGCTCCGCTCGAAAAGCAGACTTGTGGAAGCTTCGCTTCCCACTTGGACAACAAGTCCTTGCCCTTGCTTTTCAACCACCCTTTGCACCCGCGTCCGCGGCCCCCTCTGAGCCTACCAAAGAGGCCCCAAAGCCTCAGAAAAACGGGTTAAAGGCAAGTTGTTTGGCAGCGCTCCAGACAGGCCCCAAAACACTATGTTTTGTGGCACTTTTTTCGTACTTTTGCTCTCATGGCAGAAAACAAAAATGAAGCACCAAAGAAAGAGTACGGTGCGGATAATATTACGGCCCTAGAAGGTCTCGAAGCCGTAAGAAAACGCCCGGGGATGTATATCGGTAGCACCGATACCAAAGGCCTCCACCACCTGGTTTGGGAAGTTGTTGACAACTCCATCGATGAGCACGTTGCAGGTTACTGTAGCACCATCGACGTTATCATCAAACCAGACAACTCCATCGCCGTAACCGATGACGGACGGGGCATCCCCGTTGGGATGCACAAGAAGCTGCAAAAGTCAGCACTTGAGGTCGTCATGACGGTACTTCACGCCGGTGGCAAGTTCGACAAAGACACCTATAAAGTATCCGGTGGTCTTCACGGTGTAGGTGTATCCTGTGTGAACGCCCTAAGTAGCTATTTGCAAGCCAAGGTAAACCGTGATGGTAAGACCTACATGCAAGAATACAGCGAGGGTATTCCACAGAATGAAGTGACGGAGATCGGAGTATCTGACCATACCGGCACAACGATAACCTACACGCCAGATGCGACGATCTTTGAATCGACCGTCTACAGCTTTGATACCCTAGCCACACGGATGCAGGAACTGTCGTTCCTGAACAGCGGTTTGAAGCTCAGCCTGACGGACGAGCGCAAGAAAGAGGACGACGGTAGTTTCCTCCGTAAAGATTTCTACAGCGAAGGCGGCCTGGCCGAAATGGTCCAGTACCTGGACGAGGGCAAGCCTGACCTGATTGACAAGCCTATCTACGTTAAATCCAAGGAGGACAACGTAGAAGTGGAAGTCGCGATGCAGTACAACACGACCTACCAAGAGAATTTGTACAGCTTCGTTAACAACATTAAGACCCGCGAAGGCGGTACCCACGTCAACGGTTTCCGCCGAGCGGTGAACCGCCTGTTCACCAAGTACGGTGAAGACAACGGGATGTTCAAAAAACTGAAGTTCAAAATCGCGGGCGAAGATTTCCGCGAAGGTTTGACTGCCGTAATTTCCGTGAAGGTTCCTGAGCCACAGTTCAAGGGACAGACCAAAGGAGAACTGGGTAACAGTGAGGTGACGGGCATCGTTAGCCGCTGTGTCGGAGAATCCGTTGGTCACTGGCTGGAAGAAAACCCAGTCCAAGCCCGTCGGATCATTGACAAGGTTATCATTGCCGCAACGGCACGCCACGCCGCGCGCAAAGCGCGCGAGATGGTTCAGCGGAAGAACGTCCTCACAGGTAGCGGCCTGCCAGGTAAACTGGCTGACTGTTCCAGCAAAGACGCCGCTGCCTCCGAAATCTACCTCGTGGAGGGAGATTCGGCTGGCGGAACCGCCAAGCAGGGCAGAGACAGGACCTTCCAGGCCATCCTTCCACTACGGGGTAAGATCCTCAACGTGGAGAAGGCCATGGAGCACAAGATCTACGAGAATGAGGAGATCAAGAACATGTTTACCGCCCTCGGTGTCCGCATTGAAGAAGGGAAGTACGGTGAACGGGTTTTGAACATCGAAAAGCTGCGCTACCACAAGATCATCATCATGTGTGATGCGGACGTCGATGGTAGTCACATCGTTACCCTGATCCTCACCTTCTTCTTCCGCTATATGCACCAGCTGGTGGACGAAGGCTACGTTTACATCGCCCAGCCGCCGCTTTACCAGGTTCGCCGGGGCAAGCAATTCCAATACTGCTGGGACGAAGAAGAACGCAAAGCAGCCATGACCCGCCTCAGCCGCCACGAAGACGATGGCTCGGTTAAGGTCCAGCGCTACAAGGGCCTTGGTGAGATGAATGCCGATCAGCTTTGGGAAACCACCATGGACCCGGATACAAGGATGCTGCAGCAGGTAACCATCTCTGAAAGCTCTGAAGCTGACCGGGTGTTCTCCATGTTGATGGGAGACGAGGTTCC
>JBLIGS010000222.1:0-4810 GCA_047637095.1 Neolewinella sp. | reverse complement strand
TACCATAACAAATTCTCTCCTTATGTACACAATGCAGTTAGAATTGCCGGATGCGAGTACGCCGCTATCTTATGCTCGTAAGATGACGAATCAGGAATTCGAAAATTTTTGCTTCGCTAATCCTGAACTTGTTATTGAGCGAGAACCGGATGGAACCCTAATTATTATGTCCCCAGTATCTTTTGTAAGCGGTAACCGTGAAAACGAAATAAGCATTGATCTAGGTCTGTATGCACGGAAAAACGGAGGGAAAGCGCTGAGTAGTAGCACTGGGTTTCGCCTTCCGGATACTTCGGTGAAATCTCCTGACGCAAGCTACGTTTCAGACGAGCAACTTTCCAGTTTCACGGATGAAGATCTCCGTCATTTCGCTCCTATTGTTCCTGAGTTCATTGTGGAAATTATCTCTCCAACGGACAGGCTAAAAGATGCCGAAGAAAAAATGCGTTCAGCTTGGATTGCAAACGGTGTCAAATTAGCTTGGCTGATAGATGTTGATGCTGACCGGCTCTGGATTTATCGGGCAGACCGCTCTGTGGAATTAGTCACACCCCTGGATCGGATAGTTACTGGCGAAGATGTATTACCTGGGTTTGAGTTTGACTTGAAACTACTTTCGTAGAGATATTGGCAACTGGAGAATGAGGTAAACGAACACCCGGTATTCCCCCGTTTCTTTTCGATGTTTGTGTTCCCGTAACGATTGCAACCCTGCAACGACGGTAATCCGCAACTCTACTAACCCTAATCCGCAACTCGCCATGGCTACCAAACTCTGGGAAAAAGACTACGACCTCGATCAAAAGATTGCCGACTTCACCGTTGGTAGGGACCGAGAGCTCGACCTCGAATTAGCACCATTTGATATCCTGGGCTCGCTGGCGCACGTGACCATGCTAGAGGAAGTGGGGTTGTTGGATGCGGGCGCTGCACGCAGGTGCAAGGGAAAGTTGAAGGAGCTGTATAAGGTGGCCCAGGCCGGGGACTTCGTCATTGAAGACGGGGTGGAAGATGTTCACAGTCAGGTAGAGATGCTATTGACCGAGGCCCTTGGCGATGATGGTAAAAAAATACACAGTGGCCGAAGCCGCAATGACCAGGTCTTGGTGGACCTCCGCCTTTACTTCCGTCACCGGATTCAAGGAATCGTAGAACGGACGGCAGAACTAAGCCGGACGCTCACCTCGCTAAGCGAGGAACACAAAGAAAAACTCATCCCCGGCTACACCCACCTCCAGGTTGCGATGGTGTCCAGCTTCGGCCTCTGGTTTGGCGCCTACGGCGAAGCCTTGATCGATGACCTGAGGATGTTCAAAAGTGTCTACGATGTTACGAACCAGAACCCGTTGGGTTCTGCGGCTGGCTACGGCTCCAGCTTTCCGCTTGACCGGGACCGGACAACAGAGCTGCTCGGCTTCGCCTCACCCGTCGTCAACGTCGTTGCCGCCCAAATGGGACGGGGGAAGACCGAATTGGTCCTTGCCTTCGCCATCGCCGGCCTCGCCCAAACCATTGGCAAAATGGCCATGGATGTCTGCCTCTACAGCAGCCAAAATTTTGGCTTCCTCCAGCTACCGCCAGAACTTACCACAGGCTCTAGCATTATGCCGCACAAGAAAAACCCCGATGTGTTTGAATTGCTCCGTGGACGTTGTAACCTTTTGCAGACGCTGCCAACTCAAATAAGCCAATTAACGACCAACCTGCCTTCTGGCTATCACCGCGACTTCCAACTACTGAAAGAAGCAATATTCCCTGCCCTAGATCAGCTGGAAGATGGATTGGACATTGCTCTTTATGCCTTACCTCGCACCAGCGTCCGCGCCCAAGAACTCCCTACCGACCCGAGATACACCTTCCTCTACAGCGTCGAGGCAGTGAATAACCTCGTCCTGGAAGGCATTCCCTTCCGCGATGCCTACATGCAGGTCGGCCGAGACATCGAAGCCGGCACTTTCGTGCCGCCCACTGACCTCCAGCACACCCACCTCGGTAGCCTTGGTAACCTAGGTAATGAACGGATTAGCGGGAAACTGGACGATGTGATGGCCTCCTTCAGTTTTGATCGTGCAACAAAGGCACTGGATGAACTGGTCGGCTAGGGAACGTCGATGGCAGATGTCGAAAATGGTAGGGAATTAGGGATGAACTAAGTGCGGAAGTGCAAAACTTAACAAGGTCATGATCATTAGAATTCCTATTGCTGGAAATAGCTTTACTTCCTTGTGCTTAATGAACTGGAATATGAAATATCCAGCAACGAAAAAAGCGGGAATGAATGTAAGCGCAAAACTCACGTATAGATAGTTTTGAGGGGTCAAACCCGGCCAGCCCCAATTAATGGTTCTATTCATATTCCAAGAGCCAATACCAAATGATACGGTCCAGGAAACAGACGAAATAAAGAAGGTTGGAATCAACGCTAGCGGAAGATTGTAAAAGTAGGGGAGGCGCATGTTGGCTTATTAATTTTGTCCGAGTACTTAAGGCAATGGTCCGTAGTGATTTTGGCGTAAAAACGGCCTCGTAGTTGTAAAAGCGGGCAAGCCCTTATCTTGGTAGTAACTACACAACCTTGATATGACTTGCCCTACGAAGACTCGCGCCCTCACGTCTTCAATTATACAACAAATGGACGACGTTGGCGCATGGCAACAAGGTTTTTTACTTGACCTATTCGATCTTTGGCTTTGCCTTCACGGACGTTACAACTTCATGCATCTCGGACGGTATGGTGGCAAAACGAAAGCACCTATCGACAGAACTTCGCTAAGCCGTTCGATTTCTTCCCCTTCAACGATTTTAATGACCTGGCAGCAAAGCAGTCCTACCAGCACCTTTCCAACCCTTTACCAAAAGCTAAAGCAGGAGCAGCCATCCCTCAGCTTTCAGGAATGGAAATTCAATAACCTCGGCTTACAGCTTGGCTTGAATCCGGAAACGTCCGATTTTGGTATTAAGGTTCATGATCTGGCAGTAACGCTGTTTCCGGAATCAGCAAACTTGTACGACAGCTTAGCTGAAGTACATTTCTTCGCAGGCAACAGCAAAGAAGCCATCCTGAATTCCAAGAAGTCCTTAGCGCTAAATCCCGAGAATGGAAAGGCTGTTAATCGGCTAAAACAACTGAAGAATTAGTCCTCAATAACCTTCAATACCAACTTTCCCTTCTTCTCACCCGAGAACAATCGCTTAAAAGTATCGTGAAAATTCTCGATGCCTTCGTAGATGTCTTCCTTGCTCTTCAGCTTGCCTTCCATCATCCACATGCCCATTTGCTTGGCCGCATCACGGTAATTTGGGGCGTAATCCATCACCACCATGCCTTGCATGGTCGCACGGTTAACGAGTAGGGACATGTAGTTGCTGGGGCCTTTTATAGGCGTGGTGTTATTGTACTGTGAGATTGCTCCACAGATCACGATCCGGGCGTGCATCCGCAGGCGAGCTAGGGCCGCGTCAAGAATTTCTCCACCAACATTGTCGAAGTAGACATCGATGCCTTTGGGGCAGTGTTTTTTAATGCCCTCGTTGATGTTGTCGTTCTTGTAATCAATGGCTCCGTCGAAGCCAAGTTCATCGATCAGGTACTGGCATTTTTCAGCGCCGCCGGCAATACCGACAACCTTACAACCTTTTATTTTGGCAATCTGGCCAACAACACTGCCTACCGCTCCGGCTGCGCCGGAGACCAAAACAACGTCGCCTTCCTTAATCTTACCAACTTCCAGAATGCCGAAATAAGCCGTCATTCCAGGCATGCCCAGCGTGCCGATGTACATTGGCATTGGTGCCAGGTTTGTATCTACCGGGTAGTAGTTTTCTCCGTTGGTCACGGAGTATTGCTGGACACCACCCCAACCTGTCAGTACGTCACCGACCTTGTATTTTGGGTGGTTGTTTACAGCAACGACCTCGCCAATAGTACCTGCGCGCATGACGTCGCCAAGATCCACCGGAGGGATGTAGGAACGGACGTCGTTCATCCAGCCCCGCATCGCAGGATCAAGCGAAACGTAGTGGTTCTTAATTAGTACTTCTCCGTCTTTTAGCTCAGCTACGGCACTTTCCTGGAGTTTCCAGGTGTCAGCGTTTGGCATGCCCACTGGACGTTCGACGAGGATTTGTTGCTTGTTTGTCATGATCGTTAGGTTAGGCTTGCAAGGTAGCTTTTATATCCTTTTCAAGAACGTAGTACTTTAACAAGAAAATGAGCTCCCATATGTGGAAGCTCATTTTCTCATCTATTGTACGGGCGCGGACGCGGGTGCAGAGTATGTTTTAGTGCTTGGTAAACGGCACCGTCTCTTCGCCTACACGAATCCAGTACTGCCCCGGCTTCAGCAGGCTAACGTCCAACTGGTTACCATTGGTGCGAACGAGGTTCTTCATTGCTCGGCCATCTGCGCTGAACACTGTCACCGGTCCTTCAGGGATAACTGAAAGCCGGAGGTAATCTGCTGTAGGGTTAGGGCTAACGCTAAAGCCTGTCTCTGCGGTAAATTGCACAAGAAGGGTATTGCTGAAGACGGCACTGCCGTCTAGGTCAAGCTGCTCCAACCGGTAGAAATTGTTGCCGATCAGGGCTTGCTCGTCTGCGAAGTTATAGCGGTTGAAGGCGTCGCTGTTACCTGCGGCTGCAATGCTGCCGATGGTTTCAAAAACAGCACCATCGGCGCTACGCTGTACCAGGAAATGGCTGCTGTTAACTTCAGTTGACGTTGTCCAATTCAACTGTGCCACTTGCTTGTCCATCGCCTGAGCGGTGAAGGAGCTCAGGGTTACAGGAAGCGTTGCTAGTGCAGTAAGT
>JBLIGS010000221.1:0-4929 GCA_047637095.1 Neolewinella sp. | reverse complement strand
CGAAAACCTATGGTATAAGTGAAAATTTCCTGACGGAATCTATAGACAACCTGGACAACTGGACAACGGATACCTGGGGCATCAGCAACACTGTTTTCCACCCAAGCTCTCCGTCAACATCCATCACGGACTCTCCGGATGGAGACTACGAAAACGGCCGCAACGACTTCATCGAATTCAACGAAGTAATTGACCTGACTGGCGAAGACTTCATTGATGCCAATTTGGACTTTTTTGCCCGCTGGGACATTGAAGGTGGCTACGACTGGGTACAACTCCAGATCGCTGTAGAAGGCAGCGGTGACTGGGTGCCACAGTGTGGCCGGTTTACAAAGACGGGCGTGCAGAACCAGATTGCCGCCGATGGTGAACCTGTTTACGATGGTCGCCAGGACGAATGGGTGCAGGAAAGCATTTCGCTCTCGGATTACCTCGGCCAACGGATCCAGGTGCGCCTCTACATCTTATCCGATGGTGGCGTAACCGGCGACGGTTTCTACTTCGACCAAATGGAGGTCAACACCATTAGTGAAACACCAACCTCGACCGACGAAACGGCGCTGGATGGCCGACTGAGCATTTACCCCAACCCGGTATCAGATCAGCTTACGATCACCACCGATCTGAGTGATTACGACTACGCCCTGACCGATGTGCTCGGCCGCCAACTTCGGCAGGCAACGAATAATCGAGGCAATGAACGAATCAACTTCGCTGGCTTGGCAAAGGGCGTTTACTTGCTGACGGTATCAGCGCAAGGCGCGCAGAAGACCACCCGAGTAGTGAAGGAGTAAGAAAGCTAATGCGTTCGCGAAGCGAACGCATTTTGAAAAATATTAGCTAGTATTGTACGGGAGGGGCTCGCCCCTCCCGTTTTTTTATTTCCCCGAATAGCCTAGTGGGGCTAGCTCCTTCCTGCCATAGGCCTATCTTTCCACCATGAACCGCATCTGCCTACTTCTTCTATTCTTATTTTCTTGCAATTCCCCCGAGTCGAAAATTTCCGAGGAAAAAGCGATCGATCCACAAATCGGCGAAGACCAATTCGCTGGCTTTTGGCTGGCGCAGTGCGTTGCCAATTGGACCGGGTTGATTACAGAAATGGATAAAATTGGAGATGTTGGGGAGATCAAAACAGGACCGTTTTACACCAGGGATAATTGGGGAGGGGAGGATGAACCTAATATTTGGTCGGGCGACACGGTCAGTAAAATATCACCGGTTATTGACTTTGTGTTGGTGCCCGAGGACTCCGTTTGGGGAGCGGACGACGATACTGATATCGAATATATTTACCAGGAATTATTGCTGGAGCACGACACGGCTTTCCTTTCTGGAGAACAGATTGCGGCCGGGTGGCTGAAGCACATTTGGCCGGAGGAAGAGAATTATCTCTGGGTCAGCAACCAGCGGGCGTACGACCTAATGGGGGAGGGCGTTTTGCCGCCCATGACTTCGGCCGTTGACCGGAACGAGCATTGGGAAATGATTGATGCGCAGCTGACGACGGAGATTTTTGGGCTGTACGCTCCGGGAAATCCGGAGCTGGCGTTGCGGATGGCGGAGTTGCCGATCCGAACGTCTGCCAACCATGAAGCAGCGGAGATTGCAAGGTTTAACGTCGTGATGTATGCATTGGCTGCAGGGCAGGAGCGGGGCGTTTTGGCGGGGCCGCAGGTGCTGGGAATGGCTAAAAGAGCAAGGTCGGTGTTGAAACCCGGCGATTATCCCTCCGAGATGTACGACTTCGTTCTTTCCCAGTACGAATCCGGTGCTCCCTGGGAGCAATGCCGAGACGAAGTCTACCGCCGTTACCAGGTGGACCAAGCAGATGGTTATGACATAACCAGCCAAAACATTTACTGCAACGGCTGCTTCGCAGCCGGCATCAACTTCGCCGCATCCCTCATCAGCCTCTTCTACGGAGAGGGAGACCTAAAAGAGACCATCAAAATCGGTACCCTCTGTGGTTGGGACAGCGATAACCCTACCGCCACCTGGGGCGGAATGATTGGCTTCGTCATGGGCCGCGATGCCGTTGAGGCTGCCTTCGGCCAGCCCCTCTCCAATAAATTCTGGATCCACCGAACCCGCCGGGGATTTGGGGATGGTTATGATGACTTTACAACTATGGCAAAAAAGGGGATGAAGGTGAGAGAAAGCGTAGGCGAGAGGCGGTAGTCTTGAGGGGAAAGGCGAGAGACGAAAGTCATGAGTAGAGAGGTATGAACATTAAGCTTATTGACTGGCTGGCCCACTAGCTCCTAAGTATTCAAGCAAAAAGAACCATGTCCTAAAACCAAGTCCGGAGCCGAGGCGCACTATTTTAAAGAGTAGTTCTTTCTGATCGGGTACTTAACTTCTAACTCCTAGCCTCTAGCTCCTAACTCCTAACCCTGCACCTGCGTCCGCGCCCAAATCCCGTACGGCCTCACCCTATTTCAAATGCTCGGGCAGCTCAATACCCTCCGCCTCCGGTCCCGCCATCGGAGCTCCTCGCTGCGGTTTAATCGGAATCAACCCCGTCCAAATCGGTTCTTCGTCGCCAGAAGGGGAGGGCGGCCCCTGCCGAACCTTCGCCGAACCTTCCGAAATCGGCACTTTGATCGCAAGCGTCTTGGCCATTTCCTTATCCGTCATCGGCTGCAGGTAGTCCCAGCTGCCGGGGACCATTTTTTCCGTCAACTGCTTGAAGGCAGCGTACTTCTCGTCGTGCGCGTCAATGACTTCGGGTTTGCCCCAAAGGACGACCGATCGATAATTGACCGAGTGGTCAAACGCCGACTTGGCAACAACGATGTCGTCCGCAAGCGTAACGGTAATGCAGACCTCATTAAGCTGGGCCAGACTACGGAAAAAATGACTGCCCACACTGGCGTGGAAGTAAACCGCATCATCCAACCGGACGATGGACTGCGGGATGCTTCGTACACGACCCTCCCAAATAAAACTCATCGTACAAAACAAGGCCTCGTCGAGGATGGGATTGATAGTTGCTGGATCGTGGTGGCCACGTTTTGGGTAACGGGAAGGAACGGTACGATCTGAAGATGTAGGCATGGAATGGTGGTTTTGAAAAATGAATACCGCCCTTTGTAGAAGGGAATATCGGGCAGTATGATGTCTGACCGACATTACTCGGTCAGCAAAAGACATTTCCCTTAGGATTCCCAAAATTATAGCTTTGATGGACTACCTTTGCGGCCCCAATGTTGGCAAAACAAGTAGTCCACTGAATGCTTCGCCCAATCACGCTCCAACGCTCCAACGGCACCCCTTTATATCGTCAAATAACGGAATCGCTCATTGAGCAAATTCAGCGGGGATATCTACAGCCCGGCGTCCGGCTGCCCAGCAGCCGTCAGCTCAGCAGCCGGCTCAGCGTCCACCGTAAGAACGTTGTCCAGGCCTATGAAGAACTACAATTGCAGGATTGGATCTATACCGCCAAAGGCCGTGGCACCTTCGTTTCCACTGACCTGCCAGATATGGACGCCAAAGTCCTCGTCGCCATCCCTGGAATGGATAAGGCTCCCGTAAAACTGCCCATTCAACTGCCGAATTATCTCAAAATCGAGGAGTCGGTCACCCACCTGCAATATCACCTCGACGACGGTTTACCCGACCCCAGACTCATTCCCCTAACGGAACTAGAACGGGCTTGGAAAAGCGCCCTCCGGCGCGGCAACCAATACCACCGCCTCGGCTACACCTCGCCCCAGGGGCTTCTTCCCCTCCGGCAAGCACTGGCAGATTACTTGGGTGATACGCGCGGACTAATGGTCAGCCCTGACCACATCCTCTTAACCCGCGGCGTTACCCACGCCCTCCATATCTGCCTTACGGCGCTGGTGAAACCTGGAGACAAAGTCATCGTCCCCGAACTCAATTGGCACAACGGAAACAACTCCATCCGCTACCACGGCGCCGAACTACTGGAGGCCAGAATTGATGACAAAGGCCTTGATACCGATCACGTTGCAGAGTTGCTGGAGCAACACGACGTCCGGATGATTTACCTGACGCCGCACCACCAATATCCAACAACGGTCATCATGCCCGCCGCCCGCAGGATTCGCCTACTGGAGCTGGCCCGGACGCACAACCTATTCGTCTTCGAAGACGACTACGACTTTGACTTTCACTACGGAAACGTCCCGATCATGCCGTTGGCCAGCGCCCGCCACGACGGCCGGCTACTCTACGCTGGCTCCTTCACTAAGGCAATTTCTCCCGCTTTTAGATTGGGCTACCTCGTTGGCGAACCCGCACTCATCGAACAACTAACCCGCCTACGCCGCATCGTTGACCGCCAGGGAGATCCAGCCCTTGAACACGCCGTGCTGGAACTCTTCCGCCTGGAGGTTCTACCCCGTTCCCTACGCCGCGCCCGCGGCCTCTACCAACGCCGCCGCGATCACCTGGCCCAATGCCTACACGAACAACTGGGAGACAAAGTCGACTTTCGTGTACCCGACGGGGGCATGGCCA
Source organism: Neolewinella sp. (assembly GCA_047637095.1). GTDB lineage: Bacteria > Bacteroidota > Bacteroidia > Chitinophagales > Saprospiraceae > Neolewinella. Next base: position 438 of record JBLIGS010000221.1, on the reverse strand, counting down.
TCTGGACCCGCTTCGCCCAAGAAATTGACCTTGCCAAAGCAAGCAAAAAAGCCTTTAACCAGGGGCTTAGTTTCTCCGACGGAAGCCAATACAAAGGCAACCTAAACGGCACGAGGTTAGGCTTCGCTTCTATGAATGAAGCAGAGATCACCGCAGCAGTAGAGATATTGAAGCGGTGTTTATAACGTTGGTTTTGCCTAGAATTAACCTACAGTAAATTGACCTTCGCCGGACCGGCCAGACCTTTTCTACCACTACTTTTGCAATATGTACGGAAGCTTCATTCTCTTCGCCAAAGCCCTCCACGTTGTTGGCTTTGTCTCCTGGTTCGCCGGCCTGTTTTACCTTGGTCGCATTTTGGTAAACCACGCTGATACGGAAAACCTCAGTCCCGTTGACGGTGATGGCCCGGAGGCCGTTCGCAACCGGATGAAGAAG
>JBLIGS010000220.1:0-4936 GCA_047637095.1 Neolewinella sp. | reverse complement strand
ATGAAGGTCCGGGGGAAGCCTTCGCCGAAAACGTTGGTAGAAAAGCCAACTACCGTTCCTGTATTAAACATTGTGTTGATGCCGGTTTTAGCATGGTCCGCCATGATTAGGCCATGGAATTGTTTGCCCGTTTTGGCAAAGCGCCCTTCGGGATAAGACCAAACGCGCACTTCACCGTAGTCATTCCTCAGATTAGAGGAATTCGTGTCTGCACCTATGTTACACCATTCGCCGATAGCAGCGTTGCCAAGGAAGCCATCATGGCCTTTATTGCAGTTGCCGTAAAAGACAACGTTGTTGATTTCGCCGCCAACCTTAGTGGAAGGCCCTAAAGTCGTTGCACCGTAAATCTTTGCCCCCATTTTAATGACAGCGCCCTCCCCTACGGACAAGGGGCTGCGCAGCATGCAGCCCTCTAGAATAACACAGTCTTTACCAAAGTAAACGGGACCGTCCTCTGTATTGATGATGCAGGCTTCTACCCGAGCGCCTTCTTCGATGAAGAGGTTCTCTACTGGGCCAATCAAGGTATTCGAAGGCGGTAACGGCTGAGACTTTCTGCCAGCTGTAATGAGGGCAAAGTCATCGCGCAGCGCGAGGTCGTTAAGGCCGAAGATGTCGCCAGGAGCAGTAACCCGAAACAAGGGTTGGTCTTCTAGTTCGAAGGCGGCGATTTCGCCGAAGTCCTCGTCCTTAGACAGTTCTTCAACGGCAGTACGGTCAAGGCAGGCAGCGAGTAACTCGCCGTTTTTGAGGTAGGCCTGGCCAGGGTTTAAGTCCAGTATCAAAGCCACAATCTCCGGCGTTGGCAACAAATCACCGTTGATCAACAGGTTGTTATCTGCGATGACCAATGGGAACAAGTCTGCCAGATACTCCTGCGTCAGGAAAGAAGAAGGCATCCGGAGATGGCGCGCCCACTTCTCTTGAATGGTTAGAATCCCCACGCGCAGGCTGGCAACAGGCCGGCTGTAGGTAAGCGGAAGGAGGTGACCACGGGAATCACCGTCGAAAAGGATGATGTTAGACATGCGGGTTGCGGGTTGCGGGTTGCGGACGTTGGAGGGTTGCGAGCGCTTGACGAGTACCCTTAGCGGGGGACCAGCCAGACGCCCAGCGGGTGGCGTAGTCACTCGACAAGAGCTTCGCCCTTCAAAAAAAACTCAAAAGCCCGAAGCGAACCATGTTCGCTTCGGGCTTCTAAAAAGCAAGAAAAGGAAAGGGTTTAAGCCTCTGCCTCCGGGGTTGCTTCTGCCTCAACTTCTGCTTCTGGAGCAATTTCTTCGTCGAGAGACTTGGCAAAACGGGTCTTGCCGAACTTCTTGTTAAACTTGTCAATACGGCCAGCCGTATCTACAAACTGCATCTTACCCGTAAAGAATGGGTGAGAAGCGCTAGAGATTTCAAGCTTGATGAGTGGGTACTCATTGCCATCTTCAAACGTGTCATTGTCACGTGTCTTTGCGCAGCTTTGGCCCAGCCAAGATACGTTAGCGTTAATATCGCGGAAAATTACCTTACGGTAAGTATCGGGGTGCAAACCTTTTTTCATTGCTTCGTTATTTTCGGAGCGCAAAGGTAAGTAGATTATTCATTTTGTACAACTCCCTGACAAATAATGTAATAATTTGTTGGAACTAGTCATCTGTTACTGGGTTACCTTTATACTATGAAAGGATTTCCACTGCTCATCTTGCTGTTTATTTCCACTTTTGCGGTTGCCCAGGAGGAGGTTCCCATCCTTGACTATGCGGTGTCCGACAAAGGTACGCCTTTGGTTACGGTGGCATCGGAGCCCGGCTTTTATTACGTATTATTTGGTCCTCAGGATCGGGCGCGGGCGCTGGTGCAAGGGGAAGTTGGACAAGCAGTGTTGACCGAAGCGCTGGCCGCTAGGCCAGCTAGCGACTACACCGTCCGCCGTTACCCCGACGCAGCGCCGGGCGACCAAGACAACGACGGCAGAGACGACCTCTCCGAATTCACCAACGTTCCGGAAACCAGCCCTTTCAATCCCGTCATCCCAATTGAACGCAACGATGGCACGGCCAGTATCTACACCTCCGCAACCTTCGACAGCCTCGCCTTCACCACCACCGTTTCCTCCAACAACAATCCACTTACCGACCGCAAGTTCGTCAAGCTGTACATCCTGGACAATGATGAGCCAGACTCGATGCGCGTCTACTTCATGAACACCAACACCCACGAAGCCCACGTCCACTTCGCCAACGCCATCGGGATCCCCACCCAGGCCAATGGCAACAGTTTCTTCGAAGACATGCGTGGCATACTCGTCTACCACCCCGCCGTTACCGCACCAAGTGGAGAAACGGGGGTCTACACCTTTCAATTCCAACAATTCGACCAGTACCCCTTCGAGATAATTGAACAGACCTTTGAGTTACTGGGCGCTACCCTACCCTTCCTGGAAAACAACCTCGCTTACCTGCCCCTGCACCGCAGGGCGCTGGACATCTATAATGCTAACCGGCCGGCCTTCGACAACAGCCGAATCCCCATCTTCCTAGAAGGGGACCTCTATGAAGGCATTGATTACCTAGCCCTGAACCAGACTGAAGGCTTTGGTCGTCTCCGATTAATGGAACCCGGCGAACGCCCAAATTCCCGAGACATCGTCGTCTACCAAACCATCCCAAACGACTTGCCCAGAGTCGGCGGCATCATCACCACCGTCATTCAAACTCCCCTTTCCCATGTAAACCTGCGTGCCCTACAGGACAACGTCCCTAACGCCTTCATCCGAGGAGCACTGGACGATCCCGACTTCCTCGACCTGATCGGTCAGAACGTCTACTACCGTGCCGACGCAGATAGTTATACCATCCGAGCTGCTAGCCCGCAAGAAATTGATGACTGGTATGACGCCCTCCGGCCAGACAGTACCCAGGTCCCACACCGAGACCTCACGGTTACCCTTATTTTCCCGCTGGACGACATAAGTTTTGAGCAGGCGCCGGCCTTCGGCGCCAAAACAGCCAACCTCTCTACTATGCGAGACTTCGGCTTCCCCCTCCATACCATCCCCGACGGCTTTGGTATCCCACTCTACTTCTACGACGAATACATGAAGCACAACGGCTTCTATGAGCAAGCCCAGGCCCTGCTGGACAACCCCGCCTTCCTCTCCGACTTCGAGCTTCAGGAAGCCCTGTTGAACGACCTTAGAGACGACATCGAAGACGGTGATGTTCCGGAATGGATGTTCAATGCTTTCACGGAGATGCAAAACGGCTTCCCTGAGGGAACCAACATCCGCTGTCGATCCAGCACCAACAACGAAGACCTGCCACGCTTCAGCGGAGCAGGTCTCTACGATTCGAAGACACACAAGACAACTGAGGGCCACATCAGTAAGACCATCAAAGAAGTCTTTGCTAGCCTGTGGACATTCCGGGCCTTCTCCGAAAGGGAGTTTTTCCGGATAGATCACCTGCAGGTGGGCATGGGTGTGCTTTGCCACCCCAACTTCAAGGAGGAGGTGGCCAACGGTGTGGGCGTAACCATTGACCCTGTGTATGATACGGAGGGCACCTACTACGTTAATACCCAGGTTGGGGAAGACTTGGTAACGAATCCGGAAGGGTTTTCCTTGCCGGAGGAAATATTGATTGACATCGATGGCTTTGGCCCAACGGGCTATGAGATTCTCCGCCGGTCCAACCTCGCCCCTCCGGGCGAGCAAGTCCTGACCATTGAGTACCTTGACTCCCTTCGAGATTATATGGAAGTCATCCACGCAGAATTCGGTCGCCTCTACAACGCTGCCGACAACAGCGATTTCGGGATGGATATTGAGTATAAAATTGACAGCTCTGCCGCCCTGGTCATCAAGCAGGCCCGGCCGTGGATTGGTTACCTCGGTGAGATTGATACTGGCACTGATGCTCCTCACAGCCACCAACTTTCGATGCGGGTTTTCCCCAATCCCGTATCAGCCAATAGCCGTTTGGAGCTTACGCTAAACCAGCCAGCCCACATCACCCTTGTCTTGTTCGACATGGTTGGCCGACCGGTAGCCAGGATTGCGGAGCAAACTTATGGCTTCGGTGTCCACTTCCCAGAGCTGCACTTTGAATCGCTACCAGCAGGGGCATACGTGCTTCGGGCGAGGGTTGTTTCGCGGGAAAGGATGGAATTTTCGGCAGTTAAAATAGTTAGATAGACGACCGCTTCGCGGTCTTGTAGACAGTCGCTTCGCTCCCTTGTAGAAGGTCGTTGTGCTCCCTTGTAGACGCAGCCTACGGCCAGCTTGTAGGCGGCCTGCGGCCATGTAGGCTCCGCACGTTGGAACGTTGGAGGGCCGCAAGCGGCCTTTTCAGGTCACATAGCTAAGGGAGAAAAACAGAACTAAATAGAATACTACAGCACTGGTTACGTCGCCTGCCATTTGCGGTAGCCTACAAGGCCGCAGGCCGTCTACAAGTAAAACGACGCAGCCGTTGAACGTCTACAAGCGACCGCAGGGAAACGTCTACAAGCGACCGCAGGGAGCGTCTACAGGTTACCATTTACGGCGTTCTAACGAAATAACCGTCAGCAGCAAAAAGAAGGCGGTAACGCTCAGGAAGTAAACCACATCCCGGCTATCAATGAGGCCGCGACCGAGTGAACGGAAGTGCGCCTGCATGCCCAATGACTGGATAAAGGCCTCTCCGTTCCTGTAAAAAACGGGTAATCCAGACAGGAGGTCGAAGCCAAAATAGAACCAAAAAGTCAGGGCTAAGGCTAGTAGAAAACTTACGATTTGGTTGCTCGTCAAGGAGCTTGCGAATAGGCCGATGGCGACAAAAGACATGGCCAAAAAGGACAAGCCCAGGTAGGACCCAAAAGTGCCGCCGGCATCAATATTCCCAACTGGCGCGCCTAGCTGGTAAATCGTTACGTAGTATAAAACAGTAGGCAACAGGGCCAA
>JBLIGS010000219.1:0-5008 GCA_047637095.1 Neolewinella sp. | reverse complement strand
AAGGTGTCCTGCTGGCCCTGTTTCTGGTCAGTAGCCTCGCCTTCACCTTCCTGCAACCTTTAGAGCTAAGCCACCCGGCTTACTTCCCCCAACCTGCCTATGATTTTGAGGCGAACCCTCTGACGGAAGAAGGCATCGCCCTTGGCCGGCAGTTGTTTTACGACGAAGCCTTGTCGGCCGATTCAACAATTGCCTGCGCCTCCTGCCATTCTCCCTTCAACGCTTTTGCGCATACGGACCATGACCTTAGTCATGGCATCGGCGATGCCATCGGGACGCGCAACGCCCCGGCCTTGTTCAACCTGGCTTGGTCGACTTCGTTTCACCGCGACGGCGCCCACCACAACCTGGACCTTCAGGCCCTGGCGCCGCTTAGCCACCCGGAGGAAATGGGTAGTAGCATCAACGAAGTCGTTGATCGACTGAATGAAGACGAGGTTTACACTGGCCGGTTTTACCTGGCCTTTGGCGACAGTCTCGTCACCGGCCAGCGGACGCTTCAGGCGCTAGCGCAATTCCAGCTTACCCTCGTCTCCGCAGGAGCGAAGTACGACCAGGTAAAAGTGGAACAAGACACCTTCTCCGACCAAGAAACCAACGGCTACCAATTGTTCCAGCAACACTGCAACAGCTGCCACACCGAACCACTGTTTACCAACCAATCCTTTGCCAACAATGGCTTAGCGGTGGACACAACACTGAACGACTTCGGCCGGATGGTGATCACGACCTTACCGGCAGATAGCCTGCTATTCAAAATCCCCAGCCTCCGGAATTTAAGCTTTACCTACCCGTATATGCACGACGGCAGGTACCGCAAACTCCGACAGGTATTAAATCATTATACAACCCGGATTGACAACCCGCTGCCACTGACATCCAACGAACAAACAGATTTGATCGCCTTCCTGCTGACGCTGGACGATCGGGAATTTGTGTTCGATAGGCGGCATGGCTTTCCGAGATGATGCCCCCATAAAATTCATCAATGCAATTCGGGGCAAGAGCAAGTCCTGCCCCTACCATCCAACATTGCTAAAACTGTACGGGAGGGGCTTGCTCCCTCCCCCCGTATCATATCCATCAATCCCCCATCCATGCGACCAATCTTATCCCTGCTCTTTTTAACCCTCCTCTGCACCTGCGCCAGCGCCCAAACCAATCCAGCGATCACGTCCTGGCTCCAGAACACGACTGAAACAGGAACCTACTACGTACAGGGAAATTCAACCCTGATCGAGAACAACATCCTGGTAAACTGCCAGAAGATCGAGTTCTCCGATGACTTCGTTTACGTCACCGCCACCGGCATCCCCGCCTACCCTACCGGTCCTTTCCCCGACGGTAATCCTTCGCAGGCAGCCAACCAGGACGGCCTCTACCAACTCCCCCTCAACCCAACCATGAATGATGGTACGCCCGACGTTACCACCGGCGGCAACATTGGCCTTTTCATCAACGGTGTAGCACTATTTGACTACCGCGACGGCGTAGCCTGGAACCCCAACACCAACGCTCCCTGCGGTGGCCCGGGCAACCCACAATGCCCCGGAGGGCCCATGGCGACCCAGGCCTGGAACCGCGACGCCATCCCCGCCGAGCGGGAAGGCTTTGACTGTTCCAAAGGCCACCCCGCCATGGGCAATTACCACCATCACCAGAACCCTTCTGCCTTCAAGTTGGACCTAGAGGTCACCTCCGAAATCTGTAACCTTTACGACGCCGAAGGCCTTTACGGAATTAACGCTTCGGAGCATTCTCCCCTCATCGGTTTCGCCTACGATGGCTTTCCGATTTATGGTGCTTACGGCTTTGAAAACACGGATGGAACTGGCGAGATCGTTCGGATAAAGTCCAGCTACACCCTGCGTGATATTACCGCCCGAACCGAGCACGCTGACGGCACCGATGTCGACGACGGTCCAGCCGTGAACGCTACTTATCCCATCGGCTACTACCGCGAAGACTACGCCTACACGGCCCCGACGGAAGAGCAGACGGACTTTCTCGACGAGCACAACGGCCGCTTCTGCGTCACGCCGGAATACCCGGAGGGCACCTACGCCTATTTCGCTACCGTGAACGAGGATTGGACCTCCGCTTACCCCTACGTTGTTGGCCCTACTTTCGCGGGCAATGCCGAACGCAGGAACGTCGACGCCGTCAACGAAACGACCACGGTTTTCACCGGCACGACGCCGACGAATAACGGCCTAGCAAATGATACTAAAGTCACCGTTTTCCCAAACCCAACCGCCGACCTCATTGCCGTTCAGCTCTCCGGTTTGACGGAGCGGGACTACAGGGTTCAGCTGGTGAGCAATAACGGACAGTTGGTTACGGAGAAGCTGATCCGGACCGGGCAGACGATTGCCTACTTTGATACGCAGGCGCTGTACCGGGGCATTTACTTTGTTCGGATTCTTGGCGCCAATTCTGAAGTCACCAAGAAGGTCATCGTCAAATAAGAAGTGACTTTGATGTTGAAGAACTGATGGATGGTATTACTCGAATTTCTGTTCGAGTAATATCATCCCAGTACTCCCCTTATCCCATCGATGAACATCTGAACGGAGAGGATCAGTAATAACATTCCCATCAATCGCTCTAGGGCGATGAGGCCTCGTTTACGGAGTACCCGATAAAGCAGCGGAGCGACAAAGAGAATCAACGTCGAAACACCCCAGGCAAGCAACAGGGCATAAAGCAGGCCCATCTGGTTGTCGGGGTGATTGTGGGAGAGAACCAACAGGGTTGCCAGGGCCGAAGGGCCTGCGATCATGGGCAGGGCGATGGGGACTATCAATGGTTCCTGATCGGCAGGAAAAAGACTGCCGCCGTCGGCTGGCGGGAAAATCATTTTCAGGCCAATGAGCAGGAATATTAGCCCTCCGGCGATACGGACAGCCTCGGTTTCAAGGTGAAAGACGTTGAGGAAGGTTTCTCCGCCAAAGAGGAAGAGTACCAGAATAGCCAATCCAATGAGACACTCCCGGATAACAATCCGTTGGCGTCGGCCTTTTTCCATGTCCTTGAGGAGCGACAGCACCAGGGGGATATTCCCCAGTGGATCAAGGATAAAGAAAAGCAAAAGGGCAGTGGAGAGGATGCTGAAATCCATAGCGAAGGGTGATTAGAGAATGAAGGTAGTACAGAGGAACGTTATTGGCCGCGGCCGCAGGTGCAAAGTAGGTGGATTAAAAGCAAGGAAGGAAAAATTACGGTGCCACTTCCTGAATTTTATTCATTGACCAAAGCCTGCCTTTTGTTTCTCAGGTGGTTGTACTTGGCCTGACCTATCTGGTTAATTGGGAATGAGGATAGAAGAGTACTTAGGAATGCGAAATAAATAGGCCATGTTTCTAATTTTGAGACCCTTCACCTCGGCTCCGCACGGTGACCGGTGCCTCGGGTTATCCCTCCGTGGAACTTATACTCGACAGTAAAACAACACCGACTCGGTCGCCGAGCAAAGTCGAGGCGCTCTACTTTAGTAAGTAGTTCTTTTTGCTCGGGTACATGGCACTGGATTCCTACCGTCTAAACACTACCGCCTCTCTACTCTTTAGGGCCTAGACCCTAGTAAGTTCCACCCTAGTCCCCAGTGGCTTGGGCAGGGTATGTCTGCATCTTTGCACCATCCCCATAAAACACCCCCACCATGTTTAAGTCATTCCTCCTTATCTCTCTTTTCCTTCCTATTTTCGCCTTTGCCTAGACGGTCAAAATACTGCTGGCCGACCTCTCGGCCAGCACCACCAAGACCACCACTATCCTTGAGAAGAAGTAAGCCTCCATCACCGGAGCGTCCTTCCAGGGCTCCAAGCGGTTCAACTTGCCCGTAAGACTTTAATTTTTGTAACGATTGCCCCTTTTCATTGTCTCCCCCCTACGATTCGAGTATATTGATCTCCAGTGCTCTGTCAAGCTTAAAATTGACAGAGCACTAAGTAATAATGGAAAGCAATTTCCTCTCCAGAAACTCAAGTTCATAAATCGCAGGTTTGTATGATCAGATCATTCCACATGTTACTTATATCCATCTTACTGACGGGCGGTCTCTCCGCTCAAAAGATCAAGGTCGGGGTCAAGTACATACCGTCGCTCTTGGCCGTTGATCATCCTTCGGAGAAACAAATGGACAGCCTGCGGGCCATTAGCCTCAACTACATCTATAGTAATCAGGACACCTGCATGCTGGTTGCTAAACGAGTAGCAGACCGCGCAGAGCGCTGGTATGAAGGCACCATCCAGCAAGGTGATGCCCTGCTCACCCTGGGCGATGCTTACACCGTCCACAACGAATGGGAAAATGCCTTAGCCGCCCTTGCCAAAGCGAAAGTCATCTACGAAAAAAAAGAGAATAAGGCCCGCCTTGCTTTGACCTATCTCAAGTCAGGAAGCGTCCACTTAAAAACGGACAACTACGAGTTGGCCCTTCAGCAAGAATTCAGTGCATTGGATACCTGGCTAGAACTAAAGGACACGGCCAATATTTTCAAGCCGTATTTTGAGATTGGCCATATTTTTTTCCTCACGGGGCAAAGGCTGAAAGCTTACGAATACAATGCGGAAGCACTCCGTTGGGGCAGGGTAAAAGAGTCTTCAGGGATTATAAATGTTGCCCTGAATAATCAGTCTGAATTAGAAAAAGTGCTCGCACAGGAATACCGTGAAAAAGCCGACACTTCAGCTTTTCCGGAGGTTTACCTCGACAGTATGCAGCTTTTCCTTGACCGCGGAGTGGCATCCCTAACCGAAGCACTTGAAATTAACCAAAACGGAAATCGTTACCGCCTCTTTCTCTGCCTAAACAACTTTGCCGACCTCCGGATGGACCGGGGAGAATACGACGAAGCCCTCGCCCTCGCCCAACAGGCGGAAATGGTCACCGATTCACTCAATTCCGGAGAATTTAAGCTCGCTAACAAATACGTTTTCGCTCGCCTATATCGCCTGCGCAACCAACCCAAACAAGCCATCAAGGCAGGTTTGGCCGGACTAGCAT
>JBLIGS010000218.1:0-5016 GCA_047637095.1 Neolewinella sp. | reverse complement strand
CCATGTCAAGGCTGTAAATTGTCTTCTCCCGCAAGTCTTCCGGCACGTCACCGTTGACTATCCGGTGGGCAAGACCTTCTATGATGGCCGTTTTACCAACACCTGGCTCACCGATCAAAATTGGATTGTTCTTACTCCTGCGGGCTAAAATGTGGAGAACCCTGCGAATTTCTTCGTCCCGGCCAATCACCGGGTCAAGTTTACCGCTGCGGGCTCGCTCATTAAGATTGACGGCATATTTTTCCAGTGAATTGTACTGGTTTTCGGCCGAATTAGAAGTAACCCGTTTGCCCTGTCGTAATTCAACGATGGCCTGCTTCAGGACTTTTGCATTCAATCCTGCATCCTTCAATACCTGAATAGATTGATCATGGACTTTCAGTGATGCCAATAATAAATGTTCCAGAGCGACGTATTCATCGTTCATCTCTTTTGCAATAACACTGGCGTGCTGAACCATTTCACCGGCTTGCCGACTCATGTTTTGCGAACCGCCAGAGACCTTCGGATATCCACTTACAATAGCGTCAATGGCCTGCTGAATGGCATTGAAGTTTGAACCCGTCTTTTTAAACAAGAAGGGAACAACGTTCTCATCAACCTCAAAAACGGCCTTTAACAGGTGTCCGGGCTCAATACTTTGTTGGCCGTTACCGAGGGCGATTTCTTGGGCACGTTGCAAGGCCTCCTGGCTCTTGATCGTGAAGTTGTCGAAATTCATTTTATATACTTTGCTCGCGCTAAGGCGATGATTGTTAATGGCTTAAGGCTGCCAGCATAACGGTCTGGCAGGCAGACTTGGTTCACTGAACAACTGCGCATTAAGCTGCAAAGGGTGTACCCGATGGACGTATCGGTAATTTAGTCAGGCGCTTTGGGACTTGAACTGACTTTTTTTCAGGTCGGACCCTTGGGCGCGGACGCAGGTGCAGGGGACGTTGAAAGGCATGGGAGGAATTTGGCTTTACCACGGTAGGCTTTTCAGCGCAGCAGGCCTTGAAAGTCAAAAGCGGGGTTTGTCCGGTAGACAAAGCGATTCTCCACGGCGAAAAATTCGGTGACGAATCAGCAGGCTTTGTCGAATACGTCGACGGTTTGATCCGGGTTGGTGGAGGACCACAAAGCAGAAAAGAGGTGGAACTTTTTAAAGCCATCCATCCGGATGAGTCTTTAGATGCTTTGTTGAAAGAATTTGAAGTTGATTGGCATGGAAAGTGATATTGTAATCCTGAAAGGCCTAACTCCCCTTGCTTCTAAAGCTTTCCATGCACCTGCGGCCGCGGCCATACAATAGCCTAACGGATTACCAAAGCGCCTAACAGTCAAACTCCGGCTCCTCTGGCGTAACCGTGCTCTTCGCAACCACCTCTTCGTAGTAAGCCTCGTACTTCGGGATGATTTCTTCGATATCAAACCGGGCCGCCTGCGTCAGCGCCCCAGCCCGGAACCGCGCCAGGGTTGCATCGTCTTTGAGAATTTTAAGGACGTCCTCCGCCATTTTATCGACCATGCCCACGCCGGATAAAAATCCTGTCTGGCCATCAATGTTGACCTCCGGAATACCGCCAACGTCGCTGGAAACAACCGGTACCTGGCAAGCCATCGCCTCAAGCGCTGCTAGGCCAAAGCTCTCACTCGCCGAAGGCAGCAGGAACACATCTGAAACTGCGAGTAATTCTTCCACGGCATCCTGCTTCCCAAGGAAGCGGATGTCCTGGCTAAGCCCCAGTCGTCGGCTAAGGTCCTCACAACGACTCCGTTCCGGGCCGTCACCGATCAGCAACAGCTTGCACGGAATCTGGTCACTGACGATCTTGAAGATGTAAATCACATCGTCGACTCGTTTGACTGGCCGGAAGTTGGAGACATGGATTAAAATCCGTTCTCCGTTCGGTGCAATGGCCTGCTTGAAATGGTTCTTGTTCTCTCGCTTAAAGCGGTTGAAGTCGATGAAGTTGTAAATGACTTCAATTGGGACGCAAATCTCAAAATTGTCGATCGTATCCTTCCGGAGAGAGTTAGAAACGGCAGTAACACCATCAGATTTGTTGATGGCGAAAGTAATCGTTGGCGCAAAGGCAGGGTTGGTGCCAACGAGGGTGATGTCCGTTCCGTGAAGGGTGGTGACAAAGGGAACATAACGGCCCCGACTAATCATGATCTTCCTGGCCATGTAGGCCACCGAAGCATGAGGAACGGCATAATGGACATGGAGTAATTGGATGCCGTGATTTTCAATTACGTCGACCAGTTTCGAGGCCAAGGCGGTCTCGTAAGGAGCATATTCGAAAAGGGGGTAGTCGGATCCACTGTCCACTTCGTGGTAAAAAACATTAGCCTGGAAACCACCCAGCCTTGCGGGCCGGCGGTAGGTAATGAAATGAATTTCATGCCCGCGACGGGCAAGTCCTAAACCAAGTTCTGTGGCCAACACGCCACTCCCACCATAGGTGGGATAACATACTACTCCTATCTTCATCTTGCAACGTAAAGGCTTTAGGTTGGACTTTGGTTTTGTCGGAACCTGACATTTAGTAGACCGAACAAAACAGCGGTTAGCAGTTAGCATGTAGTGAATTCACTAAATGCTAACTGCTAACGGCTGTTTTCTAGCTAGTTGACTGTCTATCGTTTAACGATCCGAACTGTTCTAGCTGCATCATCAGCCTGAATACGGAGCAGGTAAACACCGGCAGGGAAGGCGCTCAGGTCAAAGGATTCGTTGAGTTGTAGCTGGCGGCCGAAGTTGCGGCTTATCAGCTGACGGCCGGTCATGTCGTAGATGCCAGCCTGAAGGCTAGTAGACTGCTCGAGGTCGAGCTGAAGCTCAAGGCGACCTTCGGTTGGGTTAGGGAAGACGGAGATGCCTTCCAGTACCTCCGTTGGTTCGTCAGCAGCGTTGGTAAGGTCAACGGTGATCATTTCGGTAGAAGAACAACCGAAAGCATCGGTTACGATCACGGAGTAATCGCCAGCGAGGAGTGAGTCTACCCGCGCAGTAGTGTCACCTGTGCTCCACTCGAAAGTGTAGGGGGCGAAACCTAAGGTCGGGTTAACGGAGACTTCGCCGTCCTCAGCGTCGATGTCGGATAGGGCGAGGCTTCTGATGTCAAGACCAAGGCCAGCGCAACGGACAACACCGAAGTTGTCGGTATTGAAGAAGAAGTCTCCTTCTATCCAGTTGGCTACAACTTCAAACCGGAGTGAGCGGCCAGCGTACTCGCTGATGTCACGGTTCAGAGACGTATCTCCTACAGCGGTGAAGTCTTCCAGCACATCGAAGTCTTCGCCACAGTCAGGGTAGGCTCGGACTTCAACATCAATGAGCCCTTCGAAAACGCCTTCGCCGGAGAAGGGACGGAAGAAGAAGTCCATTACCAGTTTGTCTCCAGCTTCAACAAGGCCGTAGTTGGCGGTGCGGAAACTGTAGTCGGTATCGCCGGAAAAGAGGTTGTCAGTAATGGCGATGGAAGGACTGCCATTGCTTTGGAAGACACCGAGGTCACCGTCGAGATCCCAGGTGCCGGGTGCTGCACTTGTTTCAAAATCTTCAAAGAATGGCATCTGCTCTAGGGGGCGGAAGAAAGATAAGGTCGTATCGTTTTCGATTACAGCATCACCCATAAGGCTAACCCATGCTTCGATTTCATTAACGGAGCTTGCCGTAGCGTTGAACGGCGTTAGGAACTGGTAGGTAGTACTTGCACCAGAAACAACTTCATCCGGGAAGGCTTCGGTTACAACGGCACCGCCGTTGATGCGGTAATTAACGTCAAATCCGACGGCTGTTTCTGTACCCCGGTTGGTGAAGCTAAAGCGAACAGTGTCCATTGCTGATCCACAAGTCTCTGTGCTGAGGCCCGTGGAAACCACGGCTGCAAGGTCTTGCGCTTCCCGTGTGGTTAGGCTGACAACGTCAAGCACTACCCCTTCTCGGGTAACACTTCCGTCGCTGCGGAAGCGGAAACGAAGCTGGATCTCTTCGCCAGCAGCACCAGGAAGTACCGCTGAAACCATAACTGGAGGATTGTTAAACCCTCCGTCGTTGGTCCAATATTGCAATGCAAGGTTGTTGTACCAGTTAATGGTCCCGGCGCCGGTAGTAACTTTTTCCCAGGTTTCTCCTTCGTCTTTGGTCATTTCCAAAGTGAACTGATCAAAGTTGTTCTCCAGTTCCATGACCATGATCGCGCTGAAGAGGGGGTCTTCTGTCTGTGTGGTCAGGTCAAAACAGGGAGAATTCAGATAACTGACTTCATTGTTGTTGTAACGGCCGTCAAGGTTTGTTGCCCAGGCGTTAACGCCCTGGGGGGCAGCGTCGAAATTTGGCGCTGAAGGTTGGCCCCATTCCCAGCTAATATCTCCGTTAGCCGTTTCTTCTTTGGTCGGACTCCAGAAGCCATCGCTGCCTTCAAAGTTCTCTACGTAGGGGAGGTCGCTGATGAGTGGGGTGTGGGTCACGGAGAAACGTACAGTATCGTTAGAAGGATCTTCGTCGCCTTCGAGTTCCGTCCAAAGGGTCAGTTCGTAGATGCCTGGAGCGCTGAGAAGTGCTCTGGTGTCGAAGGTGAAAAATTCGGTGCTGTCTACACCGACGATGCCGGTGAAGATGCCGTCGTCCGGGCGGGAAACACCCGCCGGTTGGCCATTTATTTGGTAGTCGACGTTAAAAAACGCCTGTGGTTCCCCACCGTAGTTGGTGATGCCAATGGAGACTTCCTCGGAGCCAAGGTCGCAATCGCTGAGCGGAGTGGTAAGAAGGCTAACGCCTACATCCACTCTTTTTTGAGTGGTGATGAGGAAGGGGCCACGGCGGATGGTGGTATCCATTTCTGTTTGGCAGATGGTACTAATCCAGAAGGCGTAGGTCGTGTCTGGCATCAGGCTGCTAACACGGCCCATGGTGTCCAGGGTCGTGAAGGTGATGCCGTCCATGTCAACGGCTGGGTCGAAGGGGGCGCCAAGGCGGTATTCTACGAGGTAAAGCGGGGCGACGTCAGGATTTCCAGCGAGGTG
>JBLIGS010000217.1:0-5097 GCA_047637095.1 Neolewinella sp. | reverse complement strand
TCCTGGAGGTACTGTCCAAAATCGGCCCAGTTGTAGTCCTCGGCGATGCCCTTGAGCACCAACGCTTCCTGCGTTGGCAGGCGCTCGCCATCCTGATAGACTGATACTACGCCTGGTAGTATGATGAATTGTTGGATGTGCTTGATCCCACCGTTGGTCGTTTGGGATTCCTCGGTAGCAACACCGAGGGAAGCACCGGGAGGGTCCATAGTTACTCGGCCCAGGGTGTCCAGCCCTGGGTAAAAATCCTGTCGGTTCGAAATCGGGTACTGATAAGAATCCAGCATGCCGAAGCTTCCAGCATCATCCGTAATGTGGATGTGCCCCCAGAAGCCAAATATCTTGGTCGATATTTCGGATTTGAATCCGGAGATAAGCGCACCGGAAACCACCATCGTCGCCATGCTAATGGCCACTGCGACCATCGCAATGGTGATAATGGTACCTGAAATGGAACGGACGCCACCGTTGGCGACTTTGCGGGCAAGAAAGAGAGGTAAATTCATACAGTGCTACAAACTTACGGAGAGTGAGGCATTAGTAGTGAGGCCGGAGTAATGAGGCGGGAGGTATTTGGCTTTAGTAATCGGTTCTTTTACCTGAAGGCTGAGGCAAGAGCGCTGATGCCGTAAGACTACCGGTACAACTGCATATGTACAAGTGGAAATTCAGCAGGCACCGCATTTATATTACAATCTTTTGAAAATCGCCTCAAGGGACCGTGCCGACTACATATATTTGCACACTGATTCAAATTACAACAGCAACTTACACGCCGCTCTTTGCGGTTACGGTGTACGCAACGAATTACTTATGGACTTTATCGCCGAACTCGAATGGCGCGGCATGCTACATCAGCTGACGCCTGGAATTAAGGAACACCTCGCCGAAGCCCCCCGCAAGGCATACATCGGTTTTGATCCCACGGCGCCGTCCATGACGATTGGTAATTATGTGCAGATCATGCTACTGACGCTCTGGGCCCGGGCTGGCCACCACCCAGTTGTCCTCTTCGGCGGAGCAACCGGCAGAATTGGCGACCCAAGCGGTAAGGACAAGGAGCGGCAGTTGAAGTCTTACGACGAGCTGGATTCTAACCTCGAATTTCAGCGGAAGCAGATGCTACACTTGCTGAATGCGGGGTTAAGTGCGGGCGCGGACGCAGGTGCAAAGACAGTTGATGAGGCATCGTTCTCCGTCGTCAACAACTACGACTTCTACAAGGATATGAACACGCTGGACTTCCTCCGGAACGTTGGCAAAACCCTTACCATCAGCTACATGATGACCAAGGACTCAGTCAAGAACCGCCTGGAGACGGGTATGTCCTTCACCGAATTCAGCTACCAGCTGCTGCAGGGCTACGACTTTCAGCGGCTATACGAAGACGAGGAAGTCACCGTCCAGATGGGCGGTTCTGACCAGTGGGGTAACATCACTGCCGGTACGGAGTTCGTCCGGCGCAACGCCGAAGGCAAAGCCTACGCAGTAACTACTCCCCTACTTACCAAGGCCGACGGTTCCAAGTTCGGCAAGTCCGAAGCCGGTAACATCTGGTTGGATCCGGAGATGACCAGCCCCTACGAATTCTACCAGTTCTGGCTTCGCTCTAGCGATGCCGACGTTCCGACTTACCTCAAGTACTTTAGCCTCCGGACTAAAGAAGAGATTCTGGCCGACTGCGCCATCTTCGAACAGGAAGCTCCAGAGTTCCGGGACATCAACGACGTTAAAAAGCGCCTCGGAGAAGAGTTGACCAAACGTGTCCACGGTGAAGAAGGCCTGGCAACCGCCCTGCGGGTCACCAACCTCCTTTATGGAAAAGGCGCAGCCGAAGACCTCAAAGCCCTCGATGCAAAGACATTGGCTTTCCTCGGAGAGACACTCCCTTCCTTCAGCCTGTCTGCTGAATCCTTGTCCGGAGCGACCAACCTGATCGACTTCTTAGCCGACGCTGAAATCTTAACCAGCAAGTCCGAAGCCCGCCGGGCCATCCAGGGCAATGCCATCTCCATCAACAAGGTAAAAGTCTCTAGCGTCGAGGCGACCGTTTCAACCGATGACCTACTTCATGGCAAGTACATGATGGTGGAGAATGGTAAGAAGAAACGGTTCATTGTTGAAGTGGGGTAATTCCTACCCATTATATAACTGATGATGAAAGCCCCAACCGAACAGATAGTTTGGTTGGGGCTTTTTCAGTCCCATCGGGCCAGAGGCCACTCGGCCAATTCATTGCCCAATTTAAAAATCTTACCGGAACATAGAAACCAATGGCCGAGTGGCCTCTGGCCCGAGTAAGGTGCTTGGCAAAACTATCTGCCCAACCAACAAGAAGGTCCCTAACAAAAGGAAAAATAACAGTAGCTAATCCCTGAATATTTTAAGATACTTCATGTCTTGTTCAAAAACCTCTCCCACCCCCACAACTCTCCCCTCGTAAATTATCGAGTCGTAATCACACCCTTCACAAGAAACGACTTCATACGCCACATTATACCCTCTAGATCGTTTGTTTTTACTCAGAACAGTCCCCTCAACAACACAATCATAGTCTTCTTTTTTCGAACGTCCTGAATAGCTAGAACATGAGTAAAGAGACGTCCTATTCGTTCCGTCAGCCCCAAGACTTGGGCTAAATGGTATATAAATAGTACTACCTATTTGTAACAGTTCAAAGTCTTCCCACCTCTGCACCCTGCGTCCGCGGTAAAATCTCCTTCATCCCAAAAACGTCGCCCATCATCCTATTCTCGTGCTACGTAAACGGTTGCACAAATTTTATCTATTTTTAGCGTCACAACTACACACAACCCCGGTCATGAACTCCTCCCACTATTCGTTCCTCTTCTGCTGCTGCTTTCTTGTCGCCAACCTCAGCGGTCAAGCCATGTTCACCAACCAAGTTAGTCTTGTCCCAGGAAGCAGCAACTACAGTGGCGTCGCCATGGGCGTCGCTGACCTGAACGGAGATGGCCTCGACGACATCTTCCGTCTCATCGACCGGACAAACCCAAGCATCGCCATACAGCAAGCCTCCGGCAACTTCATCGTTTTCGAACCAACCATTTTCGAAGATGGTAATAGTTTTTGGGGCCTTTGCATTGCCGACGTAGACGGCAACGGCATCAATGACATTGCCATGGGCGGAGCCTTCGGAGGGACGTATATCCTGATGGGAGAAATGAACGGCACCCTTTCCTGGACCAGAAGCGATATGCCCCCCACAACCTTTCAACAGGCCAGCAATTTTGTAGATATTGACAATGATGGACTGGTCGACCACTTCGGCTGTGACGATGTCGACCTTTCAGTACCTTCCAAAAATATGGGAAATGGTGTCTTCGTCGAAGACTACAGCTTGATTAATCCTGTTTCGACCGTTCCATCCGACAACTCCGGCAACTACGCCTCCATCTGGACGGATTTTGACGACGATGGCGACGTAGACCTCTACATCAGCAAATGCCGTCTTGGCGTAAGCGACATAAACGACGGTCGCCGACTCAACCAACTTTTCGTCAACGACGGAGTAGGTGGTTTCACCGACCAAGCAGAAGCCAAAGGCCTGTTACCAAGGTCGCAGTGTTGGTCCACCGATTTCGCCGATGTTGACAATGATGGCGATCTCGATGCCTTCATGCTCAACCACGACATCCCTTCTCAATTGTTTATCAACGACGGGACTGGTGTTTACACCGACGAAACGGCCGCCTGGGGCATCGCCGATGAACTTGCTGCCATTAGCTCCGGCAACTTAGGTATTCAGTGCAATTTCGAAGACTTCAATAACGATGGGTTCATCGACATCATCGTTTCCTACACCCAGGGCTTTGCCCAGCTTTACATGAACGATACCCAGGGCGGTTACGACCTCGTTTCAGGAGCGGGCATAATCTCTGAGCTGCCCGAGCAAATATTCCAAAGCGTGGCTACTGGTGACCTCAACAATGACGGTTACATAGACATGTACATCGGCCACGCCAACGGCTTCAACAACCCCTCCGGCTTGCCAGACGCGCTACTGATGAACGCTGGCGGCAATAACAACCACCTGATGGTAAGCCTCCAGGGCCTCATGACCAACACCAACGGCATTGGCGCTAAAATCAAGTTATTTGGTGCCTGGGGAACCCAGGTCCGGGAGATCAGAAGCGGTGAAGGCTACGGCGTGTCCAACTCGATGACTGCCCACTTTGGCCTTGGCAGCGAAACAGTTGTTGACAGCATGGTCATCATCTGGCCAAGTGGCCTTGTGGAATACGACCTGAACGTTACAGCCAACAACAACCTCGCCATCGTAGAAGGCAGCCTTTCTTCAACCCTTCCGTTGGAATGGCTATCTCTTTCGGCTACCGCCGAAGGCGACAAACTTGTCCGCCTCGACTGGCAAACCGTCAACGAAGAAGGCACCAGCCATTTCATCATTGAACGGCAGAACAGCCGTGCTTGGCAACAGATCGGCCGCTTGGCCGCAGAGAACACTGTGCGGGTTAATACGTACACCATTAACGATGAGAACCCGACGGCGGGAGAGAACATCTACCGCATCCGTCAGCTAGACCTGACCGGAGAAGAGAGCGTTAGCCCGCTGGCCCTAGCCATGATTTATACGGGAGACTTCTCCGTTTACCCCAACCCAGCCTCTGGCCGGGTTTCCGTCCAACACCCCTCCGGCCAAGCCGCACTATTCAGCTTAGAAACGTTAGATGGTAAAATCGTTCGCCAGGCCGCAAAGGCCGTTGGAGGAGAAATTGACCTGACGGGAATTACGACGGGGATCTACCTGCTTCGCTCTGGTGAGGAAGTGAGAAAGTTGGTGGTAAAGCGGTAGGTATTAGGCGACTGGCCGGTCATCGGATGCGTTCTTTGGCCTGACGCAGTCGGCCGAAGGCTCATCCGATGTCTCGGACAGGCCTGGCCGGGAGCCCATGACTACGTGCATCCACGCTACATTAAAACTACCCTAATCATTTCGCCCGACGACGGCAAACGAAGAATATAAAGCCCGGGGCGAAGGTGACGCAAGTCTGCTTTCGCCCCGTTTATTTTCACTTGCCCGTAGGAACGGCCTGCTGCGTCGTAAATGTCTGCAGT
>JBLIGS010000216.1:0-5099 GCA_047637095.1 Neolewinella sp. | reverse complement strand
GTAGGGAAAAAATATAACGTTTCATCTGAATGACTTTTTAGAACCACAAAGCTAATGCCTCCGCATTTTCAGTAGCCTTAAGGAAGCGTTAAAATAATTAATCAAACTTTTTATTGTTTTTAATTTGTTTATTTCAAACAAATCAAACTACCTTGTGGAGGCAAAAGCAAACAACCATGAAACAGGTTAACCTTCCCATCCCCGCTGGCTGGCGTTTATTCCTCCGGGAATTGTATCGCCGGGTGCACCAACAGATTACTTCTCCCTGGACCAAGCTGGCCTTCCTCTGTGTGCTGGTACTGCTCTTCACACGTAAGGAGTTAAGTTTCAGCCTCAGCATTAATGGTGGCGGGATGTTCGCGGTCAATGAGTCTTCGGTATTTACCAGTCATTCCGACGGGCCAGTGGTTTCGGGCGCGGACGCAGGTGCAGGGAAAGATTCAGAAGCAAAGCTGGCCAGTTTCGTCGCTCCGAAGAAAGAGTGGACGGCCAAGCAGCTTAAACAGCTCGACTATGTCGACCAGTACAAGCTCGTTGCCCTAGCCGAAATGTCAACCCACGGCATCCCCGCCAGCATCACCCTCGCCCAGGGCTTGTTGGAAAGTGGCACCGGGCGCAGTACGCTCGCCCGTAAAAACAACAATCACTTTGGTATCAAGTGCTTCAGCAAAAAATGTCGCAAGGGCCACTGCTCCAACCACAGCGACGACCACCACAAAGACTTCTTCCGCAAGTTTGAATCTCCAGAGGAAAGCTTCCGAGCCCACAGCCGGGTCTTACTCAAGAGTCGCTACAAACCACTCTTCGCCCTCACGATAACCGATTATAAAGGATGGTCCCATGGCCTCCGAAAGGCCGGCTATGCCACCGACCCCCGCTACGGCGACAAGCTAGTCCGTATGGTCGAAGACCTCGAGCTATGGAGGTACGACCGGCTCTAACCCGACGACCGCACGCTCCGCGTGCACAAAGAACTAATGGCGGGTGCCAGAGCTGAGCCTCGTACACCAGCCGCGACAAGTAATCCCTTGATTGTGAGATGAACGTACACGGCCACCTTATCGAGACTTAGCTCTCGCCCGCCATTTACAACTATTATAGGTTTGACGTTTTGAGTGTTTCGGCCCGCTTTTCCTTTGGAGGAGCGGGCCTTTTATTTATTCGATCGCCAAAAACTTCTTCAGCTTCTCAATCACTTCGCTCTTCTCCTTTTCCAAAATCTGCCCGCGACTCTGTGGCAGAAACATATCATAATTCAGCGGTTGCAAGAGATCAATACCGATATGGATAGCGCCTGAAATATCAAGCTGACTCCTATCCTGACCTTTAGAATAGATGGGATGACGAAGGCTCTCCGCACCACGACGCGGCAGCCCTGGTAATATCGGAAAGCCTACGATGTTGTGCCTAACTGAAAACGCCGCCTCTTGGGGCAGCGTCATGCATAAGAAATAAGTAAAAGGAAGCAATTTTGCTACAGGCAGTTTGGAGTCTAATTCGTAAACGTGAAAAGGCTTAAATGACATAGAGTGCTGATGGGTACTGGGTGTATAGTGCAAGTGTCTGTCGAGTAATGTCGTAAGACTCTTCACAGGTTGCAGCATAACCCCTTTCTTCTTCACTTAATTGCTGACAAGTAATTGTCATGCAAAGACCCGGCTCTTTTGCTTGTGTGGCGAAAGACGGACTGTTTGAGAAGTGATTGACGTTTAAGCTACTAGATGCGGCTTTGCCAAATTGTAATTGATTCACGTTTTGCAACCTTTAATTTCAATGTTCCTACTAAAACAGCTAGAGAGTAATCTGATTCCGGGGACATTGTATAATAGTATGACACAAAACTACGGCCAAGGGTTTGAAAATGAAAGGATTACAAACAGGTTGAAGACATGTCCAGAACCACCAATGCAATCAATTTGATTACAAATAAGTATTGATTTAGAGGTAAAAAGAAGCTGTTGAGCAAAAAAGATGCTTAGTGCAGTGAAAAACCGACAGCATATAGCTGACAATATTGAATGTCACAGCAATGAAAAAAAGTTCCCAAACGCGTTAAAAAAAATTTAACGGTAGCAAACGGCACAAAAACGGTCGCCTATTTTCCGATACAGAAGTTTGAAAATATGTTTCCGAGCAAATCATCTGTGGTAATTTCGCCGGTAATTTCGCCCAGTTCGCGGAGGCTTTGGCGGATATCCATGGCGACAAAGTCCTGGCTTACACCGGCCTTCTGGCCGTCTAGAACCCGAACCAAGGCCTCATCTGCGCGACGCAGCGCGTCGTAATGCCGAGCGTTAGATAGGATAACCTGCTGCTGGTCCAAGCCAGCAGTAGAACCCGTTGCAGCGGCCAAAAGCCGCTCTTGCAGGTACCCCAGATTGCTCTTCGACTTAGCTACCATCGGGACGAAATCGTCGTCAGAAACCTTAAATTTCCCGGCGTAGTCGTCTCCGAAATACTGCGCATACTTCGTGTACGGATTAAGGTCCATTTTGTTGGCTACAACGATCAGGCTTAGGTCTTCGCGGTAGAGGCTGTCCAGGTCCGCCTGCAGGGTGGCCGGATCTGTCTCAACTACGTCGTAAACGTAGATCAAAAGTTGGCTAGTCCGAACCCTTTCCAGGGCGCGTTCAATGCCGATGGCTTCGATGGTATCCGTTGCTTCCCGGATGCCGGCGGTGTCTACCAGGCGGAAGGTTACGCCGCCGATATTGATGGCTTCTTCGATGGTGTCCCGGGTCGTACCGGGGATTTCGGACACAATAGCCCGTTCTTCATTGAGTAGGGCATTGAGCAAGGTAGACTTGCCGGCATTGGGCCGGCCGGCAATCACCGTTGTAATCCCTTCTTTGATGGCGTTACCAAGCTTAAACGAAGTCGTCAGCGCTTCAATCCGTGCACGAATTTTCTCTACCAACTCCCGGAGCTCCGTCCGGTCAGCAAACTCAACGTCTTCTTCTCCGAAGTCTAGCTCCAGCTCAATGAGGCTGGCAAAGTTGATCAGCTTCTCCCGGAGGTCCCGAATTTCATTGCTTACGCCACCTCGGAGTTGGCCGAGGGCGATGCGATGAGCTGCGGCCGACTGGCTGGCGATAAGGTCAGCAACGGCTTCGGCTTGGCTTAGGTCAAGTTTCCCGTTTAGGAACGCCCGCTGGCTAAATTCGCCTGGCTGCGCCATCCTGGCGCCATTATCCAAACAAAGTCTCATCACCCGTTGCAGGATGTATGGGCTGCCGTGGCAACTGATCTCTACCGAATCTTCCCCGGTATAACTCGCCGGATTACGGTAAACGGTAACAACGACCTCATCGATAGGACTACCGTCCTCATCGGACAAGACCCCAAACAATGCTCTTCTAGCCTTTCCTTGCACCAGCGGCCGCGCCCCGAAAAAAGGGTCCAGTAAAGCAACACAGCCCGCGCCTGAGAGGCGGACAATTCCAATGGCTCCCTCACCCGGAGGTGTGGCAATGGCGACGATGATTTCGTTCATGGCGCAAAGATAGAACGCGTTGCGTTCTCTTTGCAGGCGTCGCTTCGCTCCTTTTTAGATGCGGCATTGCTGCTTGTAGACAGTCGCTGCGCTCCCTTGTAGACGGCCTGCAGCCTTGTAGGCTACCGCACATTGGAGCACCACGCAGCAGCCTACAAGTAAAAATGGCGCAGCCATTGAACGTCTACAAGGCCGATAGGCCGTCTAAAAACGGCCGAAGGCCGCGTCTACAAGGAAGCAAAGCGGCCGTCTAAAAGTGAGGATGCGCATCATCAGAACGTCTAAGTAAACGCTAAGCGTTTACGACCCTCGGCATGGTAATTGTAAACGTCGTCCCCACCCCAACTTCGGAGCGGCTGACCACAATTCTGCCGGAATGGTATTCTTCGACAATTCGTTTCACCAAACTGAGCCCAAGGCCCCAGCCTCGCCTCTTGGTGGTAAAACCTGGGTTGAAGACTTTGCGGACATTCTTTGGCGTAATTCCTTTGCCCGTGTCGGTAATATCAATCGTCACCTTGTTATCAAGGACACGAATGGCACCGGTTATTACTCCTTTGCCATCCATGGCATCCAGCGCATTGCGCAGGAGGTTCTCGATCACCCATTCAAAGAGCAGGGCATTGATGGCAACGCTTACCTCGCCGGAGCCTGGGTCGGGGAAGTCAAAAGAGACTTTCCGAGGAGATCGTTTCTCCATGTACTCCCGGACTTTGTCCAGTTCATCAAAAATATTGGCAGGTTCCAAGTCAGGTGTCCCCCCAATTTTGCTAAACCGATTAGCTACCAGCGATAGCCGGTCAACATCACGGGTCAGTTCATCACTGACTTCCATGATCTCTTCGTCCTCGGCGTACATCATTTTCAGGTGCTCAACCCAACCCATAATGGCGCTAATGGGCGTACCCAGTTGGTGAGCAGTTTCTTTGGCCATGCCGACCCAAACGCGGTCTTGTTCTGCCTTTCGGGCTTGGTTAATGCCGTAAAAGCCTAGAAGAATAAAGGCCGTTATCAAGCCTCCTTGTATGTAAGGGAAATAGCGAAGTTGTTGAAGTAAGCGGCTCTCGCCAATGTAAGTCAACTGTACATAGACTTTAATTGGTTCTCGTCCTTCCTCAATCCATTCTTGCAACAATTCTTCAACCTCTAAAGTATCTGGTTCCCAGCCACCAAAACCACTCCATCCGTCGATTACTTGCGTCTCAGCGTTAACCAGAATTTGGGGCGTGGATTCCATCTGTTCAAAGATCTCTCCTTGCAGTCTCATATCATCATCAAGTTCTTCTACAGACTCAATATCAATATTTTCAACAGCAGTCCGGTAAAGGTTTACCCACCGTTCCTCGGTAATGGCAAGTTGCTCAGCCAGGTCATTTGTATACCAAGCCGAGGCAATCACAATCACTAAGCCAATAACGGCTAGATACATGGGCCAACGAGAAGAGGAGGGTATTAAATTCATGGGCGATTTAGAAGACCGTAAAGTTAACGTCAACAGGCAGGCTTTGGGTATTCTTGAAGGGATTTTAGGACGCGGACGCAGGTGCAAAGTTAATTTAAAGGCAATGTAGTGGCTTTTTCACGGGCCAAGCCCGCAGAAGACCAA
>JBLIGS010000215.1:0-5147 GCA_047637095.1 Neolewinella sp. | reverse complement strand
CACCATCCTCCTCGCCACTGTCAAAGGCGACGTCCACGACATCGGTAAAAACATCGTCGGTGTAGTCTTGGCTTGTAACAATTATGAGATCATCGACATGGGCGTGATGGTTCCGGCCAACAAGATCCTGGACGAAGCCGTACGGGTTAATGCGGACATTATTGGCCTTTCAGGGCTGATTACACCGTCCCTGGACGAGATGGTCAACGTGGCCGCCGAAATGGAACGGCGGGGCATGACGACACCGTTGTTGATTGGCGGAGCGACTACCTCCAAGACCCACACCGCCCTGAAAGTAGAACCTGCTTATACCAAAGGCGCCACCGTTCACGTGCTGGACGCCAGCCGGGCGGTTACCGTTGCCAGTAAATTGCTGGACGGTGAAGCAGAAGACAGAAAAGTGTACCGGGATGGTATCACCGCAGAATATGAGCGGGTCCGGATTCACCGGGCCAACCAGAAGTCGGGTAAGGCGAAGCTGACGATAGCACAGTCGCGGGCCAATGCATCCAAAATCGACTGGGAGAACTACACACCGCCGGCACCAGATTTCACCGGAACTAAGGTGTTTGAAGACTACGACATTGGAGAACTGGTTGACTACATCGACTGGACGCCCTTCTTTAGCAGTTGGGGCCTGGCGGGTAAATACCCCGCCATCTTGACGGATGAGGTTGTTGGTGTAGAATCCACCACGCTCTTCGAAGAGGCAAAAGAAATGCTTGACCTAATGGTCAAGGAAAAATGGGTTGGAGCTAGAGGAGTGATCGGCTTTTGGCCGGCGACTGGAGATGTGTCGACAGATACCATCACTGTTTACCCAACGGTACGAAACCCGAAGCGGGCAGATCGTAACCTGGAACCGGTAGAACTCTATCACCTCCGCCAACAAAGCAAGCGGGCGAAGCGGTTGCCCAACCTTGCGCTTACGGATTTCATTGCACCTGCGTCCGCGCCCGACACCGACTACATCGGCGGGTTCGCAGTAACGGCCGGCATCGGCATCGAGCCCCACGTCAAGCGCTTCGAGGAAGCTGGCGACGACTACTCCGCCATCATGCTAAAGGCCCTGGCCGACCGCCTCGCCGAAGCCTTCGCCGAGCGAATGCACCAACGCGTCCGGATGGAATTCTGGGGCTACGCCCCCGATGAAACCGTCTCCAACGACCAACTCATCTCCGAAGATTACCAAGGCATACGGCCAGCACCTGGCTACCCAGCCTGCCCGGAACACACGGAAAAATCCAAGCTCTGGGACCTGCTCGACGCAGAAGCCAACACCGGCATGATCCTCACCGAAAGCATGGCAATGTATCCCGCCAGTTCCGTTTCCGGATGGTACTTTAGCCACCCCGAATCCAAGTACTTTACGGTTCGGGGCTTGAAGCCTGACCAGGAAAAAGATTATGCTGAGCGAAAAGGTTGGAGTGAAGAAGAGCGAGAACGCTGGTTGGCGGCGATTAGGTAGCTTTACTTCACCACCACCCCATGCTTAATCACCAAATCCACATCCTGCAACAACGCAATATGCCGCAGCACATCGCCTTTTACCGCAATGATGTCCGCATACTTCCCTGCTGTAACGGTGCCATAATCCTTGTCAACACCCATCATTTTTGATGGCCAATAAGTGGCAGCTTTGATGGTGTACATGCTTTCGATATCGAATTCGTTTGCCCAAACATCCAGTTCATTCCAGGTAGATTGGCAGTGAAACTTCATGGGAATACCGGAGTCGGTACCGACCATAAGGACTACGCCGGCTTCCATTAGCGACTTGACTTTACGCTCGAGTGTTGGCCGGCGCATAGGCGTGAGTTGGAAGTAAGGCAGTTGGCCGGGGCGGTAGATACTGGCATTGAAGGCTTCGATACCATTATTGGCCTATTACGGAAGGTTGCCCCCACTGGGACCATAGCGTCGGGACAATAATCGGCTTTCCTCCTTGTCTCGTCGATCGAGTTAGTCTTGGGCTAATGGCGCGAATCAAGGGCAAGGTCAATGGTCGAGTGGCCAAACAGAAAAGCCTGAGGACCGTGGGCCCCTTATTACTATCGCTTATAATAATTTTCGTTTTTAGAGTCAGCTACAGTACGTCTTTCATAGATGGGCCCTTGCTCTTTCAATCCTCAACCCCTGCACCTGCGTCCCCGCCCCACTTCCAACGAAGCGATCACCCAGAACCTAAAACATCTACACAGAGATAACAAGCCCTATCACAACCATTCCCTTCATCTCCCGTTACACATAAAACCAGTAAGCTATGTTTGGATTTTTCAAAAAAGACCCCGTCAAAGAACTCGAGAAGAAGCACGTTAAAATGCTCGAAGAAGCCATGAACCTCCAGCGCGGAGGCGACATCAAGGGCTACGCCGCCAAGATGGCCGAAGCCACGAAGGTTGAAGACCAAATCATCGAGCTCAGTAAGTAGAAACTAGAGAACAAGAGAGCTAGGAGCTAGACAACAAGAGGCTAGTCTCTAACTCCTAGTTCTCTAGCTCCTAGCCCCTAACTTCTACACCATGGCACACAAGAAGCCCAACCTTCCCTCCAAAGTTTGCCCCGTTTGCCAACGGCCCTTCAACTGGCGCAAGAAATGGGAAAAGGTCTGGGAAGATGTCAAATACTGTTCCGAAAAGTGCCGGCGAAACAAGTCTAACTCCACCGACGAAACATCGACATGACCAATCAACCCTACGAACTCCCGGCCGTCGACGATGACCAGGACCAAGATTTCGCCTTCCACCCCAAGAATGTTTACCTGACGCTCCTACTGCTCAGCCTCACCGTGCTGTTCCTAACCCTCACCGGGGCCTTCATTTACACCCGGGTACAGAGCGACCTGCCGCCCATCAAGCTGCCGATCCTTTTTCTAGTCAATACCGCGATTTTACTGCTGTCCAGCTACACGATAATCCTGGCGAAGCGGGCTTATCTCGCCGACGACACCCAGCGGTACACCAACATGTTGTGGTACACCCTGGGGCTTTCTTTGTTCTTCTTGGTTATGCAATGCCTTGCTTGGTATATGCTTTTCCAAAAGCAAATTTTTATTACCTCCGATAATTCGGCGGGCTACCTCTACGTAATTTCTGGGCTTCATTTTGTCCACGTCATCGGCGGCATTCCCTTCCTCGGTGTCTTCCTTTACAAGGCCAATAAATACATGAAGGAGCCGGTCTCCGTGCTTGTATATTTCAGTGATCCCGCCAAGCGATTGAACCTCCGGCTACTAGCGCTGTACTGGCATTTCCTCGATGGATTGTGGATTTATTTGGTGCTCTTCTTCTTTATTAACCAGGTGATTTCGCAGTTTTCTTAGACGATTGCTTTGCAATCTTTTAGACGTTCAACTGCTTCGCAGCTTCTCTTGTAGGCGGCCTTCGGCCTTGTAGACGCGCTGTGCGCTTGTAGACGCTGCGCTTTTAGGCTACCGCAGGTACTCTCAATATTACCGAGTACTTACTTAAAAATGGGCGAGGACGCAGGATTCATAGTACGTTAAACGGCAAATATTAAGGCGGAGGGGCTGTGCCCCGAGGCAGCTACGGCTTTTGCCGTAGCGACTGTTTTGGAAAGCTCCGCTCTCCTCTCAGGCCACAGTCCTTCGCCCTGTTTATAGTTGTAACACAACCTTAACACATCCCCGTGTGCACCCCACCGAACAAACGCATCTATTCTCCGTACAATGATGGCTACCCTTGTAGTCGTTATCTTTCGGATGAAACCTCCACCTATGCGTAATTTACTCCTGGCCCTACTATTGGCCTTCACAGCTTCGGTAATGGCCCAGAACTACACAGCTGATTATTTAAAAATTGCCGACTTTGAAAAAGAAGGCAAATTCAAAAGTGCCCTCGAGGCCGCCAATGCCCTGTTTAAAAAGGCCGATCGAGATGGCGATGAAGACGACATGCTGAAAGTGATGGCCATTCGAGCGGCCTATACTTTTCAACTGGAGGAAAACGGCGTCGAAGCCGCCCTCAAGCTCTTCAACGACGAGTTGGCCAACAACCGCAACCGGCCCGTCATCGCGCCGGTCCTACACTACCTCATTGGCCGGGGGTATTACACTTATGGTCAACAGAACCAATACCGTCTACGCAATGCTACCGCCGTCGAAAACGGCGACCGACCAGGCATCGGTGCTCCGCTCGAGGACTGGAACCTCCAGCAATTAAAAGAAGCCGCCGAAGAACACCTCCTCCGGTCCCTGGAACTGGCCATGAGCAAACGGACAGAACTGTCCTCCATCCCCGTTGTCGTACGTGGAAATAAGGAAACCTTCCAGCTCCGCCCTACCCTTTATGATCTCCTGGCAGAAAACGCCATGAATAGCCTAGGCAGCCCACTCCTCTCCGTTGGCAACGCCAACCCAGACCAGCCCGTCCGCTTCCTGGTTACCGCAGCCGACTTCGCCAACATCGACATCAGTGACCTCGACGCAGAAAATGGCAATACCCGCCGACTGAAAATCTACCAGGATTTAACCAAGTACCACCTAGCAGAAAAGGGCGCTGCTTTATTGGATGTCGACATGCGTCGCGTCAAGTTTATCCAACAAATGGGAACCAGCGTCGAGGACAACCTCGCTACCTGGGAACGGATGTACGGTGAATACACCGGCGCTCCACGCCGCGGCCTACTAAAGGTTGAACAGGCCCGGCTCTACGTCCGGACCGACGACAAACTCGGCAAAAATCCTAAAGCCAAAGCGCTTAGCCTTCTCGATGAGATCAAAAGCAAAGACCCCGCCGTAGTCAATGCCCGCGAACAACTCCGTCGGAACATAACAACACAAGACCTCAACGTCGTCAACCAAGAGGTGACCGTAATAGACGGCAACATACTCCTTCGAGTCGGTTACCATAACGTCGACCGGGTTTACCACCGCTTGGTGCGTAAGACGAATAAGGACCAGACAGCTTCTTACTACAATATTGACCAAAAACTGATTAATGCGCTTAAAAAACGCAAGGCCGCTGCAGCCAAAGACTTCCGCCTGCCAGCCAATGGTGACTACAACAAGCACAGTACCGAAACCTGGTTACCGGCTGTTCCTTCAGGCGAATACATCCTACTGACCAGCGATAATAAGAGCTTCGACCTCTCTAAAGGTCACGTCAGCAGAAGCGATCTCCAAGTCA
>JBLIGS010000214.1:0-5170 GCA_047637095.1 Neolewinella sp. | reverse complement strand
CTTCGCCGGAGTCAAAAGTCAGTAGATAATCGGCCTTTTGGTGGAAGGTTTTGTATGCATCCGCTCCGTCGCGGAAGAAAACGCCGGTGGTTAGCCCGGGGCACATCATCATTTTATGGAAGTCCATGATGAAGCTGTCGGCGCGGTCCAGGCCATCTAGAAAATGCCGGTGGGTAGGGGAGAGGCGGACTGCGGCACCGTGGGCACCGTCGACATGGAACCAAAGATTATGCTTTTTAGCAGCGTCGGCTATCGCATTCAGATTGTCGAAGCTGCCGGTACTTGTGGTGCAGGCACTACCGACGATGGCGACGGGTGTGAGGCCTTCACTAATGGCTGTGGCTATAGCCTCGTCGATGACCTCCGTCTTCATCCTAAAGGCTTCGTCGGAGGGAATGTTGACCACCCCTGCATCGCCCCAGCCCATGATCCGGACAGCGCGGTCGATGCAGTAATGGGCTTGTTCGTTGACTAAAATACAGGGGTGGATGCCTTGGTTGCCATCTTGCCAGGCTTCGCCTTCGGGCCATTTTGCAGCACGGGCTGCTAACAAAGCGGTGAGGTTGGCCAGGGTGCCACCGTTGGTCATGAAGCCGCCGGCGGTTGGGGCCAGTTCAAGGAGGCTGGCCATTTTGTTGATGACTAGGTGTTCCATGGCACCGCCGGTAGCGCCGGTTTCGTAAATCGCCGTGCTTCCGTTTACGATGCCGTTTAATAGGTCGCCCAATGCTGCTAGTGGCGCTGGCGGATTGATCTGATGGCCCATATACCGTGGCGAATGTAAGTGGAGGCCTTCTTTTAAGACAGCCTTATATATGGTCTCGGGGGCGGTGCCTTCCTCAATTAAGGGGGCAAAGATGGCCAGCATGTCTTCTGGAGACGTCGAAGGATTAGCCGGCAAGTCTTTGGCCTGTTCTAGATAGTCTGCTAGTTGATCGACCAGTTTATGGCCCTCGGAACGGAAGCTGTCGGGGGAATAGGCGAATTGAAGTAGTGGAGACATAAAGAGGAGTCGGTAGTTAGTATTCAATATTGGGGCGTCGGTAAGTTAAACAGTTCTGTGGTTGGCAGGGCTGTTTGACTTGGCGACTCTCTGACTGTTTGGCTTCTTTGGGCGCGGACGCGGGTGCAATGTTGGTTGATGGAGGAGCGGGGGATGTTTTTTTAGCCTAAAGGTCGAAGAACCCAGCAATAAACAACCCTAGCTATTAAACGGCGTAAAACAAAAAGTAGAAATTTTGGATTGACATGTTGCACTCTTTTGATGTCAATGTCCCGTAATTCGTTGATAATTATAAAAGCAACTGCATAAAAGTGAAAAATAATTTGTTTTAAATTTGCTTTTACTTCAAACACTACTTAAATTTGTTGCATAACCAGCAGTACTTCAAACATGGAGTTGACAATTCACATCAGTAAAAAAGGAACCCGGGTCGTTAAAGCGACTGAGCTTCACCGTTCACTTGGGCTTCTGGATCATCATTACCAAGACAATATCCGTCGTTGGATTAAGGACATCTACCAATTCGGAGATGGTATCCGTAAGCCGGAAGGACTGCGGGACTTCGCCCGGCACCCCAACTCCCGTGGTAAACTGATACAGGAGTACTGGCTGGCCGTTGAGTTTGCCAAGCTGATTGCCCTAGGCTCTCGTTCCAAGGTCAAGCAACCCATAGCTACCAAACTTAGCAAGGAAGAAGATATTTATCCCGAACATGTTAAGCTGTCGGCTACCCAAACATTAGAGTTGTTGGAGCAGACGAAGGCCCTGGCACGGATCAGTTGCCAAAAGGCGGCGGAAAGCCGCCACCTCGCCTATTACCAAGTCAAACGCGGCAACGCTGAATACTGGAACCACTTCCGCCGGGAGCAGGTGGTACTGACAACAATAGCTGACCTCAAGGAAGAACTCAATCGCCGGGAATCAAAGGTTCCAGCTCGTGCTGACCTTCGGGACCTCCTGCAACGGGTGAATCCCTACGAACTTATCCGCATCGGCATCGTCGACCATTATGCCGCCTTAGGAAACTCGATTCCTTATGCCCAGCAACTGGGCAGTCTCGCCCAGGAACTCGCCCGCCAGCTTCGCCTCGAAATCGTTGATGACCGCAAGGGAGACCTCTTGTTTGCTCCGGTGGCTGATGCCGAAGTTGTGAGAAAGATGCAGCGGGTAGCTGCATAGAAGGGCAAACACACTGAAACTCCTGAAGTCAGATGGCTTATCGTTTCTCTACTATTGAAAAATACAGACTTGATAGGCTCCTAATTGAACGCAGATTTTACTGATTGGACAGATTTACGCTACTATAAAACAGTGTGAACCTGTCTAATCAGTGAAATCTGCGTTTTTTAAATTTCGCACTTCCCATATCCCGTTTTGTCGTCCATCAGAAATTGTCTACGCCTACTTTATCCGACTACTTTATCTACAAATTTGAAGGAGGCATAGATTTAACAGAGACCGTGAGTTTGAATGTTTACCGATTGGGCTTCTTCTCGGATTACGAACACGAGCTATTAGTGGGCGAAATTTGTGATGTTACGGGGTGTAGTCAGCTGGAATCGTTGAGCGAATCGTTGCCAGCTGTTCGGGTCGATGTTGGTTTATCGCTGCATTACCGATTCTAGACGGGAATTATGGAACGTCGATTTAATAACTGTCCGATTTGCGGCCTGGCGTTTTTGTTCCTACGTTCTCAAAAAATCCTTTGCATAGTCTTAGCTACGGAAATTATTTTTTGTGAGCGTAGGGGCAAAATAAGGCGGCCGAAAAGCGACAGTTATTCGGATTGACGTTCCTAAGGCATTGCGCTTTACATTTGCCGCCATGCTTGACCTCCTCATTGTCCTCCTCTATTTTACCGTCATCATGGTTGTCGCCCTCCGAGGCCGAAGTCGGGAGGAGGAAACCAGTGTGGAAGCCTACTTCCTGAGCAACCGGAACCTCCGTTGGCCATCGGTCGCAATGAGTACCATCGCCACTAACATTCAGGGATATCAATTCTTGGGGATGATGGGTTCTGCTTATCTCTATGGCTTGGCGCAGGCCAACTTGGAAATCAATGCCGTTCAGGGAATCCTGCTGGCGGCCTTCCTCTTTGTGCCGCTTTACCTGAAGGAGAAGGTGATAACCATCACCCAGTTCATCGAGCTTAAGGTCGGGCCGAAAGTCGCGCTGGCCTATAGCTTGGCGAACATGGCTTTATTTGCTACCGTCACCTTGGGAGCTGCTTTGTTTTGGGGATCCTTTGCGGCGGAGAGTGTTTTTAGTGAATACTTCGCTTTCATCAGCCCTGATCCGCTGGTTAGGATGGGCGTTATCATCATTGTCCTTGGGGTTTTCTCTGCGATCTACACCTACCTCGGCGGCCTAGCCGCCGTTGTCAAAACCGACATCATCCAGTTCGCCATCCTCGTCACCGGCGGCATCGTCGTAACCCTCGTTGCCGTCCATCACCTGGGCGGCTGGGGACAACTCTACGAGAAGACGCCCCAGCTGATGCACCTGCACCTACCGGCCACCCACGAAAAATTACCCTGGACCTTGATGTTTGGACTCTTCTTCCTCAATATCAATTACTGGTGTGCCAACCAGTCTGTTGTGCAACGTAGCTTGGCTGCCAGGAGCCTCCGCGAGGCCCAGATCGGGCTGATGGTCGGCGGCGTAACCAAGTACCTGATGGCGATCATCGTCATCATCCCAGGCATCGCCCTCTACGGTATTCTTCAGGAGCAGGGTGGGGGATTGGCTGATCCTGATACCACCTTCCCTTACCTGGTACAAACCTACCTGCCAACCGGTGTCAAAGGCATCATTCTCTGTGCCTTATTCGCCAGC
This sequence comes from Neolewinella sp., assembly GCA_047637095.1. Classification (GTDB taxonomy): domain Bacteria; phylum Bacteroidota; class Bacteroidia; order Chitinophagales; family Saprospiraceae; genus Neolewinella. The sequence continues at coordinate 1,332 of JBLIGS010000214.1, read as the reverse complement.
TTGATGTCTACCGTGGATTCTACCTTCAACTCCCTGGCCACCCTTTGGTCCGTCGACGTCTACAAACGCTACCTCCGCCCGGAGGCTACCGACGCAGAAATGGTCCGCGCTGGCCGTCGGACCATCCTGGTAACCCTCTTTACCGGAGTCACCATGGGCCTTGTTCTGATGTACCTAAAGTTTCATAATCCAGAATCCGCTTTCACCCACACCCTGAATGAACTTCGCTATTACATTAACTGTGGCATCGTTGTCGTCATCTTATCTGCGGCTTTGTTGATTGCTCCGCTACCCAACATCACCCTTGCTGCTTTCTTGTCTTCCGCCGTTGTAAACCTTGGCATCCAGTACTTCTTCCCAGACATGAATTACTTCGTTCGGGCAGGGTTTGTAATACTAGGTTTGTTCCTGGTCGTACAAGTACCTGCTGCCAAAGGCCGCTTCCGCCCGTTGCGGGAATGGTTTACAGCGGATAGCAAAGATGTTGTTTGGTGTGGCGTGGGGCTGGCGATGTCGTTGGTGGTGTTGCACGTGGTGTTTCATTGATTGGGAAATCTTAAGCTTTAGAGACCATTAGTCCGCGTAACAAACTTAACTTACCCCATCATTTCATCCCCCGTCCTATGCCACAGATCATCGATAAAACGACCATTGTTCAAGCACTTGCAGCTACTTCACCGGAGAAGCTGCTCGCCTGTATGGAACGGTCCTTCACCAGTTACTCCTCCGGCGAAGCGACGGTGCCTCCCGTTGGTACGTTGACCTTCGAGCAGCCACCGGGCGATGTCCACATCAAATACGGTTACCTCACTGGCTCACCGTATTACGTGATCAAGATTGCCTCGGGCTTTTATGACAATCCGAAGATCGGCTTGCCCGGAAGTAATGGCCTCAACCTGGTCTTTAAGCAAAAGACCGGTGAATTGGCGTGTATTCTCCTCGACGAAGGCTACCTCACCGACCTTCGTACGGCCCTTGCCGGTGCGGTGGTGGCCAAGCACTTCGCCCCCGCGCACGTTGACCGGATCGGGATTGTTGGGACCGGACTGCAAGCCCGGATGCAGTTGGAACAATTGGCAGCGGTAACGGACTGCCGGGAGGTGATCGTTTGGGGCCGATCGGCGGAAAAGATGGAAGCCTACCGGGTGGATATGGAGGCCAAGGGGTTTAAAGTGAGTACTACGGAAAAGGCTACTGACCTCACCTCTACCTGTAACCTCATCGTTACCACTACGCCGAGTAAAACACCATTACTCTCCGCCTCCGGCCTTAGGCCCGGGACGCTGATCACAGCCATGGGGGCCGACACCCTGGGCAAGCAAGAACTCGACT
>JBLIGS010000213.1:0-5185 GCA_047637095.1 Neolewinella sp. | reverse complement strand
TTACGGTCGGCTTCGTGATAGGCCTGGGCGTTGAAGTAGCCCTGGCGGAAGAGGAAGTCTTCCATATCCCGGGCGGAGTTCCGGGAAAGGCTGTCGCTGTAGATCGCTGGCGGCTGGCCAATGGTCTTGCGGAAGAAGCGATTAAAACGGGAACTATCTCCGGGCTCACTGTTCGTGAAATAGAAATATTCCCTTGGCCAGAGGAAGAAGAAATTCCCGTTTGGCTTCTGCTGAGCAATGGTTGACAGCTGGTAAGTAAGGTCAGCTTTATTGGTTACCGCCTTAGGATCCTCAACAATTACCTTTTGCCCGATGAGTAATTCTTCGTCGCCCGTCAGATATTTACTAGTATTGCAGGACGCCAGGCAGGCGGCCAGCAGTATGGCCATCATGACCGGGCGGAAATAATGTGCGAGTATGCCCCTCAGCTCTAATACCATCAAGTTCATAAGTAGCCTGCGTCAGAAGAAGATTCGGCGAAATTACCACAAATTCACCGTCGAAGGTGGACGGATCGTTGGCGAGCTGCTACAGCAGTCTCGCTACAAGGTTGACCACGTCTACGCCCTCGAAGGTTGGGTGGCAGATCTGCCCGGTCCGCTCTCCGTTCCTTTAACGGTGGTAACACTCAAAGAATTGAGTCGGATTTCACAATTGACGAGTCCGAATCAGGTTTTGGCCGTGGTTGATTTACCGGAGGACAATACGGAGCTCCTTCCGGCGATGGCCGACGGATGGTCGTTGTTTCTCGACGGGGTGCAATCGCCAAGCAACCTTGGTGCTTTGCTTCGGATTGCCGACTGGTTCGGTTTTCACCACATCATCGGCGGGCCAGGGACGGCGGATTTATACAACAGCAAAAGCATCCAAGCAACGATGGGATCTTTCCTCCGTGTCGACTTTCGACAGGGAGAATTGAGCGAGATCACCCGCCGGTTTCCGGATTTACCCACCTTTGGGGCCGACCTTGACGGAGAGAACATCTACGGGCTGAAAGCGCCGGCTACCGGACTGCTCGTCATCGGTGCGGAAGGGCCAGGCGTGAGCCAGGGGGCGCGGACGCAGGTGCAAAGATGGTTGACGATTCCCCGAGCGCCAGGTCGTGCAGCCGAGAGTTTGAATGCGGCGGTTGCTGCAGGGATTTTGTGTGGAAGTATCGCGAGCAGGGCTTAGGTATTAGAGGTTAGGTATCCGGTCAGAAAGAACTATTCCTTAAAATTGAGCGCCTCGACTCCGCTCGGCGACCGGTTTCCGCGTTGTCCTTCTGTCGAGCATATGCTCGACAGTAAAACGAAGGGGCTTCGGTCGCCGAGTGTGGCCGCTTTAGTGGATAGTTCTTTTTGCTTGACTACTTAGGCCTTAGACATCAGAGGTTAGTGAAGGCCGTTTACCAAGCCGCATCACCCTCAACAATCGCAGATGGCAGGCAGGGAATATCTTTTGGGCTTTTAAGAAGCCTTATTCGAAGACTTGGCAAACTAACGCTGCGTACACATAATTAGGATGCTTTAGGATGTCGCGCTTCCACGTGCGGCAGCCTACAAGCGCAGCGACTGTCTAAGCGTGGCCTAAGGCCACGACCTTCACCGCTTCTTTAGCCGCCGTAGCCCGTTCTCTAGCCATCTCCACCGTATCCCCAAGGGCCGTAATATGCCCCATTTTCCGGAATGGCCGGGTATCGGCCTTGCCATACAAATGTGGATAAACCTCCGGAATCCGAAGTAAGTCTGCCCAGCCATCGTAGACCGCTGGGCCGCTATGGCCCGGTTCGCCCAACAGGTTTATCATTGCGCCGGGACGGATCAAATCCGTTGGCCCCAACGGCAGGTCCAATACCGCCCGAAGGTGCTGCTCGTACTGGCTGGTCATGCAAGCTTCAATGGTGTGGTGGCCTGAATTGTGCGGTCGTGGAGCCACTTCGTTGACGAGGATACTTCCGTCTTTTTCAAGGAACAGTTCTACCGCTAATAGGCCAACAACGCCCATTTTTTCGGCGACTTCTCGGGCCAGGTTCGCGGCCCGGGCATTGGTATCGCCATCGATGGCGGCTGGGCAAATCAGAAACTCTACCAAGTTGGCAGTTGGGTGAAACTCCATCTCCACCGTCGGGAAGACGCTTACTTCTCCGGACGGAGACCTAGTAACAATAACGGCCAACTCTTTGTCAATGTCGGAGAGCTTCTCCAGCAAGCAGGGTACCGGCATCAGCTTTCCTGCCAAGTCTTCTTCGTTGCGGATCACGACTACGCCCTGGCCATCATAACCGCCAGTTCGTGCCTTCTGCACGAAAGGCAATGTCCACTTACCAGCGGCTACCGCCGCCCGCACTGCCTCCGCATCGTCGAACAACTCAAAGTCCATCGTCGCAATACCGTTGTCGGCATAGAATTGCTTCTGTAGGCCCTTGTCCTTGATCAAATCAATCTTATCCGGTTGCGGGTAAACCTTGACCCCTTCGGCCACTAGCTGGTGCAACGCAGCCGTATCAATGTGCTCGATCTCAATGGTTACCACGTCCATCTTTCGGCCAAAGGCCAGGACATCGTCGCCGTTACGGAAGTCGCCTTCGGTAAAAACCGTTGCGTAATTCGCCGCGGGGAAGCTGCCGTCTTTGTCCAAAATGTGGATCGGAAGGTGCCAGTCGGCACCCGCCTGGCAAAGCATCTTACCAAGTTGGCCGCCGCCTAAGATGCCGAGAGTGGGAAAGGTTTTCATTGCGCAAAACTAAGTTTGACAATGGCACTTGAGGAGCTTTTTTGGGAAAAATATGAATTTCATTACCAAGTCCGTCACTTGACGGGTAAAACCTGAACGTGGCTGCCTGACCTTGCCCTTTACCTACTCCCTTTGCAGCTGTACTCCGGCTACGCTCAGCATAAACGCCAACTACGTTGGTCGCGGCCTTTTGTCCAGAAGCTTAGAGACAAGGCGGTAGAGGTTGGCTGTGGCGCCTAAAACGTTATCCGCCGGTACACTTCGGCCAAAGGAAGACTAACCTTCAACGTATGCAAATACACACTGTCCTCAAGGGTGTAGCCAGAATCCATTCGCCAGATTTTCTCGTCTTGTTTGTACCAGCATTCCACTGCTTACTTACGAGAATCAATCAGCATATACTCCTTAAAACCAAGATACTACATTGCGGGTTTCAAAAGCTTCGCATACCGCTCCGGATCATTCAGTACCGAAATAGCCTCCTGCACTTCCCTGTCGTTCCGCAGTCCCATTTGGACCTCACCGCGTTGGTAGTAGTAACGGCCAGCAATCTCTTTCTCGATGATGCTAACGATCTCCGCTTTATAGCTCTGGATCGCCGCCAACTGTTCTTTTTCCACCTGTGCCTGAACGGCCATCAGTTGCTCGGTTACTTTAAAACCTTCTTCTTTAGCTTGCTCAAGGGCCGTTTCCAGCGCCTTCTCCGCCTTGGAGGTATACTCGTAGTCGCCGCGCTGGAGGAAGGCTTCAAATTTAGCCCAGTCCTGAAAGCGGAAGTCAGCAACCGAGTCGATGGTTTCATGAGTGGTCACCCACTCGTTGACGAAGTCGAAGATGACGAATTCGTCCAACAAGCCCTGGGTAATTGCTTTGCCACCAAGTACCGGCAAATTAATGTCCGGTGCAACGCCGCCACCGTCAAGTACCTCGCGGCCAGACCGTGTTTTAAACACTGCCCGCTCTGCGGCCGGAATATCAAACGGCTTACCGTCCCGATATTCAATGGCCTGAATACACCGTTGGCTCGGGATGTAGTACTTCGCCGTCGTGATTTTCACCCGGCTACCGTACCCCGTTTCCATGATGTTCTGTACCAGCCCTTTGCCGTAGCTCCGTTGGCCAATCAATACGGCCCGGTCCAAATCCTGTAGCGAACCGCTAACAATTTCTGAAGCGGAAGCCGAGCGGTCATTGATCAAAACCGCTACCGGAAGTTCAAGATCAAGCGGGTTGCCCTTGGTCTTGTAACTACGGTCCCAGTCCCGGACTTTGCCTTTCGTTGTAACAATCAGTTCGTTCTTTGGAACAAAGATATTGACGATGTCTACCGCTTCGTTCAGCAGACCGCCACCGTTATTTCTTAGGTCAATCACCACTCCCTTCATCTCAGGGTTATCAGCCCGCAGTGCCACTACTGCATCCCGGACGTTCTTCGCCGCCTGTTGGGTAAAGGTGGTCAGCGCTACATAGCCAACGTCGTTGGCCAGCATACCAGAATAAGGCACGTTGGGAATGCTGACGTCTCCGCGTAGGAGCTCCAGGTTTTTCTTACCAACACCAGGCCGTTCAACGGTGATTTCCATGGTTGTCCCAGGGAAGCCACGCATGATTTCCTCTAGCTGTTCCCGGTTGTATCCGGCCGTTTGCCGGCCGTCAATCTCCAGCAGCCTGTCACCTGTTTTGATGCCTGCTTTATCGGCAGGTTGGTCTTTGTACAGCGTCAGGATGGTTGGCAAACCTTCGATGTATTCGATCTTGGCGCCGATGCCCTGAAACTTACCACTCTGGCGCAAACGCGCCAGTTCCACATCAGTCTCCGAAATGTAATTGGTATAAGGATCAAGCGAACTCACCATTGCTTCAATACCCGTCCGCATCAGCTTGTTGGGCTCGATGTCGTCCACGTAGTAGGTATTCACCTCTTTGTAAACATTGGTGTAGACCTCGATGGCCTTCATTATCTCAAAGAACTTGTCGTTGACCGGGTTAACGGTAGCGGCGGTGAAGACAAGAAAAGCGAGGATGGCAACGCCACCGGTGAGGATTTTTTTGCGCAGAGACATTCGGGAGGATTTAGTCGTACTTTAAAATAACGCGTAGCAAGTCAATTAGATTACCTCCAGCAGTTAGAGTAACAGGCGAGTAAGCAAGTCCATTTATCTCGTTCGGCGGCCGAGCCAGGTCGTTCCTCCCGCCTCGGCCGACGACCTTACTCCTTTTTCTTCTTCGGAGCCTTCGCCTTCTTAGCCGCCTTCTTAGCCACCTTGTTCTGCCCAAAAGCCAGCGCCGCTCCAAGCCGAACACCAGCTCGGGAACTCTTTTTTTGCCGGAACACCGTCAACAAATTATCGGTACTGGCCAGTAATTGAACCGGGCCAACGTTGGCGTAAATATGCACGCCGAGGTTAGCGGAGGCATTGCGGCGGGCGTTGTAGTTGAAGCCAACGGCAAGTTGCTCGATTACCCGGTA
>JBLIGS010000212.1:0-5191 GCA_047637095.1 Neolewinella sp. | reverse complement strand
AAATCATTTCCGTAGCTAAGGCTATGCAAAGGATTTGTAAGTTTGGTGAGAACAAAAGTGTCAGGTCAAAAACCAGTAAGTTATTTATAAGGCGTCCCTTACTATCTACTAGATTATGTCTACCCTCGGAACCGTTTCCTTCTACACCCTCGGCTGCAAGCTCAATTACTCCGAAACTTCGTCCATAGGACGCCAGTTCACGGAGGCTGGTTACCAGCAGGTCGACTTCGGCCAAGGCGCGGATATTGTGGTGATCAACACCTGCTCCGTGACGGATTTTGCCGATCGGAAGTGTCGTAACATCGTGCGGCGTGCTTTGGGCGCGAACGCAGGAGCAAAGATTGTTGTGGTGGGCTGTTATGCCCAGCTCAAGCCGGAAGAAATTGCCAATATCGAAGGGGTGGATCTTGTCCTTGGGGCAGCAGAGAAGTTCCGCATTTTAGATTATATCGACGCCATTGGGATGGGTTCCGGCAAGGGCATGGTCCGTGCCGGCGAAGTGAAAGAAGCCGACAAATTTATCAGCAGTTTTAGCTTTGGCGACCGTACCCGGTCCTTCCTCAAAGTGCAAGACGGCTGTGATTACAAGTGTACCTTCTGTACCATTCCTCTGGCCCGGGGCAAATCCCGTTCTTCTACCGTGGAGCAGATCGTCAACGACGCCAAGGCCATCGCTTCGCGTGGCGTCAAAGAAATCGTCCTGACCGGTGTAAACATCGGCGACTTCGGCAACGGGACCTCCGTCATCGAGGGCCAACGCCCCCGCAAGGAAGCCCTGTTCTCCGACCTCGCCGCCGCCCTCGACCACGTCGACGGCATCACCCGATTCCGCATCTCCAGCATCGAGCCCAACCTCTGCACCAACGAGCTGATCGACTTCGTATCCACCAGCCAGCGCTTCGCGCCGCACTTCCACATGCCGCTGCAGTCGGGCAACAACAAACAACTGGCGCAGATGAAGCGCCGCTACAAACGGGAACTCTACGCCGAACGCGTAAGTCACATCCGCCGCGTCATGCCCCACGCCTGCATCGGCGTTGACCTTATCGTCGGCTTCCCCGGCGAAACGGAAGAAGACTTCCTGGAGACCTACAAATTCGTCCAAGAACTGGAAGTCTCCTACTTCCACGTCTTCACCTACTCCGAACGCGCCAACACCCCCGCTGCCGACATGGACGGCGTTGTGCCGATGCAGGAACGCAAGCGTCGGAATAAGATGCTGATGATCCTGTCGGAGAAGAAAAAACGCGCCCACGCCGAGCGCCACCTCGGCGAAACCCGCCCCGTCCTCTTGGAAAAATCCAAGGTCGACGGTATACTTCAGGGCTTTACCGACAACTACGTCCGGGTCCGTTTTCCAGCGGAAGACAGCTGGGTTAATCACCTGGTGGAGATGAAGTTGGAGGAGATTGGAGAGGATGGTTTGGTTAGGGCGGAAGTTGTAGCCTTATAGTACTTGTCGTCTGGTAGCTCCGCACATTGGAGTAGCAGGTCCTGACGCATCCCCCATTTCCTGTCCATCCCAATCTACTGTTTAGGGACGCCGATTTAACAACTGTCCGATTTGTGGCCTGACGCTTTTGTTCCTACGCGCTCAAAAAATCCTTTGCATAGCCTTAGCTACGGAAATTATTTTTTTGTGTGCGTAGGGGCAAAATAAGACGGCCGAAAAGCGACAGTTATTGAATCGACGTTCCTTAAGAACGTCGTAAGAGAGAGGCGCAGCGAGGACACTCCAGCGCCCGCCTTTATCGTTTTTGCTAAAAGCACTTCCCCATGCCCTTTCACAGCCTTATATCAGCAGCCATTCTAACGCTCTTCCTTAGCTGTTTGGCCTCTATTCAATCAACCTCCCCACCAATCATCTTACAAATAGACGGCCGGGCTTTCTATTCCAACCGTGCCCCTTCCCACTACGATTCTCTTAGAAGCTTTCTTAGAGAAAGAGCTACGGTTGGCATCTGTTACCAGACCTCATCTTCCTGTGAAATATCGACGCTTTACTTCCATATCATGATGGGCAATGAAATGAAGCTCTTAAATATTGATGAAAATACTTTTAGGCTTCAAGGAACGCTTAACCTTCCTGACAATGGCGATTGGGAAAGCGATTGGATTCAACATCCTATATCAATTGAGATAAGAGTAACTGATACCGGTTGGACAATTGATGACAGTCTCAACCAAATCACTTCTGTCGCTCCAAATCACCAGCGATTGGATAGTCTGAGAGAACAGCTTTTCAACTACCCAGACTGTACCTCTAAAGACTGGGGTATAGCTACCGATTGTTTCCCCTTGGTAAAACGGTACGAGTACGAATTATTCGCGAGAGTAGTCTCGGGGGGCACTACCCTACTATCCGAGTACCTCCACCTCCAACAGAGCTATAACATCGCCTACGCCGGAGAATTTGCTGAACACTATGCGGGGAACGTCTACTACCTCATACAGCAAAAGATCATTAACCGGAAGGACATGGAAGCTGCTGAGGTTTGGGAGCAATTTCCTTTTTCACATCCGTTTTTGTGCGAATAAAGTAATTAGTACAGAGACTATCGCCGACAGAAAATCAATAAAGCAACCCAAAAAGCCAAAGAGGTATCCTATCCGAACTCCCCGTCAGCTCCACATCAAGCACCAAAAAACTGTTAGGCTCGTCCTTGACTTGCTTTCTTTTCTTATTCGGCCCTCCAACTTCAAAAACGTAGCGATCATTCTTATCCAGCAGGACAAAGTCTCCTTTGGCCGGCAACCTTATTTCGGGAGGAAGGAAATGTGCTTCATGCGTAACGTACTCAAGCTGGTTAAAAAAGAAAGTCTCTCTCAGTGTTCCAATCTCCGATTGCGTAGGCGCTAGCGTTTGTAATACGTTGGTATTGTTGAGGTATATTTTATCCGGTTTTGCTAGGCTAGCAGTTCCCTTCGCTTCGTTTCGAAGCGTGAGTATTAAGTCTGATCTTTCAAGCAAAACGAGGTATTGTAATATCGTTTCGCGTGCCATCCCCAATCGTTCTCCTATCTTTTGAATATTGGGTTTAAAGGGAACCGAGGAAGCGATAGCATATAGCAATCGACCAATTTTCTGGTAATCCACTCGCCCTGTTTCAATAACCGCAGGAATATCACTTTCCAATACTAACTGCACCATCACATTCAGCCGATTGAGGTAGCCCCTAGGGTCACTCAGAAAGAAAGGATAGTACCCTTCCCGCCAATACTGCTGAAGCAGGGGTAAAGGCCGAAAGCCTTTTAGCGATAATAAGTCTCTGGTTATCATCTGATGATTGGTCAGAATATCTTGGTAGGTATATTGTGGCAAGCTAATATCATGAGCCAAGTGTAGGTACTCCCGAAATGAAAGTCCTGGAATGTGAAACTGCAATGCTCTTCTGCTTAAATCAGCTTTTTGATCAAGTATGCGTATTGCAGATGACCCCGTGAAAACGATGCTTAATCTACCATGATAAAGATCATAGGATTGCTTGAGTTCCTGAGCCCACGTGCCAAACCCATACCGGTGAACTTCGTCAATCAACAAATGCTCTCCTCCTTGCTGAACGAATTCCATGACAAAATCCAGCAGTCGATTTTCCTGAAAATATAAATCTCCTAGGTCGATGTACAGCGCCTTATTAGGAGGAAGGCCTAGTTGCTTCAAGCGTTGTAGTAGGAGTGTAGTTTTTCCTACTCCCCGGGCTCCAAGCAATGCCGAAAGGTTTCCCTCCCAATCAATGGTTTCATAAAGCGGGCGGATATATTCCAGGCTTACCCGCTGTAAGGCTACATCACTAAGCTGGTGCAAACGTTTCATTTTCGAGTCATTTGACTTGAAAAACGCATTAAAATCAAGTTGGTTGACTTGATTTTTAATTAAAAACAAAGTCAAACAACTTGAAAAAAGCTTTTAACGGAGCATTAACTGCGGTTCACCCAACAAAATGAAGCTGCTTTTCATGCCCATTTCTATGCCAATAGGCTCATTTTGATTTGCCCCCAAGTCAAAAATCACAAAAAACGACTTCACCTCAAGTCAAAACACCTCATTTCGGGCTAAAGCCTCCATTCCTTGCTCCTCGCCATTCCCCTTGCACCTGCGTCCGCGGCCCAAAAAACCACCCCTCCAACAATAAAGCCTTCCCTACCGAAGGATTTCCCATCTTGTCCAGTCCAACCACCATACAGCACGGACAAATGCCCGAACCTACAGACCGCGAATTGTTGTCGGCCATTGCCTCTGGCGATGCCACGGCGCTGCGTGCCCTGTATGATCGGCTCGGTGAGCGGGTGTACAATACGGTGCTGACTTACCTCCAAAACGAAGTTGATGCGGAGGAAGTCACCCAGGATGTATTCACTAAAGTTTGGCGCAGCGCTGCCAGTTTCAAGGGCAACAGCCAGGTAATAACGTGGGTGTACCGCATAGCGGTAAACACCGCATTGACCGCCTTGAAAAAACGGCAACGTCGTGGCTTTTTCGGAGTCATTACGGACACAAATACTCCGTCGGATTTTCATCATCCGGGAGCCAAAATGGAAGAAAAGGAAACCAACCGTGAGCTCTTTGCAGCCATATACGGCCTTCCTGATCGGCAAAAAACGGCATTTGTGCTTAGCTACGTTGAAGAACTTAAACGGCAACAGGTTGCCGAAATCATGGGGCTTTCTCTCAAGGCAGTGGAAAGTCTTTTAATGCGGGCAAAAAAGGGATTAAAGACTTCCCTTTCGTCTAATTACCCGGCCCGGGGATAAATTTAAAATATGGAACTATGCTTACTAGTGATGAAAACAAATTAAACGAGGCTTTAAACCATTTATCGAGATTGCCACGGGCGAAGCCGGCAGCGGGATTGTTCGCGGGTATTGAGGCCGCGGTGGCGGGAGCCAAAGTGGTTAAGATGGTGGACTGGCGGCGCGTTGCCGCTGCTGCCGTGCTCGTAGCGACCCTGAATGTAACGGCCATTCTCTACTATTCCGGGCAAAATTCCAGCGCCAGTAGTTCCGACTACGAGATGGGCCTTGTATCCGACTACCAACTCTACGAATAATGGAAAAACTGAAAGTCTACCAGATAACGGCGGGTGCTTTACTACTGCTCAACCTTGTGTTGCTGGCGTTCATTTTCGTCCCGGGACTGGGAAGGAACGGAGGGCCGGGGAATGCCATCAAGGCATTAGACATGACCGGGGAG
>JBLIGS010000211.1:0-5238 GCA_047637095.1 Neolewinella sp. | reverse complement strand
TAGCGACTAACCCGTCCGCTACCATCACCTTCCATTAGCGCCATTACTTCTTCCACCGTAGCGAGGTTCGCATCGCCGAAGATAGAGTGTTTGAGCGCAGAGGCAGCAACGGCAAACCGCAGCGCGGTGGCATCGTCTTCAGGCCAGTTCAACAGGGCGTAGATGAGGCCGCCCATGAAGCTGTCGCCGCCGCCTACGCGGTCAACGATGTGGCTCAGTTGGTAAGTTGGAGCGGTGTACATATTCTCGCCATCCCACATCACGCCGGACCAGGTGTTGTGGCTGGCAGAGATGGATCCACGCAAGGTGGTGATTACTTTTTTAGCCTTTGGGAAACGTTTCATGAGGGCTTTACAGACCGGAAGGTAGGCTGCCGGGTCCATGGTGTCCCCTTTGGTTACGTCCACGCTTTCGGGGTGGATATCGAAGTGCTTTTCGGCGTCTTCTTCGTTGCCGAGGATGATGTCGCAGTACTCGACCAGGGCTGGCATGACCTCCTGCGGAGACTTACCGTAGTTCCACAATTTCTTGCGATAGTTAAGGTCGGTAGAAATCGTGATTCCTTTAGCAGAAGCTGCTTTACAGGCTTCGAGGCAGGCATCAGCGGCCGTTTGGCTGAGGGCAGGAGTAATGCCTGTCCAGTGGAACCAATCTACGCCTTCGAAGACGGAATCCCAGTCAATTTCACCGGGTTCGATCGTTGCCATACCGGAGTGCGCACGGTCATAAACGACTTTAGAGCCACGCTGCATGGCGCCGGTTTCGAGGAAGTAAATACCGAGGCGTTCTCCGCCGCGAACAACATGGCTGGTGTCGACATTGTGGGCACGGAGCGTCATCAGGGCGCAATCGCCGATGTCGTTTTTGGGCAACCGGGTCACGAAGCGTGCATCCAAACCGTAGTTGGCCAGGGTAACGGCAACGTTGCTTTCGCCACCGCCATAGATGACTTCAAAGTTACTGGCCTGGCTGAATCGCTTGTGGCCGGGAGGGCTGAGACGGAGCATAATTTCTCCGAAGGTTACAATGCGTGGCATGGTATTATTTTGTTGGATAGCGAAACTTAGTTTACAGTGTACTCGTACAGTGTAATCTAATCTAAATCTACTACTACTATAATAATATGCAGTAGCCTATCTCCTCTCTACTATCGCCTCGAGCCTGATAACGAGGGACCAGCCAGACGCCAGCGGGCGGCATAGTCCATCTCACCAATTCCGTAATCAAACAGTCCCACCATCAGAACCACCCCCTTTCAATACCAATAGAATAGGCCTTACTCCCCATCAGGCCCACAAACAAAAGCAAGCACAACAAGAGCACAGCATTCGTCTTCCACCCGTTCCGAAACTTGCCAACCCAGCCAGTACGGTTGTTCATATAAAGTACCAGGGCTGCCAAAAATGGCATGAAGAAAGCACCTGACAAAGCGTAAGCTAAGGCGATCCAAACCGGACGGCCAAAGATGACAACGACAATTGGCGGGACGGCGATGTAAAGTAAAAACCACCAATAAGCCGGAGATTCACTCAAGTTATTATTCACCGTTTCCGTCTTATGGGTGCGGAGTCGGTACTGCTGGAGGAAGTCGGCAAAGAGATAAGGTACGCCGTTCCAAACGCCAACCATGGAGGTAAAAACGGCGCCCCAAAAACCGAGGATGAAAGCCCAGCGACCGAAGCTACCCAGGATGCGTTCTAGCTCGTCGGCGATACCAATGACAAGGTTGAACCCTTTGAGTTCTCCCGGGCTCACGCCCGCCGCAATAATCATCACCGCAACCCCAAATATCGCCGTTAGAACGTAAGCGACACCCAAGTCAAACCGCACCTCCGACAAGGACATCTTGCCTCCAGCCCGCTTCTCGCGCAACCAGTAAGAATAGCACAGGATCGTAAGCGTTCCCCCTACCCCGCCCACCAGGGCCGCTACAAATTGAAGCGATTTCGCATCACCTCCCATGCGGGGAACGACGCTGGCATAGGCCACTTCCGACCAGTCAGGGCAAACAATGATGGCGCTCACGACCATCACTACAAACATCAATCCGATTAAGAACTTCATCAGTCCTTCCACCAGTAAAAATCCGCCTTTGTATACAAGGACTACTACTAGTAAAGACTGGATTCCGCCCCATATTGCCGTCCCGTAAGCATCGCTCATCGGCAAGGGGAATATGGTATTGGCGACGAGGCCGTTGAAGGATATTAATGTTCCAGCAACGAGGAAAGACCAGAAAATAAGGTAAGCGCCAAAGTACAGGGATATGCCTTTGGGAAGGCGCTGGACCCAACCTTGCAGGAAGGTGGTGCCGGTAGCAACGTCCCATTTGGCGAGGCCCTCGTTGAGTGCAAATTTGAGGATGGCCCCGAGGATGATGGCCCAGAGGAGGAGCAGGCCGTAGTCGCCGCCAGCAACGGCGGCCAGCACGATATCGCCAGCCCCGACGCCAGTAGCGGCGACGAGAATACCTACCGATATCCTTTTATTCAGCTTGTTGAAAAAGCCCCCCACCCTAGGTGGAGAGGAATTTGATCAGGTAAACCAGGCCAATACTGATGGCCAGGCCAAAGAATACCTTGGCCAAGTCTTTGCCCAGGTCAATCATTGTCTCCTTCGGAACCTTTTTCTCCAGGTTGTAGCGCAGCGCAATTTCGCGGCCGGCCAACAGACCGAGGAATACCCAGGTCGTACTCATTGGGATGTTGTTCAGCTCCTTGAAGAAGAATAGGACAACGCCGTAAATAAGGTCGATGAAAGTCGCAGAACGGATGTCCTGGGTATTGGCTTTGGCTTTTACAATGGACTGGATGGCACCGCCTTTGGAGTAGAAAATGTAGGCCAACATGGCCAACAGAATCGCCAGCGAGATGGTCAATGTTACTCCGTCTACTTTACGTGGAAGGTAGACATAGATGTTGGCAAAATCCTGGGCCAACCACTGTGTCCAGAGGAAACCGGTGGAGCTCCACTGGGCGATCGTCCACCAGGTCTTCTGGTTATCCGGCACTTTTGTACCGGCGTACTTTTTCTCTAGGCTCTTGGTAATGAAGATGTACAGTATGATGGCTGCGGCGAAGGCCACGGCGTAGCCCGTCATGGACTTAAGAACCATACTGTTGAGGTTCTTCGGGTTGAAGAACGTCAGGATCAGGAAGGAGGTACTTACCGGAATGCCGAAGCGGGTAATCACCATCAGCACCAGCGGTGGAAGAACGTAGACCCAATTAAAACCGGGAATGTCACTGGGGGCCTTGTATTTGGGATCGGCAAAGCCACCGTCACCCAGCAGGCGTTCGTAGGAAACATCCCCGCCGTTGATTACCCAGCCATAGACCAGGGTTGCGACGAGAATGGACCCGGCAAAAGCCCAGAGGACGTACCATGGCTTGTTTTCGTTGGAGGCCAGGAATGTCCCGAGTGTTTGAATAACGTCGTTGCCGACAACTGAGTAAGCAGCCAGGATAAACCCGAGCCACATGACAATCATAATTGGATCCATGAAAGTATTACAATTTGATAGATTCTCAATGGAGACAATCTGAGCCCAATATAGCAGAAGGTTGCCAGTTATGACAGTTGCTATATTCTAAATGGCTGCAAAAGTCTACTTTCAGCGTTAAGTGAAATGCAAAGCGGGTTAACCACAGGTTAAGTCTGTGATTAACCCACTTCAATTAGGCTTACAACCAGCAATGTTATCGGGAAAATTTGATTTTGCAGGCTGGGCAGCTTGAGATGCCATCGTTGTTCCTCAGTTTTATGCCGGAGACATTGGTTTCGACAAATTGCTGGATAAATGCTTTCTGGTTAGACGTGTCGTGATTGGTGTTGGACTTAGTTTGGTCCTTCACGTAATCAACATACTCCCCATCGTACGCGTGCCGGCCCCAACAGTTGGGGCAAAGGTCTGCATCAACCAGTTCTTCATTTGTAAATATTTCAGACTTGCGAGTGCCAAATATTTTCTGTAGTAAGCTCATGGTAAGTGTAGGTTGGGCTCCGTGAAGCAAGGTTGAATGTACAATTGATAATATAGACAACTCGGCACAAAAAAAAGATGAGTAGTAACTTGTGAAAACGGGGCTGGGGTCTTTTGGCGACATTGGTTGAAGGTTTTGATCCCTGACTCTTTGGCCCTTCAAGGCATTGGAAACACCGCTATTGACAAGGCCTTTTCTGCTCCATAAAAATCCCTCCTTGAACCTGCGGTCGCGGCAAAAAAAAAGTCCACCTTCACCACCCCTAATGGCGTAAAGATGTTTTGCTTACAGTAGGTATTGAAGTCAACTCCAGATATTTGCTGGACCAACAATCCGATTAAAGCATTACCGTTTATTGGCTAAGCAAATACAGTTCGGACGTAGTTGATTATCAGAGAATTCGTTGTTAGCTATTGGTTTCTTAAGGCACATTTGGCAAGTCACACCTCCAAGTTATTCTCAAACAAAACAAGAAGTTCTTCTTTTGAAAAATCTAAGTCTATAGAAAAATCATTTTTGACTATCCCAAGCCAGTCTTCACCGTATTCAACCCGTTTTTTATTCACCATTTTCATCCCTTTTCGAATTGCTATCTTATTATTGAAGAGTCCAATTCTTCCCTCCTTGGTATTTTTCCCAACAAACTTGTGGCGACAAAAATGAGACCTAGGGTTCGTTGACATATAGTAGTTTGCGATGTAGATATCTTCTTCACTGATCTCTACGTTCTCAAAGCTGTATTGACTAGCCCATCCCTTTTCCGTTTTTCTTTGCACCATAAACTGGTGATCAGCCAACGGAAGTATCCTCACCGCCCCATCTTTATCGTTCACTGGAGACGACACATTGATGTCTAAAGGGATTCGGGTAACCAGGCCTCCAAATCCTACATCAGTGATGTACGTTTTCCCTTCCAAGTTAACGGTATAGGCTAAGTGGTTTCTCGGTGGTAACCCTTTGGGGTTACTCAGCCAAACCCTTCCTAGAACTGGCTTAGGAGAGAAACCTAAAGACTTTAGTAGTTCAGCGTATAGGGTGTTGAGTTCAAAACAGTAGCCGCCACGATTCTTTAAAATCATCTTATCAAAAAGATGGCGATGGTCTAATTCAATCTTACGGCCTACCGCGATGTCTAAATTTTCAAATGGAATATTTTCCATGTGCTGCTCCTGTAGCTTCGTTAATCCATCTAAATCGGAGTTACAATCATCGAGTTTCACCCTACTCAGGTATTTACTTATTTCGGAATCTTTCA
>JBLIGS010000210.1:0-5250 GCA_047637095.1 Neolewinella sp. | reverse complement strand
ACTCGTCAGCCGCACTGCCGCCAAGGCAGATTACCAGGTCGAAAACACCGGCGATGCCGCCGAGACCCAGTTCGAAATGATCAAGAAGCTGGAGCTGGACCGGGGGACGCACGAAGAACTAATCGCTTACTGCAAGACAAAAAACACCGCCTTTTTCTCCACCGCCTTTGACCTAGACAGCATTGACCTGCTTGACGGGTTTGACCTCGAGTTGTGGAAAATCCCCTCCGGCGAAATCACCAACCTGCCCTACCTCCGCAAGATTGCGGCGCTGGGTAAACCGACGATTCTGTCTACGGGGATGTCTAATCTTTCCGATATAGAGGCTGCGCTGGCGGTGTTATTGGCCAATGGCCTTCGCCGGGACCAAGTCACGGTTCTTCATTGTAATACGGAGTACCCGACGCCAATGACCGACGTTAACCTCCGGGCGATGAATACCATCGCCGAGGCCTTTAACGTCGCCGTCGGATATTCCGATCATACCCTCGGAATCGAAGTTCCCATCGCCGCTGTTGCCCGCGGCGCCGTCTGCATCGAAAAACACTTCACCCTTGACCGGAAGATGGAAGGCCCCGACCACCGGGCTAGCCTGGAACCCGGTGAACTGAAAGCAATGGTCGTAGCCATCCGAAACATCGAGTCGGCTTTGGGGAGTACCCTGAACAAGCCCTCGCCATCTGAAACAAAGAACATCCCCATTGCCCGCAAATCGGTCCACACAGCCAAAGCTTTGCCGGCCGGCCACGTGGTGACCGCAGAAGACCTAGAGATGAAACGGCCAGGAGATGGGATATCACCAATGGAATTGGATAACCTCATTGGCCGAACCATTCGTTATGACCTTCCGGCGGAAACGAAACTAAAACCAACAGACCTGTCGTGAGAGTAGCAGTAATTACCACTTCCCGGGCGGATTATGGCATCTACCAGTCTTTGCTGTCAGCGCTGGCAGCAGATCCTGCGGTGTCCTACGGCCTTGTTGTTTCAGGAACGCACCTGTCTAAAGAACATGGCTATACCGTCCAAAACATTGAACGGGATGGCCACCCCATTTGGGGTAGGGTAGAGAGCGTCCCGGAGAAAGATACCCCCCTGGCCGTTGCGGAAGTAACGGGCCGGGCAATGACTGGTTTTGCCGCCTGCTGGGCAAATTTAGCGCTTGATTTAGACGTGGTTGTCTGCCTCGGCGACCGGTATGAAATGTTTGCTGCGGTAGCGGCAACGGTACCTTTTAACCTACCCGTCGCCCATCTTCACGGTGGAGAAACGACCCTTGGCGCCATTGACGATAAATACCGCCACGCCATAACGGCGATGTCTACGTTGCACTTCACTGCAACGGAAGAATACGCCCAGAGGGTGGCAGGGATCGTTGGGGATATTGCGGAGGTTTATGCCGTTGGAGCGCCTAGTCTTGACGGGGTAGCCGGACTTGATTTTCCGTCCAAAGAAGATATGTTGGCGCAATTTGGGACGGATTTTTCACGTCCTTCTATCCTCGTTACCCTCCACCCGGAGACGGTTAACCTCAACGCAAACGAAGGGATGACTGACGAAGTTGTTGAGGCATTGTCCGAGCTCGCTAGCCGCTTCCTAGTAGTCATTACGATGCCAAATGCGGACACGCAGGGAATGGTTATTCGCAAGGCTTTTGCATTGCTTGCAGAAAAGAATCCTAATGTTTTGACGCTGGAAAATTTTGGCAAGTTGGGATATTTCGCGGCTATGAAATACTGTTCCTTCCTTCTGGGGAATACTTCTAGTGGCCTGCTGGAAGCGCCATCGTTTGGCAAGTTTGCCATCAACGTAGGCCGACGCCAGGAAGGCCGCGCTAGGAGCGGTAATGTGATTGATGTTCCTGCGAAAGCTTCTGCTATCTTTGCTGCTGTAGCTGAGGTGGAAAAGCAGAACTTGTCCTATATTGGGACTAATGTCTATGTCCGTTCAGATAATGCTGCGGGAGAAATTCTTAACCATCTTCGGGCCTGGTATCAGGCGCGGCCAACGAAGTTGGCGATTATGCTGAGTGGAGCCGACCGGCGAAGCCAGCCGCGAAGCGCACTACAGGTGAAAAAATAGTTGAAAGAAGCAATGAAAGATACCCTAGCTCGTCACCTTATTGCCGAAACCGGAACCGTCCGCCAAGCCCTTCGTAAGCTCGATGAGTTGGCTATGGACTCTGTCCTTTTTCTTACCAGCGCTTCGGGAAAATTATCCGGTGCGCTTACAGACGGAGACGTGCGGCGGTACCTCCTCAAAGGAGGAGGAATGGAAGACCCGGTGGCCGATGCTGCCTTCTCTGACTTTAAATCTGTCCGTAAAAACCAGATTGATGTCGGGCTATTGAAAAAGTACCGTTCCGAAAAACTAAGAATCATACCGGTTGTGGATGATCAGGGCCGTCCGGTCGAAGTGATCAACTTTCGCCTCCAACGGGCATTCCTACCCATGGATGCTGTTATCATGGCTGGCGGTGTCGGCTCTCGCCTTCGTCCACTTACAGATAATGTGCCCAAACCTCTGCTTAAAGTAGGAGAGAAGCCCATCATCGAGCACAACATTGACCGGCTTCGCTCCTTCGGTATTACCAACCTGACCATAAGTATCAAGTACCTAGGACAGCAGATTGTCGACTATTTTGGCGATGGTGCTGACCGGGGCATGAACATCCACTATGTAACCGAAGACGAACCCCGAGGAACCATCGGTGCCATCAGCGAAATTGACAGCTTCCACAATGACTACGTCCTGGTCATGAACTCAGACCTACTTACGACCATCGACTTTGAGGAAATGTACTTGCAGGCCGTTGAAAAGATGGCGGACATGACGGTTGCCACTGTCCCATATGAAGTCAAAATTCCCTACGGAGTAATTGAAACAGACGGTGACTTAGTTACGGGCCTGCAGGAAAAACCAACCTACACCTACTACTCGAATGCAGGGATTTACATCCTGCGCAAGGAGCAGGTTGCTAAAATTCCGGCCGCTGGCCGGTTCGGAGCTCCCGACCTGATAGAGAAGCTTTATTCCTCAGACCAAAGGGTTATACATTTTCCAATCCTTGGCTACTGGTTGGATATTGGCAAGCACCACGATTACGAGAAAGCCCAGAAGGATATTGAAAAGCTATCGTTATGACCAGGATACTAATCACCATTTGTGCCCGTGGAGGCTCAAAGGGAATTCCGGGTAAGAATATCCGTTCCCTGAACGGTGTCCCTCTCTTGCATTACACCATCAGCACCGCCCGTAAGTTCGCCGGTGAATTCCCCGGAGTTGATATCGAGCTTTCAACCGATAGTGATACGATTATTAAGATAGCAGCAGATACAGGACTGCAAACCAGTTACGTCCGTCCCGATGCACTTGCTACTGATTCCGCAGGTAAAATTGGTGCCATTTCTGACCTGTGGAAGTTTGCAGAGGCAACACGAAAGGTCCGCTACGACTACGTTATCGACATGGACGTAACCTCTCCGCTGCGAACGGTGGCAGACCTTCGGTCTGCCCTAGAAAAACTAGTCGCCCAACCGGAAGCCCTTAATATCTTTTCCGTCAGCCCCGCTGGCCGAAACCCATACTTCAATATGGTCCAGGAAGGAACTGATGGACGCGTTGGCCTAGTGAAGAAACCCGAAGGGGTTTTAATGACCAGGCAGTCCGCTCCTCCGGTATATGACATGAACGCTTCCTTCTACATATTTCGCCGCTCGTTCTTTGAGCGGGGAGAAATCAGTAGCATCACTGATTACAGCCTTGCTTTTGTAATGGACCATGTCTGTTTCGACCTTGATGAGCCACTTGATTTTGAAATAATGGATTTCCTCCTCCGGGAGGAGAAGCTCAACTTCAATATATGAGAGTTGTAATCATTGGATTTGGCACCATCGCTCGCCGCCACTTGACGGCCCTTAAGGTTCTTAAGCCCGATATGGAGGTCTATGCGCTCCGTTCAAATCGAGGGGCTGTAAAGCACGAAGGGGTGGTTAACATCTATGACCTTGAAGAAATAGTGCCCCTGAGGCCAGATTTTGTCATCCTTTCTAATCCTACATCCCTTAGGGAAGAGGTGCTGATGAAAATCGGAGACTACGGCTTTCCACTGTTCATTGAAAAGCCAGCCCTTCAAAAAACAGACTTGTCGGATGCTATTAACAAGAAGCTAAAGGATAGTACTGCCATAACCTATGTTGCCTGTAACTTGCGATTTCTGGGTTGCCTAAAGTTCGTCAACGAGGAGCTGAAACGTCAGCGATTGACTCCCAATGAAGTAAACGTCTATTGTGGCTCCTATCTTCCGGATTGGCGACCAGGTAAAGACTGGCGCTCATTTTACAGCGCAAACTCAGAAATGGGCGGCGGAGCTCACCTTGACCTAATTCATGAACTGGACTATCTTTTTTGGATGTTCGGCCATCCTGAATCGGTCAGCTCAACTCGGCGATCAACCTCTCAGTTGAAGATTGATGCGATAGATTATGCCCACTACCGCCTGGCTTATACCTCCTTCGTCGCTTCCGTTACCCTCAATTACTTTCGTAGAGACTACAAACGGGAATTCGAATTAGTGTTTCCTGACTTCACGTGGACGGTAGACCTAGCGGCCAATACGGTCCGTGATCATAAGGGCGTTATACTTTATGAAAGTAAGGAAACCATCGCTGATACTTACCTCGACCAGATGGCTTATTTCCTCCGCCTACTGACTGGAGAGGAGAATTCCTTTAATACCTTTGCCAACGGAATATCCGTTCTGAAAATAGCTTTGTCAAATGAGTAGCCTGCTAAATAAAAACATCGTCGTCACTGGAGGTAAAGGGCTTCTTGGAAGCGCCTTTGTGAAGGCTGTTCGAGCGGCCGAAGGCCGCTGTATCATCGCAGATATCTCCTGTGAGAACGACCTTGAAAATGACGAGGTACACCTAGATATCACCAGCGAAGAATCAGTTGTCGGTTTACTCAACCTCTTAGGTGAAGGTAGTATCCCCATCGATGGCTGGGTCAATAATGCTTATCCCAGGACAGCTGATTGGGGGGTGAAATTTGAAGATATCCCACTTGCCTCCTGGCAGAAGAACATAGACATGCACTTGAATGGATATTTCCTGTGTTGTCAGAAAGTGCTTGAGGTCATGCGTAAGGCTGGGCGTGGTAGCTTGGTGAACCTAGGGTCGATATATGGCAGCCTTGGTCCGGATTTCAGCGTTTACGAAGGGACGGCGATGACGATGCCCGGTGGCTATG
>JBLIGS010000209.1:0-5258 GCA_047637095.1 Neolewinella sp. | reverse complement strand
CGAATTAGGCGATGAAACTTAGATTACAGTGTACTAGATTGTCCCCTTATTTCCATGTCCTGAACTCACCCTTTACTGTTTCAGTATATTTTGATAAATATTAACAGTTATGTTTTTTGCATACGATTGACTGAATTGACTAAGGTCTATTCATCCCTCCCTTCCTTCAAACTATAAATCCCCACCGTCAAATCCCCAGCAGGCCGAATTTCAACAACGGGGTAGGCGAAGTGGTCCTTCTTGTCTCGGGCATCGTAGGGGGTGTTGTCCCAGAGGAAGTTGGTGGCGAGGTAGTCGGCTTTGTGCCATGCGCCTTCTAGGCGCAGCTTGGCCTTGGCTTCCGCAGGAAGGGATTTGTAGTTGTCCTTACAGGGCCAGGCACTGTCGCATTTGACGGAGCGGACCTCCCCTTCGGGGATCTGGTCGGCCAGCTGAAGGAAGGCGTCGCGGAAACCGACGCCCCAGTAATCCATGTCGAAGCGGACGTTGAGCGGGTCGCCCTGGATGGCGGCGTTGAAATAGACGTACTGGTGTGGATGGTAACGGACCATGTTGATGGCCGTCAGGGTTAGGCCGATGCTTAGTAGAAGAGCGGGGACACTGGCGAAGAACGGTTTTGGTTCGTTGCTTTTTTTAACCCTTCCTTGCACCCGCGTCCGCGCCCAATCAAAACCCACCATCAACAGGAAGACAAAGCCAGGGTAAACGAAGTGCAAATGCCGCCAACCGTTGTACAACGTCGAGCCCAAAAGGACGACGACCAGGATTGGCCCAACCGCCAATCCCAGCTGGGTAAAGTCCAGCATTTCTTCCTTGTTGCTCCAAAAACGCAGCTTCTTAAGGTTGCCGATCATGCCCTTCAGCGTGGCGAACATCCCGGTGAATATGAACAGTAAATAGAGTAGGGGCGTCGTGATGATGATCCACGCAGGGATGTAATAACCGGGGACGTCGAGGGCGCTAATGCGGTTGCCAAATAGCAACACGTAGCTGTCCCACTCAAAGGCCGACATCTCGGAAAATGCCCCAATCAGCCGGCTAAATGTGTCCTCCCACAGGAAGGGGAAAAACGGAATCATGAAGGCGATCGACAGTGGTACGTAGGTGGCAATCATCCCAAGATTGCGGCCCGAAAACGGCCGCTCCCGCAACATCTCCCAACCTAAAACCAATACCGTCGTCAACGGAATAATCAAAGCCGGGAGCCGGGTATTCAACGCCAATCCCGTCGCAAAAGCGTGGAAAATAAGGTTCCGCCACGTCCGCTCCTTCAGGAAGCGCAGCAATGTCGTGGTGCTGATGACGTAGAACACCAGTAAAATATGGTCTTTCGGATTATAAAACCCATTGGCAAATATCCTCGGACTTAACACCAGCGCCAGCGTTCCAATTAGCGGGTACCAGGCCTTGTCCGGAAACCGGATTCTTAGGCCACGGTAAAAGAAGATCGTCGCCAGCCAAAATAGCCCAAAACACAGGTAGTGCCTGAGTTTGTAGTAGTGATAAGGACTGTCTTCATACCCCAGTTGCTGTTCTAGCAAGTTGGCCGTGATCTGGTAAATCATGCCGTAGTTGGACCATTGATAATCTTCCAAATCCCACTTCGGCTCCAACGGGATGTGCCCGTCGATACCCAGTTTCTCCGCAGCATAGTCGATGCTCACGCGGCCGTGCCGCCGCTGTATGGCCTCGTCCCAGCTGATGCCATAATCGTCTAGCACCCAAACCCCGAGGACGAGGAAGGCGGCGAAGAATAGGACGGGGTACCAGGGTTTGAAGGTCATTCGGGTTGCAGGTTGCGGGTTAGGGGTTGCGGGTTTCGGTCTATCCCTTAGCGAGGGGGTCAGTCAACCGCTAAGCGGATGACGTCGTCCCTCGATGAGGGTGGGTTGCGCATTACGGGGTGCTGGTTACGAAGTTGCGCGTTGCAAAAGTAGCCATTCCCCTTTGAGAAATTAGCTGGGGAGGAGTTCCAACGCCGCAATGACCATCTCCCTACTTTCCTCGTCTCCAATCACCGTCTCTTTCAGGGCGACCTCTCCTTGGTACAATGCTGCTTCAGCGACGACGCGGGCATTGAGCGCTTCTAATGACCAGAGCAGGGATTGGCGCGCGCGGTCGCCGCGCGGCGGGGCGGGGGTGAAGGTGAAAACCAGGGTTGGTTTGGCGTCGAATTCTCCGGAGGAGGCGAGCCAATCGAGGGCGTTTTTCAAAACGCCGGGGAGGTTGTGTAGGTAGGCCGGGGTGGAGATGATTACTGCGTCGGCTTTGGCGAGGTCGGCACGCCAGCGGAGTACGGTTTCTGGCCAGGGGGCTTTGTCCCGGTCAGGTTGGAAGACGGGCAAGTCGGCTAGGTAGTCGGTCAGGAGGAACTCCTTACCACTTAACTGACCGATGCCGGTCAGTAAACGAGAGTTGGCACTCGTGGGCTCGGGCGAACCGGATAGTAGTAATAGCATTAGTCTTCGTCGGAGAGTTCGTCCAGATCAATGTCTACTTCTTCGAAGTCGTCGTCCATGTCCTCATCGTCATACTTGTCTTCGTATTCCGACCGGGCATCGTCGAGGAGGTTGCCGTCGTCGTCAAAGTCGTCGTCGTCGGCAACAATCTCAGCAGCCTGGTTATTGGTCATGCGAATGAGGTAATATTTTTCCTCCGTTTCGAAGGGAAGGGCGCTGGTGAGACTGCCGTTGACGTCGGTGAACCGAATTAGGTATTTCTCATAACCGGAAGGATAGGCAAGCTTGATCTGCTCAAGGATGGCTTCGTCCATCTTTTCGTAGTGCTTGATTACGCGAGGCTTAGACATGGGGCCAATATGTTTAAAAAGGGGAATGGATAGTAGGAGGCCCCGTGGTTACGGAGCGTATTTATTTGTGGTTCTACGAAGCAATATTAAGGGGTATTTCGGAATAAGGGGCAAAAAAAATGCCCCGACTTCCAGAGGAGGCCGAGGCATTTTTTTTAAACTTTAGAAACGGGCCTAAAGACCAGCAGCTTTTGCATGATCGGCGAGGAATTTCTCAAGGCCAATCTGGGTAAGTGGGTGTACCAAGAGGCTTTCGAAGCTGCTCAGTGGGCAGGTTACAACATTGGCACCAGCCATGGCTGCGTCAATGATGTGCTTGCCGTTACGGATGGATGCGGCGAGGATTTCGGTTTGGAAATCCTGGATGGCATAGATGTTCGCGATGTCACTGATGAGGGACATGCCGTCCCAGCCGGTATCGTCAACGCGGCCGATGAAGGGGCTGACGTAAGTCGCGCCGGCTTTGGCGGCGAGGATTGCCTGGCCTGCACTGAACACGAGGGTACAGTTTGTCCGGATGCCCTGGCTGGTCGCCCACGCAAGTGCCTTCACACCTTCACGAATCATCGGAATCTTAACGACGATGTTGTCGGCAATCTCGACGAGCTTGCTTGCTTCGGCTTTCATGCCTTCGAAGTCCGTGCTGATAACTTCCGCACTTACGTCGCCGTCGGTGATGTCACAAATTTTCTTGTAGTGGGCCAGTACGTTTTTCTCGCCACTGATTTTTTCCTTAGCCATCAGGCTCGGGTTGGTCGTAACGCCGTCGAGGATGCCGAGGCTTACGGCTTCGCGGATGTGGTCAAGGTTGGCAGTGTCAATGAAGAACTTCATGCGGTGGTTTTTTAGATTTTGTGTGTGCCCGAAGATAGGCTTCGCTTGCTTAACAAGTTAAGTCCTAGGGAAGTTTGCTTTATTCAAATATACGGCGTCATTAGGCATTAGTAGCTAGGCATTAGGCGGTACTACTAATGGCTAACTATTAATGCCTTTATACTAAGTAAGGGCCGCGGCCAACGAAGTTGGCGTTGATGCTGAGCGTAGCCGAAGTACAGGTGCAAGGGAGGTTGAAAGAAGCAA
Organism: Neolewinella sp.; assembly: GCA_047637095.1. GTDB lineage: Bacteria > Bacteroidota > Bacteroidia > Chitinophagales > Saprospiraceae > Neolewinella. The sequence continues at coordinate 1,369 of JBLIGS010000209.1, read as the reverse complement.
GGCCATCTGCTGAGGCGGACGCGCTAAAGGCGAGCCTAATGCCTTTCTACTACTGCCTGCCGCCTATAACCCTGCTTTCGCCGAAATCTCCAGCATTCGATCAATACTCGCCACTCCTTTCTTGATGACCCAGTCTTCGAGTTCGATCTCCGGCAACTCATGCTTCATGCAGAGGTACAGTTTCTCCATCGTGTTTCGCTTCATGTGCGGGCATTCGTTGCAGGCACAGCTATTGGTTGGTGGGGCGGGGTAGAAGGTCTTGTTCGGACTGTCTTTTTCCATCTGGTGGATGATGCCCGGTTCGGTGGCGACGATGAATTCGGTGTACTCGCTTTCGCGGGTGAAGCGGAGTAGGCTGGAGGTGGAGCCGACGTGGTCGGCACTGTCCAGAATGTGGGCTTCGCACTCGGGGTGAGCGATGAAGGCGGCTTCCGGATGTTTTATCCGGAGCTTGGTAATCTTTTCGTGGCTAAAGATTTCGTGGACCATGCAGCTACCATTCCAGAGGACCATGTCTCTGCCGGTCTCCTTTACGAGCCAACGACCTAGGTTGACGTCCGGAGCGAAGATGATGGGTTGGTCTTTAGGAATAGAATTGATGACGTGTCGGGCATTGGTGCTGGTGCAACAGATGTCCGTCAACGTTTTCAACTCGGCGGTGCAGTTAATGTAGGAGACGACCTTGTGGTCTGGGTACTTCTCCTTGAACTTACGGAAAACTGGGGCTGGGCAGCTATCGGCTAGGGAACAGCCGGCCTTTAGGTCCGGCAATAAGACTTTTTTCGTCGGGCTCAGCATCTTGGCCGTTTCGGCCATGAAATGTACGCCGGCGAAGACGATGATGTCGGCGTCCGTGTTGGCCGCCTGCTGGCTGAGGCCGAGGCTGTCGCCGATGTAATCGGCGACGTCCTGAATCTCAGAATCCTGGTAGTAATGGGCCAGAATGACGGCGTTGCGCTCTTTTTTAAGCTTGTTTATCTCCGAGACCAGATCAAGGGTTGGGTCTACTTCCATCTCGAGGAAGCCCATTTTGTTGAGGTTCTTGGTAGCCAGGTTAAGTTCTGCGGACATAGGTTTACTGTTGAGTCGCTAAGATAAGGATGGCGGGGGAACTTTGTTTGCTTAATAAGTAAGTTAAGCGTTTGGTAACGTTTGGTGTACTGAAGCCAATAGCCAGGGTGGAGAATAGCTTGGATGTGGAGAATGCATGAAGATGTGATGTCCCGATGTAGGCCCCGTCCCTACCGGGACCTCTACACTGTAAACTAAGTTTCATTGCCCAATTCGCGGTGCCTGTGAACGGTCAAGATTGTCCCAATTGGGTGAAACCCTGCCTCGCCTCCGACGTTTGCAACAACTGCAACAACTG
>JBLIGS010000208.1:0-5280 GCA_047637095.1 Neolewinella sp. | reverse complement strand
CGGGATTTTCACCCCGACGGCAAAAACATCCTCTTCAACTCCCAGCGAGAATCCTTCACCAACCGCTTCAACCAAGCTTGGTTGATCGGTACGGAGGGCGGAGAGTCTACGCCACTCAACATTCCCACCGTCAACGAAGCCAGTTATTCTGCCGATGGTAAATTCCTGGCCTACACGCCACTCGGCGACCGCTCCCGGATGTGGAAAAACTACCGAGGCGGAACCATCTCCAGAATCTGGGTAATGGACCTTTCCGATAACTCCGTTGTCGAAATCCCCAAGCCTGAAGGCGGTTGCAACGACAACGCTCCGCGTTGGGTCAATGGCAAAGTCTACTTCCGTAGTGACCGGAACAAAGAGTACAACCTCTTTGAATTCGACCCAAAGACCAAGGCCGTTAAGCAGCTGACGAAATTCAAAGACTTTCCAGTACTGGCCATCCAAGCCGGCGCCGGTAAACTCGTCTTCGAGCAAGCTGGCTACCTCCATGAAATGGACCCGGCCACAGGTAAGCACAAGCAGATCAGCGTTGATGTCAAAGCCGATATCCTCGACGTTCGCCCGTACTGGATTTCCGGCGGCCGCAACGTCCGCCAGGCTGGCGCTTCCCCCTCCGGCAAGCGCATCGTTGCCGACTTCCGCGGCGAAATCCTCACCGCCCCAACCGAGAACGGTGATGTCCAAAACCTGACCTCCACCTCCGGCGTCCACGAAACCCATCCCCGTTGGAGTCCCGATGGCAAAACCATCGCCTTTTTCTCCGATGCCTCCGGTGAGTACGCCCTCCACCTATACGACAACAAGACCAAGAAGGCCAAGCCCATCGCCCTAAACGGTACCGGCTTCTACGGCTTTCCACACTGGTCGCCCAACAGCAAGAAGATTGCTTTTGTCGACAACGGCCGTAACCTATACGTTCTCGACGTCGCCTCCGGCACCATCAATAAGGTTGACCAGGACGACATGTACTTCCCCGGCGACTACCGCGACCTGTTCGGATCCTGGTCCAAGAACAGCAACTGGTTGGCCTACTCCAAGATCACCGAAACCAACTTCGAACGGGCCTACATCTACAACGTCGCCACCGGCGAGACCAAAGTAGTCTCCGATCCACTAGCCAACGTCACCGAGCCCACCTTCGACGCCTCTGGCAAATACCTCTACCTGTCGGCTTCTACCGACGCAGGCCCAGTCCTAAACTGGTTCCAGCAGTCCAGTAACGACATGACCGTCACGAACGACATCTACCTGCTGACACTGCAAAACGACGAAGTCTCTCCACTCATTCGCCGCAACGACCTAGAAGAGATTCCGGAAGAAGAAGAAGAGGACAAAGAGGAAGACAAGGAAGAAGAAGAGGACAAAGAAGAGGACGAAGACAAAGCAGAGGATGAGAAAGAGGACAAAGACGCTGCCATCCGCATCGACTTCGACGGCCTAGAAACCCGCATTGTCCACCTACCAATTGGCAATGGCAACTTCTCCAACCTTGCATCCGCTAAAGACGGAGAGTTGCTTTACCTCGCCATGACCGAAAACGGTCCGGTGATGCACCGCTACTCTCTCGAAGACAGGGAAGACAAAGAGTTAATTCCTGCCAGCTGGTTCGAAGTGACCGGCGACCAGAAGCACCTCTTCGTCGGCAGTCGCTCAAGTTGGGGCGTTACCTCCCTGGGCAGCCCTTCCGCCAAGGACCTCAAGCCAGCCGACGCTTACCGCATGAAGGTCAAGATCGACCCCGTTGCGGAGTGGCAAAACATCTTCAATGAGATGTGGCGTGTTAACCGCGATTACTTCTACGACCCAGGTATGCACGGTGTAGATTGGGATGCAATGAAGCAGAAATACGAAGTCTTCCTGCCGCAGGTTAAGACCCGCCCTGACCTCTACCGGGTCATGGAATGGATGGGCTCTGAATTGGGCGTTGGCCACCACCGCTTTGGTAGCCGGGGCACCCGGCTGAACACCCCAGACCGGGTGGGGGGTGGCCTTTTGGGCGCTGACCTTAAAGTGGTCGACGGCCGCTACCAAATCGCTAAAATCTACGGCGGCCTGAACTGGAATGGTAATCTACGCTCGCCGCTGACCGAGCCTGGCGTCAACGTCAAGGTTGGAGAATACATCATCTCCGTTGACGGAGAGAACGTTGCTGGCAACGACAATTTCTACCGCTTTTTCGAAGAAAAAGCTGACCGCCTTGTAGAGTTATCCATCAGTCCAAACGCCGACGGCAGCGATGCTCGGATGGTGCAAGTCACACCAGTTCGCAACGAATACGGCCTAAGAAACCGCGACTGGGTAGAAGGCAACATCAAGAAAGTTGACGAGGCCACCAATGGCCAAGTCGCTTACGTTTACGTACCCAACACTGGAGGTGGTGGCTTTGAATACTTCAAGCGCTACTTCTTCCCGCAGGTCAATAAAAAGGCCATCATCGTCGACGAGCGTTTCAACGGCGGCGGCCAGATTGCAGATTACTACATCGAGCACCTGATGCGTCCTTACCAAAATAGCTGGACCTACCGTTACGGCAACGACCAGCATGCGCCAGTGGCTTCCATCCAGGGCCCGAAGGTGCTGTTGATTGACGAAACTGCCGGTTCCGGCGGCGACCTCTTCCCTTACCTCTGGCGGAAGAACGGCCTGGGCACTATGATTGGCAAACGGACATGGGGCGGCCTTGTCGGTGTTCTGGGGTACCCAGAATTTATCGACGGTGGCAGCGTGACTGCGCCGAACGTTGGCTTCTGGGACAAGGATGGTTACCGGGTCGAGAATGAAGGCGTTGCGCCTGATATCGAAGTCGAACAATGGCCAGCAGACGTCATGATGGGCAAGGACCCACAGCTGGAACGGGCGATTGCTGAGATCATGAAGTCGTTGAAAGCGAATCCGCCGGTGACGCCGAAACGGCCGCCGTTTGAGAAGCGGGGTTCTTCGGGTTATTAGGGTTTAGAATTTAGATTCTAGCGTTTAAAACTTAGACGCTGGAGGCCAGGGAGCAGGCATGCTTTCTGGCCTTTTTTTTGTTTAGGCGCGGACGCGGGTGCAGGGTTTGGGACGGGGGCAAACTACCTCCAAAACGCCCACCACTGCTTACCCGACTTAACCTCCTCCAACTTAGCCCTCGCCTTCGCCTGCAACTCCGTAGACTCCTGCACAAACTCCGTTAACTCCTCAAACTCTTCCGCAAAGCCGGCAATGGGGTCCTCAACAGGTGCTTCACCGGTTTGTAAAGCAATGTCATCATTGGCGGCCCAAGTGCCGAAGGCGGTATCTGCTTGGCCGATGGCGACTACCCGGCCCTGGTGAAGGACGAAGCCAAGCCCGTGCTCGTCGTCCCAAGTACAGCCGCACTCTAAACCGATGTAGGCAGTTCCATTAAAATGCTCTTCGAAGACAAACACATTACCGACGCCAAAAACGTTGGCAAAGTCTTCCGGAGCGTTGATTTCAGGAAACCACTCTTGTTGATCTTTGTCCGTAGGATCAAAGCCAAAAGCTTCCTTCATGACGGAATACTCAACCGGGAGAGCAGCATACAAAGCCTGCTTTATTTCCTCCGGATGGTCCAGCACAAATTGAATAGCCGCCAGCTGCTCAGGCATAGGATCAGCAGCATTTTCCTCCTCCCTGATCATAACCAAGACGGTACCATCACTAGGCGCTGCCGAACTCTTGGAAGTATAGCTTCCGCTCCGGCTTTGCAAGCCGGCGAAAGCATCAAACTGTAACGAAAATTCCCGGCTACCGGGATAAGTGAAAGATGTCATTTGAATTAAGTTGGTGGTAGTAAGGTAAAACAATCGGTGACCATCAATAGCAGCAGGTTCATGACTTGGTTTATTCCTACTAAACCATGCACACCTTCGGCTTCGCTCAGTGACCACCTGCGGCCGCGCACAAAAAAGCTCATCAGCCTGCCAACTCCCGCTTCACAAACGTTTCAAACTGATGAAGCGCCTCGGGGACCTCCGTCCGTCCAAAACCAATTCTGAAATAGCCTCCGTAATCATATATGCCACCGGGCAACAACAGTACCTTTTGCTCCTTCAATACCCGTTCGGCAAAAGCCATATCATCCGTATCAAACTTCATCTTCACGAAGGCGATGGGGCCAGCATTAGGCTTGTGCCAGGAAAACAGATCGCCATACTCGTCAAAGAAATTGTCGTACAGCGGTAAGGTATCTTGGATAATCCCAAGGTTCCGTTCCAAAATCTTGTGCCGATTTCGAAGGGCAACTCCCGCCAAAAACTCACTCGGGGCCGAGTTACAGATCGTCGTATACTCCTTTAGGATGGCGACGTTTTCAAGCAATTCCTTGTTCTTTGTTGCAATCCAACCAATTCTCAGCCCCGGCAAACCATAAGCTTTAGACATCACGCCAACCGAAACACCATTCTCGTAGACATCCGCAAAAGCGGGAATGATATACTCCGGACTATGCTCTAATTCTCGGTACACTTCATCGCTAAAGATGATGATGTTATGCGCTCTTGCTATTTCAACAATCTCTTGTTGCTGGTCAGCTGAGAAGTGAAATCCGGTAGGGTTATGAGGAGTATTCAAGTAGATCACCCTCGTTTTGTCCGTTATCATTTCCTTCAATGCCCCAATATCAAACGTTGGTTCATCTCCAACATATTTCACCTCCCAGCTCAGCACTTTACAGCCAATACTTTCAGGTACCGACTGCACCGATTGGTAACAGGGTGTTTGTACAATGACTTCATCTCCAGCATTCAAATTAGCCTGAGAAAACAGGTAAATCGGTTCTTGAGCACCGGTGCAGATCAGCATATCATCGGCTGATATTTCCGTAAAGAGATCAGCAACATGGCCTCTTAGTTCTGGATTGCCCGGCGTTTCAGTGTATCCCAACCAAAGGTTGCCAAAGTTCTCCGCCGATCCCTCTTCCATTGCCAGCAGGTCCTTGATGGACATGGCCTCACAGTCAGAGTTACATAAGGAGTATTTCGCAGAGAACTCGTTGATGGTGTAGTATCTCTCTAGTTTGAATGGCTTTACTTTCATGGTGGTGGTTCTTTAACGCAAAGGAATGGCGAATAAATGATCGAGTGGCCTCTGGCCCGAGGAAATTAAAATTAAAACCTCGGGCCAGAGGCCACTCGACCAATGACTTATAATTTCACTTCCACCCCATCCTTATTGAATTGGACTTGATGGGTTTTGTCGCTCATTAAAAGTAACAATAGTCTTAACCTTTGAGCAATAAATCACAGCCATCGTCAGACCAGGATTTAGCCACTTAGTCGC
>JBLIGS010000207.1:0-5324 GCA_047637095.1 Neolewinella sp. | reverse complement strand
CTACCTCACCTCCAACGACCGCAACCTTGCAACCACTGCAACCACTGCAACCTTGCAACCACTGCAACGACCGCAACCTTGCAACCACTGCAACCACTGCAACGACCGCAACCTTGCAACCACTGCAACCACTGCAACTCTTTAAACAAACATCCCAAACAAAATCGGCTGATCATTAATATGCTTGTAGGTAATCCCTCCAGCCTTCATCCGGTCTTCCAGTGCCATAAAATCAGTCGCCTTTTTCAACTGGATGCCCACCAAAGCCGGGCCAATAGCCCGGTTATGCTTCTTCGTATACTCAAAGTGAGTAATGTCATCATCAGGCCCAAGCAGGTTAAGGAAGTCGCGCAAAGCGCCGGCCCGCTGCGGAAACTCAACGACGAAATAGTGCTTCAGGCCATCATACAACAAGGCCCGTTCCTGTATCTCGGCCGTACGGGCAATGTCGTTGTTTCCGCCGCCAACGACGCAAACAACGGTCTTTCCCTTAATGTCTCCCATCTGGTCTAGGGCGGCTACCGAGAGGCAACCCGCCGGCTCAACGACCAATCCATCTTCATTGTACAGCTCCAACATGGTCCGGGAAACCTTCCCCTCCGGAACCAAAAGCATGTCGCCCAGGATTTCCTGAAGCATTGGAAAATTGATCTCCCCAACCCGCCGCACCGCGGCGCCATCTACAAAACTGTCTATCTTCTCCAACGTGATGACCTTGCCAGCCTTCAGGCTTTCATACAGGGCAGGAGCGCCTTTAGGCTCCACGCCCCAAACTTTTGTCTCCGGGCTCAGCTGCTTAAACACGCTGCCAACTCCAGCACTCAGTCCGCCGCCGCCAACGGCCATGACGACATGGTCGACCGGCTTAGGGCAGTCGTCCAAAATTTCTAATCCAACCGTTCCCTGGCCGGCAATGGTATTGAGGTCGTTGAAGGGATGGACGAAAGTCCAACCGTGTTCTTCCGCCCCTTTGAGCGCCTCCACATAAGCATCGTCGAAAGTGTCACCCACCAGGATAATGTCGACAAACTCCTTGCCAAAAGATTTAGCCTTATTGACCTTCTGCTTCGGCGTCACCATCGGCATATAGATGGTCCCTCTTACTTTCATTAAGGCGCAAGCCATCGCCATTCCCTGAGAATGGTTGCCTGCGCTAGCGCAAACAACTCCCCGATCGCGCTGCTCGTCGGTAAGCATTGCCATGTTGTTGTACGCGCCCCTAATTTTGTAACTCCGGACTTCCTGCAAGTCCTCCCGCTTTAGGTAAATATCGGCGCCAAACTGTTCGCTTAGCCGATGGCTGCGCTGCAGCGGCGTATGCAACACCACACCGCGCAATCGGTGGCGCGCACGGGTAACGTCTTCAACGGAAACAAGGAGGTTCGTAGTAATCATTAGCAAGGAGTAGAGAGTAAGGAGTAGAGAGGCAGGAATTACGCCTCAGACCAGGTGCGCCCTGGCGACCGATCTTTAGGAAATATTTGCCGTCGAGCTTATGCTCGACGGCAAGCTGACAATGAACCGGTTGCCGAGCGGAGCCGAGGCGAATAGGTACATTGCATGCAGCGAATAGGCTTAATCAGAAAAAAGGCATTAGCCTCCCGGTTTTTTGGAGTGATTACCGAAAACCTGAAGGCCAATGCCTGATGTCTAAACTCTAATATCCAAAGCCTACTGGCTAGCCTATTAGTTATTTTCCGGTCGTAGGCTCCGAACCGTCCGTCCAGCCTGCCACATCTCACTTTCGTGGAGCTCCTTGAGCTCCGCTTCTAGCTTCACACGGTAGTCCGGCTGGGAGTTGAGGTCGATGCTGCGACGTGCTTCTTCTCCGGAGGCGACACTCTTGTAGAGGGCTTCGAAGACGGGCTTGGTGGCATCACGGAATTTGTCTTTCCAGTCCAGCGCTCCGCGCTGGGCAGTCGTGGAACAGTTGGCGTACATCCAGTCCATTCCGTTTTCTGCTACCAGCGGCATCAGACTCTGCGTCAGTTCTTCAACGGTTTCATTGAAGGCTTCAGACGGCGTATGTCCGTTGGCACGGAGAACGGTGTACTGGGCTTCGAAGATGCCCTGAATAGCACCCATCAAAGTACCACGTTCGCCGGTGAGGTCAGAGTAAACTTCGCGCTTGAAGTCTGTCTCAAACAGGTAGCCGGAGCCAACGCCGATGCCAAGGGCAATCACGCGCTCGTAAGCGCGGCCAGTAGCATCTTTGGCAATGGCGTAGCTGGAGTTCAATCCACGACCAGCAACAAACATCCGACGGAGGCTTGTACCCGAACCTTTAGGAGCTACCAGGATAACGTCAACGCCTTCTGGCGCCTCGATTCCTGTTTGGTCGTTGTAGGTGATGCCGAAGCCGTGGCTGAAGTACAGGGCTTTGCCCGGGGTCAGCTTTTCTTTGATCACCGGCCACACTTCAATCTGTGCTGCGTCAGATAGAAGGTACTGAATAATGGTGCCGCGCTCGGCGGCTTCAGCGATGGGGAAAAGGGTCTCGCCTGGGATCCAACCGTCCTTAACGGCTTTGTCCCAGCTGGCACCGCCCTGACGTTGACCAACAATTACGTTGAAGCCGTTGTCCCGGAGGTTCATGCTCTGGCCAGGTCCCTGAACACCATAACCGATTACGGCGATGGTTTCATCTTTCAGGGTTTCAAGCGCCTTCTCTAGGGGGAATTCTTTGCGGAGAACTACTTTTTCTTCAGTACCTCCGAAATTTAGGATTGCCATCTTCAAATGTTTTTTGGTGGTCTGCAAAGATGGGAACGAGAAGGGGAAGGCTTAAGTTAAAAGCTAAGTCCAATTACGATGGCTAGAAGGGGGAGATTAGGCATTAGGCGATACGCATTAGGTGGGAGTACTAATGACCAATGCCTGATGATTAATGCCTGATTTTTGCCGCAAACGCAGGCGGTCACTGAGCGAAGCCGAACGTGTGCAATAAATGTTGAAAAGCAAGGTGCCATCGGGCTTGTTACCTCTCTATTTTTTCCTATTGATTAATGCCTCTGTACGCTCCACTCCTGTCTCTGTACTCTCTACTCCTGCCCCCGTACGCTCTACTACCGCCTCCTTACCCTTTACTCTCGCCTTTCTACTACGAAACATAGGATTCGCCAAGGCAGACACCCTAATCTGCCGGCCAAACACCTCCGCAAAACGGCGGTGCCCCATCAGGTAGTAATGCAGGATAACACTGTCTGCCACCCGGCCAATCTCCGTCCGGTCAGGGCCAATTCTGACCTTTTCTAGCTGTATCGAGCGTTCTTTTCTCCGGCGGATCCATAGTAGGAAGTGACCATAAAAATGGAGATGCGCCCTTATTATGGCGCCGATGTGGGCAATGTTTCCCTGGCTTAGGAATAGGACACTCGCCAAACCGTCCAGAAAGAGACGGACGGGTAGCCACCAAACCAACCTTGCCAACGGTTCATTCTTGAAGCTGGTGACCAGGGTGTTCCTGAAGTTGAGGTAGGTCTTTTGTGGGGTGTTGTACGACAGCGTACCACCACCAACGTGGTAGACAACAGAGCTGGGTTCGGCCATAATCTTATATCCGGCGCGTTTCATGCGCCAGCAAAGGTCAATCTCTTCGGCGTGGGCAAAGTATTCTGGCTCAAAACCGCCCAAAGAATGGAACAAGTCTGCGCGGCAAAAGAAAGCCGCGCCGGTAGCCCAGAAGATCTCCGCCTGGCCGTCATACTGTCCTTCATCCCTTTCCGTGTGGTGGAATATCCGACCACGGCAGAAAGGGTAGCCCAGGTAGTCCATGTATCCCCCAGCTCCGCCAGCGTACTCAAATCGATCAGGATCTGCCACCGATAAAATCTTCGGCTGCACCGCACCAATGTCCTTCGCCCGAAACATCGGAATTACGTTGTCTATCCAGTCTGGAGTAACCTGAACATCGCTGTTCAACAAAACATATATCTCGGCCTCGACCTGCATCATGGCCATATTATAGCCATTGGCAAAGCCATAGTTCTCCGGCAATTCTATTAACTCAACGTCGGGATGGTGTTCCCTAAGCCATTCAAGGGAGTCGTCAGTACTGAGGTTGTCGGCTACGATAACCCGGGCATATTCTGGCAAACTGGCCTTAACACCAGGCAAGTATTCTTCAAGGAAACCCCGTCCGTTATAGTTGAGGATAACCACTGCCGTGTTTGGGGCAAAGTCAATTACGTCACTTGGTAGGGGAAGCGCACTATGTTGAAGGGCCTTTCTAGCGTTCTCTTTGTCCTTACCCAGCTGGGCCGACAAAGCGTCAAGGCCATCCAGATTAAGATCTCCCCGAAGGTGATCTACGAATTCAACGAGGAGTTTTTGGCCGTAAATATCTTCGTCAAAGTCAAAGATGTTCAGTTCGATAATGACGCCGCGGCCGTCGTTTAGAACGGGACGGTCTCCGATATACAACATCCCCTCCAGGTCACGGTCACCAAGTTTGGCGCGCACGGCGTAGATGCCGTTGGACGGAATCAATTTTAACCGATGCTCCACCTGCAGGTTAGCTGTGGGGAAACCGATGGTCCGGCCAATTTTCTTGCCTTCAACAACGACGCCCGTTAGTTCATAGGGGCGGCCTAATAATCCTGCAGTCTTTGCCACGTCACCAGCCTGTAAAGCCTTACGGATACGGGTAGAACTCACCGCAATATCGTCTACCTCCTGGGCACCGATTTCAACAACTTCGTAACCGTGCTTTCGGCCATGGTGGGCGAGGTATTCAATGTCGCCAATCCGGTCTTTGCCAAAACGGTGATCATAGCCGATCACAATACGCTCCGGCCTGAAATACCGGACCAAAAAATTCTCAATGTATTCCTCCGGCGTCTGCTCGCTAAATTTTAACGTGAAGGGAATGACCACCAAGTGGTCAATACCTGCCTCGGCGCAGTACCTGATCTTTTCCCGGGTAGTGGTGAGCAGTCGTAAACTGTCATCGTCTGGCTGCAGAACGGTCCGAGGGTGCGGATCAAAGGTGATCATCACACTTTCTCCGCCTCGGCGCTCCGCCAACTTCTTGATCCGTGCCAGTAAAAGCTGGTGTCCCCGGTGTACACCGTCAAAACTGCCGATCGTGACGACGGCACGGCGGAAACGGGGAAGTTCATCTAAGAAGAAATGCGTTTTCATGGGCTTAGGGGCCAATGGTTGTCTGGCAAAATCAGCAACCTGGCCGCAAGGTAAGAAGTTGTAAATAAATGAGACGGGATTTGAACGGAAATGGCTGTTGTTGAGCGTTTTTATAGACTTGCTTCGTTCCTACCCTGCCGTAGTCCGGTGCTGTGTCGGAATCGTGGCGTAGCCGTTTCTCG
>JBLIGS010000206.1:0-5398 GCA_047637095.1 Neolewinella sp. | reverse complement strand
CGATTACTTTTGCTTCTGCCACACGTTTTGTGGCAGGTTGCAAAAAGTATATTAACATGTCTTCCAATAACACCAGCCCCGCACCACGGCGGGGAAACGACCGGGTTCTTACCATCGACTGGGGACTCCTCTGGCGGCGAGGCACCGCCCGCCTTGGCCAATTATTTACTAGCCTGCGCCACCGCGCAGGCCAGACGGAATACATCCCCCCAGCATGGATGCAGCGCTTCCGTCTCAGCTGGTTCCGGATAGGCCTAATATTGATCGCCTTATTCGTCTTCACCCAAAAGCAAGTTGACTTTACCGTCAGTGTAGGCCGGGAAGGGCTGGCCATGGGAAATACCTCCGGCCGGCATATGGCTACCCAGGGAGCAGCAGCACAGACTGCTCCAGCAACTACTACAATGGGCATTATCCCAATGCAGGGAAGTTTGGGTGGGAGCCCGCCCGCAAAAACGCCCGCTGCTAGCTGGACCGTCGACCAGCTGGACGCCACGGCCGTTCGTCGGTACATCGGCCGCTTCGAGAAAGTCGCCCAGGGCGAAGAAGAAAAATTTAATGTTCCAGCACCAGCCAATTTGGCCCTCGCTATTCTCCTCAGTGATGCCGGCCAGAACTCTGCTGCCCGCCGCGATAACAATCACTTCGGAGGCCTAACCGATAACGGTTATTACGAAAACGCCTGGATGAACTGGCGGGCACACAGCGAACTGATCAACAAGCGCTTTCCCCAACTGGCCGATGAATCCGTTAACTACCAGCAATGGGTCGCTGCACTCGCCAAAACCAATTATAGCTCCGACCGAAAACTCGCCGATAAGGTGATGGACATTGTGGAGAAGTTTGGCTTGGAACGGTTGTAGAAGCCAAGCAGTCAAATAGTTGATAAGTCAAGTGAGTCAAACAGCCTGCTACCGCGTATTGGAGGCTCCCGCACATTGGAGCACCGTATTCTGGTGCATCCTACAAATAGCGTTTGTACTAAAGAATTATCTAAGTGGTTTTTCGGGTTGCTTCGTTTCGGCGGAGCAACCCTTTTTATTAAAACTCTCCTCTCCAAAGGCAACCAATTGCTGGCCCTCGCATTTACGCTAACAAACCAATATTATTCCTTTGACGCTTCTCCAACAAGAATACGCCCGCTTTATCGAATTCGGCCAGCTACTTGACCGCCGTACCCGACGCTACCTAGTGGAATACCTGAAGGCCAAAGTCAGTGGTCAGCCCTATGTTGGCGAAGAGCTCAATGATCGGTACGCCAGCTATTTTATCAGGGCACTAGATGAAGTGTTTGACATAGACCACTTGCTTTTTGTCTGTGACAACAATGAGAGCATCACCCAGCAGATTGTGCTGGATACCTTGTACTGGATCAAGAAGACGTACGCTAAGGCGGAGACTAAGCATCCCTTCCAGAAAGAAGCGGACCTGTTGTCGGGGTGGAGCGTGACACCGGTGAAGGCCTTCAAAACCCGGTATCCGCATTTGCTGCAGTTTTTACGGTCGACTTACACCCGGGAAGAACTGGACACTACTTTTTACGAGGACCGGCTTCGCCGGTTCTTTGCAAAGGAAGTAGACAATTGGTCGGAAGCCGACCGTGCCGACTTTGAACGCATCCTGACCGACTTGCTCAGCGCCTGGGATGCTTTGTTACAGGCGAAAATCCTGGTCTGGCAGCTACAGAAATTCAGCGAGGCCAAGGAAAGCTTTGTTGACCTTCTTGGCCAGAAGGTGGAGGAATACCGCCGGCTAAAGTCGATCATCAATCCCTTCACCGATTACCTGGGATGGGACATGAGTCGGGACCTCTGGCAATCCACCAGCTTTGACGCGTTGAAGCAGTATGATGAGTTGTTACAGGACGAAGAGAGTCTGCAACGGCTGGCAGACCTCCTTGGTCAGCTGCGGGAGGCTGAGATTGAAATCGAAGAAGAGACTTTTGAGAAGACGATTGTTCGGCAGGAGTGGGTTGTAGACCCACTGGCCAAAACGGAGATCGTCGGTATTCAAGAGAGCAATGACATCAACCACATGTTGAGCTCCGAAGCAGCACTGCTGAGTGATAAAACCTTGGAGACGGCCTTCCTCAAGCGCTTTGCGGATGAGCGGTTGTTAACCCTCAGGTATGAAGACCGGAAGATGGTCCGGAGCGAAGACCAGATCATGGAGGTCAACCAGCGGGTGAAACAACGGGAGAAAGGGCCATTCATCGTATGTGTTGACACCAGTCAATCTATGATGGGCCGGCCGGAGGAGATTGCCAAGGTGTTGACCTTGGGGATTTTGAAGATGGCCATCAACTCCAACCGTAGGGCCTACTTGATCAGTTTTAGCACCGGCGTTAAAACGGTGGACTTGTATGACATTGCCAACAGTATTGACGAGCTGGCGGCCTTTCTGAGAATGTCTTTTTATGGTGGCACGGATGCCACCCTGGCTTTATACGAAGCCCTCCGCCAACTAAAAGGCAACGACTACCAGGACGCCGATGTCCTGATGATCTCAGACTTTGTCATGTACAAGATCGACCAGGATATAATGAACGAAGTTGGCTATTACCAGCAAAATAAAGGAACCGAATTCCATAGCCTTGCCCTGGCGACCGAAGCCAACGCTTCCCTGCTTGCCAGATTTGATACCAACTGGATTTATGACCCGAAGACAAAGGGGATTATCCGGGAGGTGACAAGAGGGTTGGGGAAGATAGGGAGTAGGGAGTAGTGAGGCTTGCTTTATAGGCGAGATAGGCTCCGCTGTTAGAATATGGGAGTTAGCGCTAAAGAGGAAGTTGGTCAGTTGTCAATGCGTTAGTAAGTCCTATGGCGAGAGGGCCTTGTAGGCACCGTGTTGTTCTCCCGCTCGTTGTACGAGCGGGTACGGTCATACAGCGCAGCTGCGTGACCATTGCGGCTGGAGCAGTGCGGTAGCACTACAAGGCCGCGCAGCTGGCCGTCTACAAGGCCGAAGGCCGTCTAAAAAGCCTCTAATCTTCCTCTTCCGCCAGAAACTCTTCCGCCTTCTCCACCATCCCAACACAGCCACCGAAAAACGGCATCCGTTGGTGAATGTCAGTTGGCTTAACGTTCATGATTCGTTGGTAGCCATTTGATGCCCGGCCACCGGCCTGTTCGATCAAAAAGGCCAATGGATTACATTCGTACTGCAGGCGTAGTTTTCCGTCTGGTTTGCCAGTACTTGGGGGGTAAAAATAGATGCCGCCCTGGATCAACGTACGGTGAACATCTGCTACCATGCTGCCCACATAGCGGCTGGTGTAGGGGCGGTTACCTTCTTCTTGCTGACAGTATTTGATGTACTTTTTGACGCCGGTAGGGAAGTGCACATAGCCACCTTCGTTGACGCTATAAGTACTGCCCGTTTCAGGGATTTTCATGTCTGGATGCGAGAGGTAATAGGTCCCAATGGCGGGATTCAGCGTGAAACCGTTAACTCCTTTGCCCGTGGTATAAACCATCATCGTCGAGGTGCCGTAGGCGATGTAGCCTGCCGCTACCTGCATGTTTCCTGGCTGTAGGAAATCTTCGACGGTCACCGGAGTACCAACCGGCGAAACCCGCCGGTAGATGCCGAAAATGGTACCCACCGTAATGTTGACGTCGATATTCGAACTGCCATCCAGCGGATCCATCACTACCACATATTTGTTCTGGTTGCGGTTATTCGCGCCGGAAATGGAAATCATTTTTTCATTCTCTTCCGATACGATACCGCAAACAATGTCCCGGTTGGTTAGCGTGTTGATGAAGGCCTCGTTGGCAAAAACGTCGAGTTTTTGCTGGTCTTCTCCTTGTACATTCGTTGAGCCTATGGTTCCGGTGATGTCTACCAAACCCGCTTTGCGGATTTCGTGACTGACCACTTTTCCCGCTAAGCGGATGGCATTCAGAAGCTGACCTAGCTCGGCGTTGGCGTATTCAAAATCTTCGGGGCGACCGATGAGGAATTCGCCTAAGGTGGAAGGACGTTGTGGGTTCATGTTGCGACAGTGGTTTTGCAGTAAACCGGTGAAATCCAGAATAGTGCTAAGGTTGGAAGTAATGGAGGTCCGTTTTCTGGCCTACCACCGTTTTTGCGGTGTTAGGTAGTTGCCAACGTAATCGGAGATGCCTTCTTCGAGTGTTGCGAACGGTTTGTCATAACCTGCTTGGCGGAGCTTGGCCATGTCGGCCTCCGTAAAGTACTGGTATTTGTCCCGGATATCGGTTGGTGTATCGATGAAGGAAATGTCGGGCTCCAGGCCCATCGCGTTGAAGGTGCTGGTGGCAAGGTCCAGGAAAGTTCGGGCAGTTCCCGTCCCCAGGTTGTAGAGGCCGTTGGTAGACGGCAGCTCAGACATCAGCCAGTGGTTGACGGTGACAAGGTCTTTGACGTAGATGAAATCCCTGCTCTGATGTCCGTTCGGGATGCCGTCCCGGTGGCTGCGGAACAGCTTCATCGCACCGGTTTTTTGGACCTGGCTGAAGGTGTGCCAGATCACGCTGGCCATGCGGCCTTTGTGGTTTTCGTTGGGGCCGTAGACGTTGAAAAATTTCAATCCATACCAGTGGGGTGGGGCGGTGGGTTGGTCCAGCGCCCAAATGTCGAAGTTGTTTTTGCTACGACCGTATTCGTTGAGTGGTTCCAGTTCCTTGGCGAGGCTGTCGGTATCGACGTACCCGTGTTCGCCGAGGCCGTAGGTGGCTCCGCTGGAGGCGTAGATGAGGGGGATGGATTGGGAGGCACAACGGATCCAGACTTCTTGGCTATAGGTGTAGTTCAGCCGGTCGAAGAGGTCTTTGTCGGTCTCCGTCGTGTCGGTCCGCGCGCCAAGGTGGTAGACGCCTTTTAGGTCCCATTTTTCCTTATCCCAGGTCGTAAAGAGTTCTTCTCGTTCCACCATTTTTATATACTGCTTCCCCTCAAGGTTGGGCATTTTGGCGGGGTAGTTTACAAAGTCGTCGACTATGATGATGTCTGTAACACCGTTTTCATTTAGGTGGGCGAGGAGTGCGCTGCCGATGAAGCCGGCAGCTCCGGTGAGAAGGTACATGGATGGATTTTTTTTGTTGGGCGAATGTTGCTTTGCAGCGTTTCATGCTGGGCGCGGACGCGGGTGCAAAGGTAGGATTTTGGAGCGGGGGAGGTTGGGCATTAGCCAACGCTCAATAATCAGCTACACCGTCGTCATTTAAATCAATAGTCGTTGATCCAGTAACCTGTGGTTCTGCCATGGTAAAGCCATCGTCTTTTCCACAGCTAGTACATTGTAAACTAAGTTTGTCGACAAATTCGCTGGTGGGTTTTGCCGACTAACAAGGCGGAAAAACCGGAGCCTAGCCGTAGCTAAGTGAGGATTTTTCCAACGCAGTTAGACGGTAAAAGGCACCGCGAATTA
>JBLIGS010000205.1:0-5461 GCA_047637095.1 Neolewinella sp. | reverse complement strand
GGACCCGAGCGGACCCCGAGCGGAGCCCGAGCGGAGCCCGAGCGGAGCCCGAGCGGAGCCGAGGGGCCCTATTTCGGTCATTTTTGAGCAGATTACTTTTGATGCGTTTGCCCTAAATGTGCACAGGAGTGCCCTTGCCATACGGAACCAATTCACTAACTTCCCCCAATGAAGACCTACCAAAAGATTCTCCTCGGCTTCTTCCTCGCCATCCTCGCCGCCGGCATCTGGTACTACCCCAAGATCATGCGCGTCAAGCAAACCATGTCTTTCTTCGAAGAGGGTAAGATTGTTGAGAACTTCCGGACAACCGACGAGTTGGTCTCCTTCAACGAACTACCCGCCGCGAAACAACCGACCTCTTTCGCAGAAGACAAAGCTGGGAACCCGTTGCCGGACAACATCGG
Source organism: Neolewinella sp. (assembly GCA_047637095.1). Classification (GTDB taxonomy): domain Bacteria; phylum Bacteroidota; class Bacteroidia; order Chitinophagales; family Saprospiraceae; genus Neolewinella. The sequence continues at coordinate 5,054 of JBLIGS010000205.1, read as the reverse complement.
ATACGGCGCAGGGAAGTTGATTACGGCCCAAGATTACTTTGACCAGAGTTACACCACTGGGCTGTTGATTCTTCAGGATGACACCATAACCTATGAGAACTACTTCCGTGGACATACTGCCGAGACGCCGCAGATCATCTGGTCCGTCTCCAAATCCTTCCTCTCCACCTTATTCGGCATCGCCATTGAAGAAGGAGACATCAAAAACATCGAACAAACGGTTGACGAATACTGCCCAGAACTCAAAGATTCCGGTTACGGCGGTGTCCGGATCAAGGATGTGTTGCAGATGTCGTCCGGTGTCGCCTTCAACGAAGACTACGCTGATTTTTGGTCCGACATCAACCGTTGGGGCCGGGCTTTTGCCTGGGGCAGTAGCCAGGACGAATTTGCGGCCGGCCTCGTCCGCGGCCGCGAACCAGGAACCTACCACCATTACGTAAGCATCGATACCCACGTGCTGGGCATGGTCCTGGCCCGCGCCACCGGCCGCGGCATTGCCGACTATGCCAACGAAAAGCTGTGGCAACCCCTCGGCATGGAACACGACTCTTACTGGCTGACGGACGACTACGGTATGGAGATGGCTCTGGGTGGCCTAAACACCACCATTCGCAACTGTGCCAAACTTGGTAGTCTGTTTGCCCACAAAGGCAACTGGCGTGGTCAACAGATCGTCCCGGCCAGCTGGGTGAAGGCTTCCACTACACCCGATGCTCCCCACGTTATGCCTGGCCCACGGGACGATTCTTCCCACGACCTCGGTTACGGCTACCAATGGTGGATCCCCGAAGGTGACCGGGGCGAGTTCCTCGCCGTCGGCGTCTACAACCAGTTCATCTACATCAATCCGACAACGAATACTGTCATTGTCAAACATTCCGCCAATCCTGCTTTCACCCAGGGAAGCCCCCTGGCAACCACGACGATGTTCCTGGCCTTCTGCCGAGAGGTGGTTGCTAAAGAACCTATACCGGAGGCGCTTGCGGAGCCGGTAATGGAAGAATAAGCCTCCGTCCGGACGCTACGCCAGAATAATAGGCGGTGCCTTTATCTCTGGTGGGTGGTCGTGGCGGATGGTGGTGTTAAAACAATTCCCCACCCAAAACCATTACCCAGGTCCATACTTTAGGGACGGCGTCCCTTAATACCCTTTCCCTATGCAACAAACCCTGGCTCTTCTCTGTCTACTGTTCCTCCTCTCCGGCTGCGAAGGCAACACCTCCGCTCGCAAAGCGGCCCGTGGTCCCAATTACGTTGCCGCCCCTAACCGGATCTACTTCAAGAATACCCGCATCCGCCACTACGCTGCCGACGAAAGCCAGGAAGGGTTTATCATTCTCCGTCATGATGATCTCCTAGGCCCTCAAACGATTCTTCTCCCGGCCATTATTGACAACTGGTTAAACGACCAGGCCATTCTCCGAATGGAAATTCACTCCGATAACCAGTCTACTATCCAGCCCTTTCGGCTGGACTTAGAAAAGCCTACTGGCTGGGAACCTCTTCGTCTCACAGTCCCACCCTCCAACCAAGAAATAAAGCTGCTCCGCCAACACTTGGCTACCCACCAGGATGTCCGTATGGTCATGGGTTTGGATACCATAAACCCCTTCCCCGGCGTAACAAGGTCTGCTGCTAAAGTTGTGTTGGATGATTACCTCCGGCTTGTTTCCGCAGAGTAAGAGAGTAGGGAGGCGGTAGTGTTGAGGCGGTAGGTAAAAGGCCGCAGGCCGCGCCTACAAGAGAGTGAAGCGACCCTCTATAAGCGGCACCAGGCCGCGTCCAAAAGGCCGCAGGCCGTCTAGCTAAAGCTGCCTTAGGTAGCTACTTAGCTATCCTCGTCCATCCATACCGAACCACCACCAGCAACACCAGGAAGATCAGCAACAACTGCTGAATGGAAATATAGGTAAACGCAATAATGTGGACCTTGTCCATAAACCACATGATCACCATCACTCCAGAGGTGATCATCACCAACCCGCCAAGCCGGTCAAGGCCCGGCAAAGACTCAATCCGGACTTGCTTCTTCACAATGAAGAACGTCAGGAACATGCTGATAATCGGCAACACCTGAAGCATCAGATTAGCATTCATGATGCTGTCTCTTTCATACATCCATTTGTAAACACTAAAGGAAACCGCGATGATCGCTGGAACAGCAACCAGGTACACCAAAGTAGAGTAGAGGTAGTTCCACGGTGGAAGGTGACCTTCCTCCCGTTCCATCCAACCTGCAAGCAAAGCAGCAAAGGGAATGATGCCGAAATAGAAGACAACATTCATTGGGTTGTCGAGCGCGTACTGGAAGAGATCATTGAGTGTCATGGGGCGAAGGTAGGATTTAGAGGCTAAGATTTAAATTTTAGAGATCAGATTTTAGATGTCAGGATTCAGCAATTAGAATTTAGCACTAAGCCTGTCCCCTCAATTCACTAGCACTATGACTCGAATTAGGCCTCGGGTTGTCTTCCAACACTTCACGCGCGGTAGCCTCCACTTCCTCTCTCTTGCTTCTTTCGCTGTCGAGAATGGGCATTGTAGTGCCCTCGCCATGCGGTAGCCTATCTCTCCTGCCTCGTGCAGAGCCAAATCGCATATCAAATATCGCCTATCAACCTAGAAGATACCATCCACCCAGTTCCAAGGCAACCAACCTGCCAAATTCAACCGCACCGTAACCCGGTTCAACAGGCTGCCCCGTTGTTCCAGTAAGGCCTTGGTGTCAGGATCAGCGACCAGCGGGACGTAGATGCCCGCCCGACCTTCAGCAAAGTTGAGGCCCAAACCACCAACCCAACTAAATTGGCCGGTCAAAGGCTCAGAGCCGGTGGCTTTAGCGCCGTAGTAGCCCGCGTCGAAGAATGCGGAAATGGGTATTGGTAATTTCTGCAGAGGTAAGTCTGCATCAATATTCAGCGCCGTCAGGTAGCTGTTGGAGCGGCCGAAGCCGAAGGCCGGGCTGATGGGCGCCCTAAAGCCGCCCTGCCGCCGGCCCGCCTGCTGCTCCCATCCTTGCCCGGAAACTGCGTTCCGTCCGGAGAACAATCCGTCATAGCGGTAATCGCTAGCAGCATTGTCTACCAGCGATAGGGAGGAATTGGGATTTGAAGAACTCTCCCGCAGGTCATTACTGAGGAAAAATCCGCCATACAAACGCCAGCGGAGGAAGCGACCTTTCTCATACTGGTTGGCGCCAGTCAGCTCCGCATCCAGCCGGATATGGCTGGATTCAAAAGCGTCGCTCTGGGTTTTGTCCTTGTCCTTAAACTCGAGGTGGACGGCATAGCTCATGGGGTTGAGCTCGCGTTTGAGGGCGCGGCGGTAGCCGGCGCGCACAAAAAGATTGCCTTCAGTCTGGCTACCGGAGGGGATGGTGTCGCCGTTGAACACGGGTTGGTCTCGGGCCAGATTGATGACCTGTAGGCTAAGGCTGCTTTCCCGCAATGTAATCGGCGGATGATCAAAAGTAAGCGCTGCGTTCAGCGCCGTCCGCTGGTAGGCATAGCGCTCGTCCGTCCTGGCTAAAGTGAAGTCACTGAACCGCTGGGTACCCAAGCCGATTTTCAATTGTTGGGTTTTGGCAAAGGGACGAGGAATGCGGTATTGTCCGCCGATGAAACCGGTGATTTCTCCGCTGCCGAGACCAAACATCGGGGCAAGGATCCATTCAAGTTTCCGGGGCTCCAGCGTCCGGTTGTGTAGAGCACCGCCCAGCATAACGCCGTCGTGGATGTTGTAGCCAGCAAGGGGAAGAACGAAGAAATTGTTTTCTTCTGATGTCTCCTGTTTAATCCCAAACCCAACTTTTGCCTTAGGCTTTAAAAAATCGTTGTTGCGTGGGTAGAGGTCAAGACTGGGAAGGTTCGCTGTGTTTTCCGAAGGAGCAGGTGGTTGTCTTTCTCCTTTATGGCTGAAAACAAAACCCGGAGCTCCTCCTTGTTTCCAGTCACTCGTCTTCGTAGTCATAAATGCCTCCGCAAACCAGGGGGATAGTTCTAAAGACAAAGACTGGTTCATAACCTCAAAGAAGTCGGTTGGTTGCGGGTGGCGGAATTTCCATTGGCTGTAGTAGGCTTGCATCGCCCGGTCAACCTCGTCTGCGCCGGTCATACCTGCCAACTCCTGAATGGCCAAGGCCGGCTTGCTGTAGGCCTCAATCCAATAATTCATCGAACTCAGACTGTCCGAACGGGTGTCCGGTGCCTGGTCTTTGCCCTGGCGGGCCGAGTATAGATAACCCAGTCGGTTGTATTCTACGGCACCGACGATGGGCAACTCCATCTCTTGGCTGGGGTAGAACTTGTCCATGTACCGTTGTTCGTAGTAGGTGTTCAGGCCTTCGTCCATCCACGGATGGTCCCGTTCGTTGCTGGCTAGGATGCCGTAGAACCAGTTGTGGCCGACTTCGTGGGCCAAGACTTCGTCCAGGCTGGCAGCATTGGAGTTGCGGCCGATGACGGTGATCATGGGATATTCCATGCCGCCGCCCGCGCTGAGCGCGGACTGTACGCCCGTCACCTGTGGATAAGGGTAACGACCAACCTTCTCCGAATAGAACCGAGTTGACCGCTTGAGGTAGTCCGTCGCATCCTTCCAGAGTCCAGCTTCTGTCTCCGTGAAAAGGGCCCAGACGTCCACCACCCCTTGATCTTTGATACCATTTCCTTGCACCTGCACCTCGACTGCGCTCGGCATAAACGACTTCTCCGAAGTCCGCGGCCCCCAGTTCAGCGTATCGTGCAGTACTTTAAACCGCTTGTCGGCAAACCATGCAAAGTCGTGCACGCCCTGCGCGTCGAAGGTGATCGTCTTCATCTGTCCCGCCGAAGCCGGGAAATCCTCGGCAACGTAGCCATCGTTTAGGTCGCTCCGGCCAGCCAATTTCGTACGATCAGTAACTGCCTTATCCAGCATCCAGGCCCGCTCTTTGGGCTCCCGCAGTACGCCCGTTGCACCAACAACATAGTTTTCCGGAAGCGTCAGCTCTACGGTGAAATTACCGAACTCACTGTAAAACTCACCCTGGTCCAAGTAAGGCATCACGTGCC
>JBLIGS010000204.1:0-5475 GCA_047637095.1 Neolewinella sp. | reverse complement strand
TGAAAGGCGATCATAGCCTTAGCTACGTGAGGTTTTCAGCTGGGAAGTACAGTGCCGCGATGGTAAGTTATAACTGTACCGAACTTTGATCTTGATGCACTAGGCGTATTGCCCGGAGAAAGCTTCTCTGACGATTGTTCTTTTACGCTTTTCTTCGAGGCTAGCATGAATGACGACCAACACCGCTTGGCCTTCTATGTGCAGAGTGATGGAGGTCAATTTGTTCGGATGATCCAAGGAGACTGGGTTGACGGTCCCGCAGGCAGGAGAACTTTTGGAGTCGGTCAAAATAGAACTGATGGAACAACGGACGGTACGTTACTCTCAAACACTACATATCGTATAGTTTTAGAAACTATTAACGGGTGTGGGGTATTAGCCTCAGAACCTATAGAGTTCACCACGGGTTCATGTGACATACAAGATGACGACGGAGGGGGCGTAATCATAATCCCCGAAGGCAACTTTCGAGTTTATCCGAACCCTACCAACAATGGTTCCACCCTAGAATACGAGGTTCTAAGCTCAACGGAAATTGAGATTTACTGGGCAGGTGTTGGGCCTGACGGGCACTACCTGCCTCTTCAACAATATTCCAACGCCTCAGGTCCGAAGTCTCCGGGTAATTATTCAGTACAATTTACCAATATACAACTCAAAACGGGTGTCAATTACATTGTCCTAAAAGCGGGAAATGAGGTACACATTCGTAGAGTATCTAAAAACTAGGCTATGAAAAAATCAATACTTTTTTGGGCAATCGTTTTCTTTTACGGCATCAGCTTCTCAGCTTTCTCCCAAGACTCCATTGCCTACGAAATGACGTTCTATTTCGAGGATGCCATCGGCAATAAAGATACCATAGAAATAGGTGGCTCTCCATATACTGAAGGAGAGGCTTACTTTTCAGCGTTTGGAGAGATAAACCTAATCGAGGAGCCATTTGACAGCGTGTTTGAGGTGCGTGTTGGTTCTGCCTCTCCTTATTTTACTGGCAACGAATTATTCTACTTGGGTAAAAAGAGGATATTAGAATATACCAACGGTAATAACGGAACGCCTGCATCGCAAGGTGGTAGGATTGATAATTTTGCTTTCTTTGCTAACTGTGAAAACCCTCCTCTAACGGTTCGTTGGAGTAGCAGGGAATTTCGTCAAGATCCTGCTTTAAGTGCTTTGATGGGAGCTGGCATTGTAAATAGCTATGCACCGGCTACGGTGGAAGAATGGGATAATGCAGGAATCTTACCAGGTCTAGGCGGTGCCTGCATCGGAGCAACCGATAGTGTTTCCTTTAGTCCGTTCCCTAATTCATCAGGTGTTGATTATTTGTTTGAGAGCTATGGGTTTTACCCAATAGAGGGCTCTGCGAATCTTCAGGATACGATACCTGTCTATTATCTATATTTTGAACGGACGGGATTCCCTCCTTGTGGTATGGTGACCGACGTTGAATCACCGCTTACTGCATCGGAGCTGACGGTTTATCCCAACCCTGCCCAAAACCGCTTATTTCTCAACGGGTCAAATGCACGTGGAGATTTGCGTATATACTCCATCGGCGGAGCATTGGTTGCATCGTATGCAAGCATTGGTAAAGAAGGCGTGGACGTAGGAAAATTGCCACCGGGCGTGTACCTACTTCAGTCTTTAGAAACAGATGGAACCATCTCTAGTGGGAAATTTGTGAAGCAGTAAGGCAGTTGTTTCTGCGGCGTTTCTTGGTGTTTATCTTCACTTCTGACGACAAGTAAGAACCTAATTGTTCTGCTGATCTGGCGTAAACACCTCTGTGCCATCGGTCAGCATGGTAATTTGATTTGCTCTGCATTTCCACCATTCCCACAATCCAAATCCTAGAACAAACAGGTACTCCGCCCCAACCAACCATAAGTTTTCCTCGTAAGGATCCGTCAGATAATTGGTATAGGTCAGCATGATGAGGAAAGACCAAACCAGTGGGAATCGCCACTGGGTAAAACAGCAGAGTACGATCGGTACACTGAGGTACCACGGATGAACGGTGGTAGCACAGAGGAGGTACAACACGAAGGCAAAGAGCCAACCAGCTGGCAGAGAAGCCCAGTCGCTCCGCCGATCCAGCAGGGCCAGGAGCAAGATTCCTCCGGCCGAGGCTTTGGCCAGCCACGGCCCTAGGGTGGCGATGATGTTCCAGCCCACCTGTTCGTATCCGATGGCCCTACCGATGTAATAAAGACTGGCGTTGAATTCGAATTTTTGCTGGTACAGCTCAAGACTACTCTGGAAACCGGCGATGAAGTCGGGAGACAACAGAAAAGGCAAGAAGAAGAGTAGGCTGATGATACCGAAGGAAACGGAGAAGAGCAGAAACGGCCAGGTCCTGGCCAGCAGGCCGTTTCCTGCAACCGGGTTTCGGGAAAAATCAATTAGCCTTCGGATGAGGAGTGGTAACAGCATCAAGGGTAAAAGCTTACTGGCGACTGAGGCGGCAAAAGCCGCCGCTGCAGCTACCCATTTACTCCGTTGGAGTAGATAATAAGCCAGCAACAGGAAGAAAACCATCGCACCTTCAAAGTGTAAATTCCCCGTTATCTCGACAATGATGAGGGGGTTAAGCCAGTAAAATAGTAGGTTGGAAGGAGCTACCCCTGACCTCCTTTGCTCTTCGTCTTTTCCTTGTACCTCTACTTCGGCTCCGCTCAGCAACCACGCCCCCGGCACAAAAAGCTGCCACAGCAACCATAAGCTGCCCAATTCGCAAGCGAGTAAAAACAGCTTCATCACCACTACTCCGCCGTACCAACTATTGGGACTCAACCAAGTTGCCACCGTAAAAACAACCTGAGCTATTGGCGGGTAAATGGTGTAATAACCTGGCGAATTCAGCTTGTCATAAAGCTCCTGTGTCAACCCCAGAACACCATTTCCAGTATCCAAATAATGAGCAGGTAAATGCGCAAAGGGATTCTCTCCTGCATTGATTAAATACCCATCCCAGAGAAACCGGTAGAGGTCATCACTCAGCAACGGGAAGGCAAAAACCAAGGCAATTCGCAGTACGATTCCGAGGCCAATCAGCAGTCGAAGTTGCTTGCCCTTCACCTCCCGGCAGGCGACCATAAAGTAGCCTGCAAAAGCAATAATAAAGGCAGGGGACAAGGACCAAAAACTAGTCCGGTCCACACCGAATCCTAAGTGAAAAATACCGGTCACCAGCAAAACACCTCCGGTTGCCACCCCTGACGTTCTTAGCATGATTGATTTTTTATCAAAAAACTTAAGCCCTATTATTTGATTTTTAAGCTTTCACACCCTTTTATAGTGGTTTAAAACAACAAACCAAAGCTTTTGCAAGGGGCCATTGAGTTCTTTTCACTCCGTAAGGGATTTTATACTTAAAAATCACCTATCTTTGTCGTGGCAACATTCACATACAAGACGGTATATGATTAGCCCCTTTAAGATTTCATGGTTACATATTAATGCTACATTAGAGACACAATTGAACAACACACAATTTTTATAAACGCCACCTCCGGGTGGCGTTCTTTATTTGTGGAAGTCCGTAATTGTTGCCGCTACGGCACGGGCAACGTTCTGGCCATCCATAGCAGCGCTGAGAATTCCTCCGGCAAAGCCTGCGCCTTCTCCACAAGGATACAAAGCCGGCACATCCGGATGGCGGTAGCTTTCCTTGTCGCGGGGAATCCGGACGGGGCTGGAAGTCCGGCTCTCCGTTCCAATCACGTTGGCCTCCTCGGTGTAGTAGCCTTTCATCTTCCGGCTGAAGTCCTGGACTCCTTGTTGCAAACGGGAGAAAATAGATTGTGGCAATATCTGGTGCATCGGTGCCGGAATCAACCCAGGGATGTAACTGGTATCCGGCAGGTCGGCAGATATTCTACTCTTCACAAAATCTGTTAGCCGCGAAGCCGGCGCAGCCTGGCTACCATCGCCAGCAGCAAACATCTTCTGTTCTACTTCTTTCTGGAATTCAAGGCCAGCAAAAACACCGTGCTTGGCATAGGGCTGGAGGTCTTCGAGCTCAACAGCGACGACGGTTCCGGAGTTGGCGTAGGGGCTGTCCCGCCGGGACAGGCTCATGCCGTTCATCACGATTTCGCCAGGAGCCGTAGCAGCGGGGACGACCAGTCCGCCGGGGCACATACAAAAACTGAATACGCCCCGCCCCTTGACTTGGGTTACCAGCTTGTAGCTGCTCGCCGGAAGGTTCTCTTCCCGTTCGTCTTGTCTATATTGGACTTTGTCAATCAACGCTTGTGGATGCTCGATCCGGACACCAAGGGCGAAGGGCTTCGCTTCTAGGCGAATGTTGTGGCGGTGCAGAAGGTCGTAGACGTCGCGGGCAGAATGGCCAGTGGCCATAATGTATGCCCTGGCTTCTAGGCGGTAGGTTTCGCCTTCTGGGCCCAAGATGTTGAGGGCGCGGAGGTCTTTTTCATCCCGCTCCAAGTCAATCATCCGGTGGCCAAAACGGATTTCGCCACCGTGCTTAAGGATGGTTTCTCTCATGTTAGCCACCACCTTCGGCAATTTATTGGAACCGATGTGTGGGTGGGCATCCAACAGAATTTCTGGCTGGGCGCCGTGCTCGGTCAACTGATGGAGGGCTTTGAGGTAATTCCCCCGCTTTAGGCTGCGGGTGTAGAGCTTACCGTCCGAGTAAGTTCCTGCACCTCCTTCACCAAAGCAGTAGTTGGAGTTGGGGTCGACTTCGCCAAGCTGTTGGATGGCGCGCAGGCTCCGCCTACGGGCTTGCACGTCCTTTCCCCGTTCAATGATAATGGGCTTAAGCCCTAATTCGATAAGTTCTAAAGCGGCGAACATTCCCGCCGGTCCGCAACCGATAATGGCTACCTGGGGCGCATCAGCGACGTCCTTCAGCAAGCTGCTGTAAGGTGTTTCCGGTGTAAACTCCTCGTTGGGCGGCAGCACTTCCACCCGAAGGCGGTAAAGCGGTCGGCCACGCGCATCGATGCTTCGCCGTTGGACACGGTATTCACCGAGGTCTGCAGGAGCGATGTTGGCCTGACGGAGCAGGGCCCTGCGGAGGGCGTCTGCGTCGTTAAGATCGGCGGGGGGGAGTTTTATTTCTACTATTCTGGACATCGGCACAAAGGTAGCCTTGTAGCCTGATAGTCTGGTAGGCTGCTTCGGTAGTCTTGTAGTTTTGTAGTCTGATAGGCTTCCGCATGTTACAGGCGACAGTAGTAGCCTGGCGGTCTTGTGGTCTGGCAGGCTATCACACCTCCAATATGCGATAGCCTACCAGGCCGCAAGACTAAGGGATGGGAAATAAATAAAGTTACAGTTCTTGGCCTGGCGCTTTTGTTCCAGTTTTCTCCAAAAAATCTTTGCATAGCCTTAGCTACGGAAATAATTTTTGGTGGAGACTGGGGCAAAATAAGACGGCCAAGAACGTAAGTTTATTTTTTTCCCGTCCCTTAGAGACGACTAAAGGCGGTAGCCTCT
>JBLIGS010000203.1:0-5478 GCA_047637095.1 Neolewinella sp. | reverse complement strand
TCGTCTTGTCTAGTGGGCCAGCCCAAATAGTTACGGACTGTTGACAATCACCTCGACTCCGCTCGGTGACCGGTTTTCTCCAATAACTTCCGTCGCACTTTCGTGCGACAATTATTATTTGTTATCCGAATGCGATTCATTTTGACAAACAGAAGCAGCTTTTAATTCTCTAATGTTTTTAGCCATTAAAGCTTCTTTTTTCTTTCTGCTCCAGTTTTGAACCTGTTTCTCCCTAGCGAAAGCTGCATCAATACGGTTAAAGTGTTCTGTATAAATTAATTCTACTGGCAAATGCTTTTTGGTGAAGTTCGCCCCCTCTCCTTTTCGATGTTGAGCCAACCTCAATTCAAGATTCTTGGTGCTTCCCGTATAGTACTTTCCATTACTACATTTGAGAATATAGAGGTAGGCATCCATTTTAGGTAAGCTTAGTGTCGTACGCAGTACGACGGTTGATAAAACGTTGCCTCGGTCCCCGAGCGGAGTCGAGGGGGCCGTTCTTAAATAAGTACTCGGGTAAAATTAATATAAAGCTTAATCAAAAAGCTCCCTTCCAGAGTTAAAAACCCACCTAATCCAGCGAAGCCAAAATAATCCCGCAAGCCTCCCGAATTTCCTCCTCCGTAATCGTCAGTGGTGGCGCGATGCGTAGGCTTCGTTCATTCCAGAGGAACCAGTCGGTGATGAGGCCGAGGTCGAGGCAGCGGGAGATGGTTTCCCGAATCTGGTCGAAATCGTCGAGTTCGACGGCCATCCAGAGGCCGGCGGAGCGGACCTGCCTGATTTTGGGGTGAACCAACAGTTCGTGGAACAAGGCTTCTTTGGCGCGGACGCCGGTGATAAGTTCCGGATTAGAGAGCAGGGTTTTCATGGTAGCTAGGCCTGCTGCGCAGCTGACGGGGTGACCTCCGAAGGTCGTGATGTGTCCCAAGACGGGGTCATCGGTAAAGAGGTCCATCACCTTTTTATTGGCGACGAAGGCGCCGAGTGGCATCCCTCCGCCAAAGCCCTTGGCCAGCAATAGGATGTCTGGAACAACGCCGTACTGCTCGAAGGCAAAGAGGGTGCCCGTCCGGCCCATACCCGCCTGGATTTCATCCAGGATCAACAAAGCCCCCACTTGGTCACAACGCTTCCGAACCGCCTGCAGCCATTCCGGCCGCGGCTTACGGATGCCCCACTCAGCTTGCACCGTTTCCAGGATTACGGCCGCTGTCTGTTCCGTGATGTTGTTGAGGCAGTAATCACAGTTAAAATCCAGGTGGGTTACCCCTGGCAGCAACGGATAAAAAGCCTGGGTGAAGTCCTTCGGCCACTGCAAAGTCGCCGCTCCCTGGGTAGAGCCGTGGTAGGATCGTTTGGCCGAGATAAACGCTCCCCGGCCGGTGGCCCGCTTGGCCAACTTCATGGCGCCTTCGGTAGCTTCCGTACCGGAGTTAACGAAGTAGACGTTGTCTAACCCCGCTGGCAACTGGGCAGCCACTAGGGCAGCATATTCCGCCTGCGGCGCCAACACAAACTCTCCGTACACCAACGTATGCATGTACTTTCCCGCCTGTTCTTGGACGGCTTTGACCACCGTAGAATTATTGTGACCAAGGACGCTGACTCCGATGCCGGCAATCAGGTCGAGGTACTTCTTTCCAGAAGTGTCCACCAGGTGGATGCCCTGACCGCTGGCGATTTCCAGCCCCATTGGGGCGGGGCTTGTTTGGGCGACGTGGCGGAGGAAGTTGGCGCGGTTGGACATAAGCGGGTTGCGGGTTGCGGGTTGCGGGTTGCGGGTTGCGGGTTGCGGGTTGCGGGTTGCGGGTTGCGGGTTGCGGGAAGAAAAAGCCTAAAGTTTTAACGCCAAAATTATCGTCGCTAAATGTCATCTGTTTTCAAACAGCTTCACAAGGTATACTGTTGTTTCGAAGTTTAAGTTTACCAGCAAGCCCTGTTCCTCCAACTAACCCTGCACCTGTACTTCGGCTACGCTCAGCATAAACGCCAACTTCGTTGTCCGCGGCCACTTATTTAAATATAAGAAGTGAGACATTGCACGTCAGACAAGCACACAGGATGTTCTCCATCCCATCACGAGCGAAGCGAATAAGCAACTCATTCCATTCGAAGCGAGGCAGTAAACTCCTCCATCGTCTTCCGTTCCACCAGCCTGCCCCCAAGCGAGGCTCCTTCAGCCAGCTCTCGTAAAAACTCCACCCGGCCCAGGCCTTTGGCGTAGATCTCATAGCCCGTAAATTGGGGGCTGATGTCACCGTCTTCGGGGTCTCGCATGCTGACTTCGCCCGCCAGGTCAAAGACCAGGGCATCGTAATCTTTGCCCATGATATTTACCACGGTATCAGTCCTAAAATAACGGTTGAGGGTAACGTAGTTGATGGCATCCGGTGCCTCCGCCGGCGCAAATTTCAGGCGGTAGCCATAAGGCTTTAGCTTTTCTTCTTCGAGGTAAAAAGGGAATACCTGAGAGAAGATAATCTCCGTCGGAACCGGCATAGCGACACCGTTGCTGTCCGCAGGCAGCATGGTCAACTCCCGAAGGTAAACACCGTCGTTTTTAATCTCTTCCCGGCCCTGTTGCTCTGGGGCAAAGTCCGGTGAATACCGGGTGGTACTCAGGTACAAAGCCGTGTCTACGTCCACGCCTAGAAAATACCAGTACTCAATATCGTCTCCCGGTAACGTGCCTATGTTCTCATAGGCGTAGACCATCCCGTCGGTATTGATGAGTTCGCGGACGGGGAAGTAATAGTCTCGGATATCACGGCGGCTATCGCAGCTTGCGAGGACAGAAAGTAGCAGGAGAAGGCAAGTGAATTGGCGCATAATTGAAATTTAACGGGAGGGGTTGTCAATGGCAAACGTTACATTTCGCAGTAGGTTCTTGTTAGACCGAGTAAGGTTTTTCTGAGCAGATTAAAGTATTTGCCTTTTCTGGCGTCTACACTAATGAATGAGAATAGATAACGACAATGTCGGAAAAGAATGGGATGAAATATACACCTCCTATAATGAGGAGCTAAAAAGCTTTGTTTACGCTCGATTGGACGAAAACCAGGCTGATGATCTACTGCAGGAAGTATGGGCATCCCTTTCTTCCACTTTGCCAGCACAAACCATTGCCCAACCACGGGCCTGGCTGTACAAGGTAGCCAGAAACCGGATTACGGATGTCCACCGCCGGGATTTTGGAAAGCCAGCCTTCCAAGACTTTACACCTGAGCTTAACATTTTTGAAGAAGACACTGATTACCCCGACCCCGACGATGCTTGGATCGAGATAGAGGAAGCCATTGACGCATTACCGGAAGACCAAAAAGTGGTCTTTGTCCGCAATGAACTAGATGGCGATACCCTTCGGGAAATAGCCGAAGACCTCGGCCTGCCACTAAAGACTGTCATTTCCCGCAAGGGCTATGCCCGTCGAAAGCTGCAAAATTCCCTCCAGGAACTTTATGACGATTATTTCGGTGTGGATTAAAGTAATCCGGATTTTCCTCGTCTACCCTACTGAAGGCACTTCAATAAACATTTCAATCACCCCCTTAAATCAATAAATTATGAATCGCAAAAAGCAACACGGCCGTCACGAACATCCTGGCCATCATCAGCATAAAGGTCCGCATCATCGCCGCCGCCCACAATACGGCCCCCGTCGCCCTCGCCACAACGTTCCCGTGAACATCGAGGAGACCCCTACTGAGTTTATCGCTAAGGTGTTTTGTGTAGGCTTCTCGAAGGAGAACGTCAAGATCAACCTCGTGAAGGGAATGATCTATATCGTTGGCACCATGCCGGAACAAGAAGAATACCCAAACTTCCTTCTACAGGAGTATCCGGTAAAGTCTTTTGAACGCTGGTTTGAAATCAGTGAGACCGTTGATCTCGAGTCAATAACCGCCACCTTTGAAGACGGCATCCTTGTTATTACTGCTCCTAAAGTAGCCGAAGCACAAGCTCCCCAACGAGAGGTCGCTATTAAATAAGTGGAGATACAAAGCTGGTGATAGCGCATTACATTTGTAGGCACAACAATCTATCTCCATGCCCATTACGACCCGCTTGGCAACTCCAGCCGACATCCCTACCCTGCTCGATTTCGAGCAGGGTATTGTTGGTTTTGAACGTCCCTTCAACCCAACGTTGAAGCCCGACCCCATCAGTTATTACGACGTAGCGGGCATGGTCCACGACCCAGAGGTTGAGGTCGTTGTGGCCGTTGATGACGACCTAGTTGTTGGCTCTGGCTACGCGAAGAAAAAAGCAGCCAGCGACTACGTCACGCCTTCGGTACATGCCTTTTTGGGCTTCATGTTCGTCCTGCCAGAATACCGTGGCAAGGGCGTCAACAAATTGGTCATGGACGATCTCTTGGCCTGGGCCAAAAGGGAAGGTTTGTCTGAAATCCGGTTAGAAGTTTATGCCGAGAACGCAGGTGCAATAAGGGCTTATGAAAAAGCAGGGTTTGGGGGATTGATGTTGGAGATGAGGCGGGAGATCTAGCAAGCCAGCAACTCCTCCCGAACATTACCGTAGGCAATGAAATACGGGTTCAGCAACGATTCCTTATTGTACCGAAGCTCTTTGCCTGTAGTCTCATCCAACAAACGGCCGCCCGCCTCAAAGAGGATTGCGTGGGCAGCTCCGGTGTCCCATTCCATCGTTGGGCCGAGACGGGGGTAGACGTGGGCGGTGCCTTTGGCGAGCTCCATGATCTTCAGCGAGCTGCCGCGTTGGACGATCTCTGGGCGGTCAAACTTTGCCATGAAGTCCTGTGTCTCCTGGTTGAGGTGGCTGCGGCTGGCAACGATTTTGAGGTTGACATCCTGCATAGTAAAGTCCGCAGCGAAGATGCGGCTGGCCTTTCCGCCAGCTTCGGTGACTTCCCAGGCGCCTTCGCCTGGGGCGGAGTAGAAAAGCTCGTTGGTTACCGGTACAAAGACAGCGCCGAGGATCGGTCGGCCGTTTTCAATCAGGGCGATGTTGACGGTAAAGTCACCGTTTCGCTTGATAAATTCTTTAGTGCCATCCAACGGGTCAACCAGCCAGAAAGCACCGTATGTAGACCTTACGTCGTAAGCAACTTCTGCTTCCTCTTCAGAGATGATTGGCGCCTTAAAGTCGAGGGCTTTGAGCCCGGCAACGATGACGTCGTTGGCGGCTTTGTCAGCTTTGGTTAATGGGCTATCATCGGCTTTGTGTTCTACGCCGAAGTCTTCGGTTTGGTAGATCTCCATGATGGCTGCGCCGGCGAGGCGGGTAATTTCGCCAACTTGGGCGGCGAGGTCGAGGTAGTTTGTCATAGTGAGTAAAGGTAGAATAAGTCAAGTCGCCTTTCAGTCAAATAAGTACTCGGACAGAATTAATGCGACATTTTGATCTGGTAGATTTTGAGTCTGGACGAGGCGAAAAACGCAGGCAACACCGTAGTGTTGGCGAGGCTTTTCAACGAAGTTCAGGCTAAAAAGATGC
>JBLIGS010000202.1:0-5653 GCA_047637095.1 Neolewinella sp. | reverse complement strand
TGGTAATAAGCTTCATACTACTACTTAAGGTTAAAAAATGAATATATAAAAACATGATTGGTTGCAAAGTGCAAACAAACATGGGAGTGACATTGAATATATCATGCAGCCTTCGCTAGTAATACCAAGCTTCCTTCAGTACGATAGGTTGTGTTTGCATGATCCGGCCCGAAAATCTACATCAGGGGGCCTCTTTAAGCTAAAATCTATGCAAAAGTGTAAAATCCAACAGGACTAAACAAGTTAAAGTGCTAAATAATCTTGTTGATTAGGCACATTTTACATTTTTCAGCCAGCCCAAAAGGTGAATTTAAATGTCGCAAGGCTTAACAAAGCTTTAACGCTTCGGCCTGTAAAACGCTGCTTACTGCTTTGTGTTTATCTTACACAAATGTTCCTGAACCAATACTTTACTTCTACGCTGCAATTCCTATTGCGCACGCTGTGCCTTTTGGGCGCGCTGACGCTGGTGCAGGGGGGAGTTGTAGGGCAAAGGTCCGATCTAAAGCGGTTAAAGAAGGGTAAGAACATTGTACTTCCCTTTACCATGGTCAACGATTTCATCGTTATTCAGGTCCTTCTCGACAACGTTATCCCCGCCCAGTTCATCGTTGACACCGGTGCAGAAAACACCGTCTTACTCGAAAAACGAATGAGTGATATGTTGAACGTTGACTACCGCCGGACTTACAATATCCGAGGTGCCGACGTTGAAACCACCCTGACTGCCTACCTGGCCACTGGCATTGACCTTCGCCTAGCCGATGTCCTACTGGCCCGCGACCGGTCCATGCTCGTCCTGGCAGAAAATTATTTCAACTTTGAGCGGGTCGTAGGCCAAAACATCCAGGGCATCCTTGGAGCGGACTTCCTCATGCGCTTCATTGTAGAAATTGACTACAAGAAAAATGTCATCGTCCTCCATGAACCCCGCGACTTCAAAATCAGCAAAGCCCACAAAAAACTAAGGTCGGCCTTCGTCCGCCACCGACCTTACGTCCAACTCCCCATCTCCATCAGTTCCGCCAAAACTACCCGGCGGCGGCTACTACTTGATTCAGGGGCAGGCCTGACCCTCTTGATTCACACTTTCGGAGATTCTACCGACATCGACCTCCCGGTCCTAACGGTTCCCACTTACATCGCCAGCGGACTAGGTGGCAGCCTGGAAGGCAGCGTTGGCCGTGCCCGAAAAATAGAATTGGGTGGTAAAGAGCTGAGCGGCGTAGTCACCTACTTCCAACCCATTGATACCACCGGAGGAATAGCCTTCATGAACGAACGGGAAGGCATCATCGGCAACCGCCTCCTCAAACGGTTCAACGTCGTCATCGATTACCTCGACAAGGCCGTTTACCTAAAGCCGGAGGGCAGGTGGAAACAACGCTTCCGGTTTGATCGCAGCGGGATGGCACTCCTGGCCGGAGGCAGGGAGTTGAGGACGTTCAACGTGGCCAGCATCATTCCCGACAGCCCGGCCGGTAGGGCCGGCCTCAAAATCGGTGACCGCATCGCCGCCGTCAACGGCAAGAGCTCGTCGTTCCTCACCCTGTCCGGCATCATCCATAGGCTCGAAGGCAAAGCGGGACGGAAGATTAAGATTAAGTATTCGAGGAATGGCGTTTACACCACTGTTGAATTCAGGCTGGAAGAGCTTATCTAAAAGCCTTAGGCTTTTAGATGGTCGCTTCGCTCCTTGTAGACGCGGCCTACGGCCAGCTTGTAGACGGCCAGCTGCGCGGCCTTGTAGTGCTACCGCACGTCTCCGACCACAATTAGCCAATCCCCACGGAGCCGTGCGGTAGCACTACAAGCGCAGCGTCTAAAAGGCCGCCCAGCTGGCCCTCTACAAGGAAGCGAAGCGACCGTCTACAAGGCCGAAGGCCGTCTAAAAGAAAGCGCCCAGCGCTCTAATCAGTCTTTTCTAGTTTACCAACCTTCCAAGCCACCGTAAGCGAATTTGATTCCCCAGGAGGAATCGCCCGGTAGACGCCCTGAATTTCAAACTCAGCAAAGCCATCTTTCGGAGACAGGTAAAGCTCTAGCGGTGCATGACCGGGAGCAACGGCCCCTTCGCCAGAGAACCAGAGCTTGCGGAAACGGAAACCGTTTCCGGCGTAGGTCCCCCGGCCTTTGGCCGGGTGGACGAAGACCTTTCCTTTCTGGACATCGCCTGGCCTCATAGGAACGATGGTAGACTTTCCCCGCTTAGAAAAATTGTTGGCCAGGTTATCCAACCGCAAAGAGTCGGCGCTGAAGTAAAATTCACCGCCGTAGGGCAGGCGGGTATTTTCCCAGAGGCCCCGGCTAATGGTCTCCGTTCCATGGTTGATTAACCGATAGATGGTCTCTAGGTACATCCCCTTCGGTTGGTCGATGAAGGCGAAGGTCTTTTCCATTTGAAGGCTGGTCACTGGGTCGATGGCGCTTCGCAGAGAAATGGCATCGGCCGTATGCTTGATGACCTCGAAGGCGCCGGAATCAAAGGTCTTTTCCGGAGGCCAAGTCCAGGCCGATTGTGGGCTGGTCCAGGCGGTGCTCCCCCATTGCAACCCCTCTTCGTCGCGGGTGGTTTGGAGAATCTCCTGGCCGTTGAGGACGTAGCTACCTAGCCGGCCCCCAGCCGCCGGGTCAACGGTAACGACGTGGCCTTCAAAACGGATGGAAAGCTGGCCTTTGGCAGACGACTCCTGCTCCTTGCCATCAGTTTCAGATTTGGAGACATTGTCACAGGACCAAAGGGACAAAACCAGCAACAGGGAAAGTAGAAATCGAATCATAGCCGTAAAGAAAGTCATTAGCGGATAAATCCTTGCTTTTTAACCTTCCCTGCACCAGCGTCCGCGCCCCCTGCCTTACCTGCGTAAAACATCGGCAACCGAATATGATAAGCAGTTATCGTTCCCAAGTGAAGCTCAAACCCTTTAGGAAAGCCCTCGTAACGCAAATGCGCCTCTGGCGAAAAGTCTATATTTATAAAGTCAAAATGCTCCTCTAACGGCTTCATCCCAAGCGCTGCCCGGCGATCATCAACCCCCTCAGGATCTTCAATTGGGTAAAAATTAATCGGCTCGATCATCCGCATCGTATAGTCCCAAAGTAGGATTGTGCCGTACCGCTGCCGTTTCCCTTCCCGAACGCAAGCTTCATCGTAAAACCAAGCAAAGTCACAGACACAAAACCTAAGATTGAGCATTGGCCGTGCCACTGCAGCTGTTAAAACATCCCAATGTTCCCCTAAAAAATCGGTCGGCGCGCCCTGCATCATCAAGAGTAACAACGGCTCCCGATCTGCCACTTGCCCTGCGGTAGGGACGCCATGCGTTGAGATCAGGCTGTCCAATTTTCGATACAACCGCCGGTTAAGCTCTTCCCGGTGGTGAAGCAAGTCCGGACGTCGAATTTCCGTAAAGCAGTCATACTCCCGTCCGCCATATTTCATTTCAGGATTAGGGTGATAATCGCGCCAGCCCGTAAATTCCTCCCAGAGGCTATCAATTGCGGTCGTTAAGGGCGCATCAAAGTCCGGAAAATGCTGAGTCATCTGCCGTTCCACAGCCTTTAGGAAGTAACGGTTTTCAAACCCAGGCTTGAAATCACTATGCAAGCGCAGGTAACTCAAACTGTACGTAGGCATGGCAGCAAAAGCTTTATCCAGGAAGTAATTCGTTTCTTCTACCCGACCTTCCATTGCTGCGCAAAAGCCCATACGCAGCCAGCCGAAATAGTCCCCTTCATCCATTTTAAACGCTGCCTCGTAGTAGATAAAAGCCCGGTCAAATTCACGCTCCCTTATCATTTGTTCTCCCAGGTACATTCGAAAACCGTACCCGTGGTTCTTGCCCCTATAAAGGGGTTTTCTAGTGAACCGCTCAGAACCGTACCGCGCATTAATTAGACGAAACTCGCCGGCACCTACTTCCAGCAATTCCTCCTCAAAAGGGCTTCCGTCTAGTTCACGAAATTCAGACTGGTATAAGTAAATATCTGCAAATCTCAGGGAGCGGAGTTTGTACCCGTCCTTCAGAAACTGGCGCATTTGTCCCTTCTTACCAACCTTGTACGCCGAAACTGCTGCCCGGAGGACACGAAGTGGCTCATCCGGATTAAGCTTCAGGCTTTTTGGGAAATGGCGAAGTGCTTCCTCATACCTTCCGTTTCCGTATTCGGTTTCGGCCCACTCAGTGTGATTAACCTTTGGGCGGGTAGGAAGTTGTTGGGCACAGAGGGCCGTGGAAAAGCAAAGCAGTAATGCGAACAGTGTGTGTTTCAAGGGTAAAGGTTTGAAGCAAAGATAAAGGGCGTATGGGCAGAATTTCATTTTGGGCGCGGACGCAGGTGCAAAGATGGTTGAGAAGAGCAAGGAGTATGAAAAATTTGCAAAAAACCACCAACGTACCCTACCTTAATATCCGTCTAGCTAAAAAACCATCTCCATGAAACTGCATCAACTCGCCCCTTTCGTTCTGGTCTTACTGCTTGCAGCTGCCTGCACCACCGTTGAAGATCCCATCATTCCCCTACCCTTCGACACACAGGTTAACTTCCAACGTCCCAACGTTGGCCAGAAAAACGTCTATGATGTTTACTTCCAAACCTGTGGTTCCCCCGAAGTCTCCATCCCCAACCAATTGACGCTGGCCGTGACCGCCGTAACGGACGACCTCATCGAATTCACCGAAACAGATAGCTTGGGCAACCAAGTCGTCATGACCGCCGACCGTGTCCCCGGCAACCTGATCATCTCCGCCGAAGAGCGTGCCCTGAGTCAACTCCTATTCTTTTACGGTTCGGACTCCCTACGCCTCGACGCCGCTCCTACGGCGGAGTTAACCTACCGGGATTGTAATTTCTGGGATGGCGACCAAATTTTTACCGGCGACTACGTCGCCGCCGTCGACCAATTCACCTTCGGAGGCCAAACCATGACCAACCTCAAAACGGTCAGCTGCGTCCCCATCTTCCTCGATCTGGAAGGCTACCTCCTCTACGACGAAAACAACCTCAAAGGTTCCATCCGGACGGAAGGCTCTTGGGGTGGTATTTTACACACCGTTATTCTGCTGCGGGAGGAGTAGCGACAAGACATGCCTTGTCGCTACTATTTTTGCCTGTAAAGGCGGTGATTCCTGAGGGATCACTAACGGAACACGCTGTCTGCTACCCGCTTAATCCTTAACCTTCCCGTGCCGTGCACTATGCTTCTCGGGATCAAAGGTGAAGTTCCAGTTGTCGGCGTACTGCTGGATTGTTCCCAATCCAACGCTGGCTCGAAGACTGTGGCGTAATGCGCAAGGCAGTCGTCGTATTGTTCTGCCTTCAAATCCGCCTCTCCTGCGGTGACTTCCTCAACATAAGTCGGATCAGTAGAAGAGTAGTTTTGTTGGAAGAAGAGGGCTTGGATGCTAAAGCAACAGAGGAGGAGTAAGATTCTATGCATTCTGGTATGGGTTTTGTGTTTATTCATCTAATAAGTACTCGGACAGAATTAATGCGAAATTCTGATCTGGTAGGTTTTGAGTCTGGACGAGGCGAAAAACGTAGGCCACCTCGAGGCGTCGAGAACACCGTAGTGTTGGCGAGGCTTTTCAACGAAGTTCAGGCTCAAAAGATGCCGAGCAGGATGGTGCGATTAATTTTGTCCGAGTACTTA
>JBLIGS010000201.1:0-5734 GCA_047637095.1 Neolewinella sp. | reverse complement strand
AGTCATGGTTTACGTCTTATTGTCTATTGCCGTTTTTTACCGTTACCTCTATGCTTCCACTTTTCAGTCGGTGGTTGCAGAGACGATGGGCATTCCCGCTAAACTGTTACACTATTTCTTGATGCTGCTGCTCAGTTTTGCGGTAGTGGCGAGCTTGCAGACGGTTGGGGTTATCCTGGTGGTAGCGATGTTGATTACACCGGCGGCTACAGCATTGTTGTTATCCCAGCGCCTGCGGACCGTCCTATTCATTGCCGGTAGCCTAGGGATGTTGTCGGCCATCGTTGGGATGATTGTTTCGATAATTCTTGACACTCCTCCGGGACCGGCCATGGCTTTGGTGGCCACGGCTCTTTATGTACTCACCGTTATTTTTGCCCCTCGCCGAGGGATGGTGGCCAAGGCTTATTACCGCCGCCAGCGGCGGCGGCTCACGGAGCGGGAGGACATCCTTAAACGTGTCTTCCGCCAGAATCAAAAGCTCGGAGTAGCCAACCCAGTACTTATTCGGGAACAACTCGACCTCAGCGGCAGGGCCTTTAACAGCCAACTGAACATCCTCCGTAATAAGGGCCTGATGGAAAAAAAGGCCCTCCGCCTGACCGACGGTGGTAAACTGTTGGCCCTTCGCCTCGTTCGGGCCCACCGCCTCTGGGAAACCTACCTCAACCAGGAGGCCGGCCTTACGCCGGACCAAATCCACATGGAGGCCGAACGCCTCGAGCACCTCCTGACGGATGAAATGCTAGACCGGGTGGATGCTGAACTCGGTTATCCGGGGGAGGATCCGCATGGTAGTGTGATTCCGAAGAAACCTAAGCTAGAATTATAGAGGTTAGGAACCATAATGTCTAAAATCGTAGCCCTGCTCCTCGTCCTCCTACTCTGCACCTGCACCTGTACTCTGCACCTGCACCTGTACTTCGACTCTACTCAGCATAAATGTTGGACGATGATCAGGGGACTTACTATAATTACAACCGGTCCATTTATGCCTTCAAGCAGGGCTACGATTTCAAACTTTACCCCGGCGGCATGCGGAATCGATTTTTTCTATACGTGCTGCGCGGGCCGGACAAGCATGAGCTTTATCGCATAGATAAGGACGAAGGCCAGCTGTCTGATATCATGCTGACGACGGTAGATGGACTGGAAGAACACCGGGAAGTTGGTCGGGAGATGGCGGCGGAGTATACTGCATTTGCGGCCAAGGTGGCCCGGCCAGATTTGGTGGCTCCGCCGGTAGATATGGATGCTGCTCGCGGCCCGTCGCGCTTGCTGGCGCATGAGGGGGAGCCTCGTGGGGAGACGCGCTTTCAGGACCAGTACGGCTGGGCCAATGACTTCTTTGTGGACTTGGGGCCGGACGGTGCAGAGTGGCCGATTGAAACGACAAAGGGAGGCCGTTACCGTGTGAATATTCGGTGTCATCTCGACGCTGATTTGCCGCGGACGCTGGTGCTAAGTTCGTATAAAGGCAAGGAGGTGAAGGCTTTACTCCCTCCGGCAATAACGAAGGAACTACCAGTTGCCGACCGGGTTAAACGCAAGGAGGTTTACTTTCGCAAATGGGCAGAGGTTACGGTCGAAGGCCTTGTTATTCCGCCGGGTAGCCGGACCCTGGGGATTGTTGGTCCACCAGAAAAGGGTTGTAGATCAAAGAGATTTCGCTTACAAGAGAAATTTAAACTTAGGCTAACGGACGGATGTTTAGTGGATTCGTAGGGTTTGGCGATTTAACTAAAAAAAATGTCACCTCTACGCAGCCTTTTCTTTCTTCCTCCAGTATAGGGAGACAAGAAGCACAAAATCTACAACAGGGGATGCCCCAAACCATCGATCAAAACTTGCCCGTTATTCTGAGGGGCTGCCGTGAAAAGCAGCGCCAGAGTCAACACGAGTTGTATAAACTCTTTTATCCATACGGAATGAGCGTAGCCATTCGGTACATGGAAGAAGAGGGGGAGGCCCTCTCTGTAGTGAACGACACTTTTTTAAAGGTCTTCAAGAATATCAAGAAGTACGATTCGGGGAAACCCTTTAAGCCGTGGTTCCGAAAGATATTGGTGAATACCGCCATCAATCAGTTAAAGAAGCAGCAAAAATACCGCAAGGAATCTGCTATGGATGAAGCAAGAGATATAGCCGACCGGGAAGAAATTCTCAGCCAAATTCACTACCAAGAACTCGTTTCTTTGGTACAATCACTCACGTCTTCTTACCGTGCGGTCTTTAACATGTACGTCATTGACGGTTTCCGTCACGATGAAATCGCCCGTGCCTTGGGCATTTCTGTAAGCACGTCTAAGTCTAACCTGGTTCGCGCTCGTCGCAAACTTCAGGAGATGCTTCAAAAGAAAATAAACTTAAACAATGCCTGAGCTGGACGACCATAAAACGGACGAATTGTTCCAGGTAGGCGCAGGCCGGCACGACTTTAAGTACGAGCCGGCAGCCTGGGAGCAGATGGAATCCTTGCTGGATGCCGACGACGATAGTCGCCGCCGCAGGATTGCTTGGTTTGTAGGACTTGGCGTTCTACTGGCCCTGCTTTTAGCCTTTATTGGCTACCAAAATATGAGTGCAACCTTCGCGGCTGTATTGGATGGACCGATTGCAACAGAGCAACAACTAGGAGACAATGCCGCAGACAATGCCGCAGGCAGCGGCGTTCCACCAGTTGCTCCTTCTAGCATAAGCGATGCCGCCACTGACAACAAACGAACGCCATCCACCGAGTCTGCCCCAAACGGCCAGGAAACGGTTGATGTCAAAGATGCGCAGACCGTTAATGGTACAAGTGGAGTTACTGGCGCAAACCGGAATACTAACCCTAGCGGACCGGTCCGCACTGTACCTACCTTAACATCAACATCTGGCGACGGAGTAGATCCTCCAGTAAGCGTTGGAATCTCGGTCATCGACAAAGAAAATGACCCGGAAGCTGCTGCTAACGGACCAATTACTCTAGAGAATTCCGCTAATTCGAATACCGGTATTCCTGAAAGTGAAATTGCTTTGGTGAATAACCTTGCCACCGTTGCCATCAGTCCACTTAATGGACTACCGTTAACGGGGGTAAGTTTCAATCGACCGCTGAAGGAAGTTAAAATTGAAGCACCTGCTAAGGTTGAGTTTGCTACGGCAAGTAAAAGTGGTTTTGCTGTCGGTGTATCCGCCGGTATGGTACTTGGCAATGTTCAAGCAGAAGGCTTTGCTAAGTTGCGCCCACGCTTCGGTGCCAAAATTGACTACCGACTAAACAACAAATTCTCAGTTGGCACCGGTGCTTACCTCAACCAGGTTTGCTACCGTGCCTCCGGCGACGAATACAAGGCTTCAGCAGGCTTTTGGACGGACGACGTTAAACCCGAAACGGTACAGGCAGATTGTAATGTTCTGGAGATTCCTTTCTCACTTACCTTTCACCCTAGAGGCAACGACAAATCTGGCTTCTATTTCGCCGGTGGACTCACCTCCTACCTAATGCTGACAGAGCAATTTACTTTCAACTATGGTTCTGATGAACCGGTAGGAGCAAAGCAAGACTGGCGAGAAGAAAATACCAATCAGCATTTTCTCGGCCTTGGGCACTTCAACTTCGGCTACCAAAGAAAATCCGGTAAGAAATCTGCCTTCCAGGTGGAGTCATTCGTTCATCTCCCGCTTCAAGGAATTGGGCACGGACAAATCAAGCTCTTCACCGTGGGGGCATCAGTAAACTATACTTTGGATTTCCGCAAAAGGAAATAATCTACGATTAAAATATTTTGATAAGTTCTTATTCTTTCTGCCTTCTCTCTTGTAGAGAGGGCGGTTTTCTTTGTTCCCACTAGTGGGCCACCCCGTAAATATCGTTCACGTTAAACTTGGCCTTTCGCACGCTGCCGTCATTGCCCAAATACTTCCGTAACTAAGGCTATGCAAGCGTTTTACCGCCTAGCCAGGGACGAAAATTCATCAACAACTTGCACTCAATTTCAGACTTTTGAGCACCCGTTTTGCAAGACCTTACGTTTTTCTAAAAAAAAGATAACCCCAGACGCAGCTTTTTGAAAACGGCAATGGTATAGGGAGCAGAATCAGGAATGATACCATTGCGACCAACAAAACAGAAGGCCTCCGTTTTGCTTGTCGGTTAATCTAAATACCTGGCCTCTTTTATGAGGCCGTTTCTTGGCCCTCAGTTTACTTCAATATTCCTCAAACACGTCAATTCGCCCCTCAGCTTTACGGTTAGGGAAAAGTCAATGGCATGCAAAATTTCAACCAAATGAAAACAATGATTACTACTATTGCTCCATCAAGATACTGGCAAAGTAAGACCATAATTGCTCTTGCTTTTATTACTAATTTGTTCTTCCTTTCAGCCTTTGTCTCTGCAGAGACCATTGTAGAAGATGTAAGAGAAGGCATACTTCAACTTGATAATGTAATTATCAACGAAGTTGGTCAGGATGGCCGAATTGAAATCTACAACGGATCCAATGCTGCCGTCAATGTATCTGATTACTGGCTTTGTGACTTTCCTGCCTACAAGAGAATTGGCGATGCCACAGAAATTACCGTTGAGTCTGGAAATCTCATGATGCAGCCTGGCGACTTTCTTGTCGTCTCTGGCTTTAGTCCTTTTGATCCACTTGATGGTGAAATGGGTTTGTACTCCTCAAGTAGTTTCGGCAGTGCTGCGGCGATGGTCTCTTACCTAGAGTATGGTAGTGCTGGCCATACAAGGTCCGGTTTAGCCATTTCAAATGGTTTCTGGACGGCCGACTTTTTCCTTACTGCTCCAACGGCAGCGGCCTCTATCCAGACCTTCGTAGACGCTTCTGACGTCCTTTCTTGGAGTAACGAAACACCAACTTTTGGTGCGGAGAACCAGATGGAACCTGCCGTATGTGACATCGTTACCAACGACATCATGCTCGAAGGCGGTGGAACGGAAACGTCCATCTGTGTAGATGGCAACCCTGATCCATTGACAGTTGTCACCGGTGGTGGTACTGGCGGCAACGACGCTACTGGCTTCATCATCACTGACCTTGCTGGCAACATCCTCGGCCTTCCGGCTGCAGGGCCATTTGACCTCGACGGCGCCGGCGCTGGCACTTGCGAAATCTGGTACATCCGCTACCAAACGGAAGGCTTCAGCGGCCAGGTAGTAGGTAATAACCTTACTGACCTTGCGGGCTGTTTCGACCTCTCTAACCCAATCACGGTTGTTCGCCAGGAAGCTGACGGCGGCGCAGTAACCCTCGCTGACGGCGGAACCGACTTCATCGGTTGTGCTGGCGACATCGTCTTCGATGTAACCCACACAACAACTGCTACAGCACTTAGCTACTGGTACATCATCACTGATGATGCCAACAACATTCTTGGCTTCGCCAACAGTGCTGATACTAACACACTTGACCTGAGTGGTGCACCAGCCGGCACTTGCCGCATCTGGGGCTGGAGCTACCGTGGTCTTCCTAACCCAGTCATGGGTGAGCCACTGAGCAGCCTTGATCCTGATGGCGCTTGTGCTGACATCTCCGACGAGTTCATTACGGTTTACCGTGAGACACCTGATGGCGGAACGGTTACACTTGCTAGCGGAGCAACAGACACTGTTGTTACTGCTGGTGATGCGATCATAAATGTTACGCACACAACGACTGGCGGTTTCCTTAGCTACTGGTACATCATTACTGATGACAACGGTGCGATTCTTGGCTTTGCCAATAGCGCC
>JBLIGS010000200.1:0-5748 GCA_047637095.1 Neolewinella sp. | reverse complement strand
ACATTGGGGTTGCGTTACTCAATTCCTGTACGGCCTATACTTTTTTGTAAGATGCTTTGAGGTAGTGATCCTCGCTTGGTAGGCTAATGACAAGACGCTGTGCGTCGAGAAGGAAGCGGGGCTCTCTATGTTGGGCTGCTCGCTTCGCGCGTTTTATTACCATTAATGCATTAAGAAAGGCAAGGGGTGTTAAGGCCCAAGTCAATTGTCATTTAGTTGAAATAAAAGGCGATTCAGCTAAACTTTAGTGCTCCAGAAAGGAGCTCCTAACCCCTAACCCCTATTCTTCCTCCTCCACCAAATACTCCACCTCACTCAGCACCTCCTTTCTCAAATAAGCCTTCGCCACCCGGTTAACGTCCTCAACCGTTACGGTTTTATACCTGTCTAGTTCGGTGTTGATGAGTTCGGTGTCGCCGAGGGAGGCGTAGAACGCCAGCTCTGAGGCTAGGCTGGCGATGCTGATGGTTTTGTAGTGGTTGGACTGTTCAAGGCGGTTGATGACCTTGTCGAGTTGTGCCTGGGTGATGCCTTCGGCAGCGAAGTTGTAGACGGAGGCGAAAAGCGCGGCGCGTGCCGCGCCGTAGTCCGCATCTTCCGCCGGGCGGGCATCGATTAGGATGCTGCCGGAATCGAGGCTGTCGTTTAGGCTGGCGGCGGCTTCGGCGAATAGGTCGCCGTCGCGGACGAGCTTGCGGTACAGCAAACTGGACCGTCCGCTGCCCAGCAGAAAACAGAGGATGTCCATCGCTGGGAAATCGGGATGCATCCGGCCCGGTGTCCGATAACTAAGGTAGATGACCGGGCTTGGGACGTCGGCGGTGACGATCTTGTGCCGGCTGTCGGTCTGTTCTGGTTCCTGGGGGAGCTCCGGCCGGGGATGGTCCGGCGAAGAGGCAGGGGTGGGGCCGAACCATTTTTCGATCTGTTGGCGAATTAGGCTGGGGTCGTAGCCTCCGGCTACGCTCAGAATTGCATTGTCTGGCCGGTAATACCGGTAATAGAAGTCCTTGACGTCTTCCATCACCGCTTCTTCGATGTGTTCAAACTTCTCCCCAATGACCGGCCAGCGGTAGGGGTGGACCTTGTAGACGAGATCGTTGAGGTGATGGTATAAATCACCGTAGGGCTCTTCGAGGCAGGTTTCCTTGAATTCTTCGACGACGACTTTCTTCTGTGTGTCCAATGATTTTTGGCTGAAGTTGAGCTTTCGCATCCGGTCAGCTTCCAGCCAGAGGGCGGTCTCTACGTTTTGGGCGGGGAGGATGTCGTAGTAGAGCGTACTGTCGCTCCCGGTGACGGCGTTGTTCTCACCGCCAGCCATTTGCAGGGCATCGTCGAAGTTGGGTACATTTTCGCTACCCGCGAACATTAGGTGTTCGAAGAGGTGGGCGAAGCCCGTCCGACCGGGTGGATCGTTGCGGCTACCGACCTTGTAGAGGACGTTGACTGCGGCGACGGTCCGCTTTGGGTCGTGGTGTAAAACGACCGTTAGGCCGTTGGGAAGCGTATATGTTTCGTAGTCGATCAAGTAGCTGAACTTTAAGGCAGGTAACCAATTTGGACAAGGCACCCGCCAAAAGTAAACCCGTTCGCATCTGTATGGTTGCCCGCTAACTCTCACACAATGTTTACTCTTCGCCTGACAGCCATTCTTTTGGCCTGCACCTGCTTTGATTGCAGTGGTACCGTTCCTGGTTTTCCGCTGGATGACCTAGACTTCGCCGAGGTGAAAAGTACCAACGGCTGGCGGTTACGAATTCATGGTGACGGAAGCGCTAGCCTGCGAAATATGCAGCTGCCGGCGCATTACTTACACTTCCCAGTGGGAACTTTTGATGCTCGCCCGGCGAGAGAGCTGACGCGAGATTGTGATAAGAAATTGGCAGAACCTGTTTGTACGACCCTGCGGTATTATACCGCCTTTACGGACGAGGAAGTTGAGTGCCCCTGCGCGCCCGGCGGCTGGCCATCCCTGGTGGTGGAAGAGGCCATTGCACGGATGGACATGGCGGTGGATGAGGAGGGCAGTAGGCGGAGTTTGCGGATGATGAGCAGGATGATCGTCCAGTAGTCTTGTGGTCTGGTAGAATACCGCGTGTTATAGGCGGTAGGCATTAGTAGAAAGGCGATAGGCTGCCGCATGTTGTGGGCAGGAGTAGAGAGTAGGAAGGCCAACGTTGGAGAAGGACTAAAAGCCAATATCTAAATGCTAATATCTGGAATAAGGGCGCGGACGCAGGCGCAAGGACGGTTGAAAGGCAAGAATTTACCAGACGATGTTGTACTTCTTTTTTAGTTGCTGAATGTCAGCATACATAAACCCTGTCTGAAGACGATGTGAACGAATTCCTGCACGGTATTCTCGGAATAAAATCCGGTTATCGAGGAAAATGTCGATTGTCTCTCTGATTGGCAAATCGTTGACGGCCAGGTTAAAGACAAATTTTTGATCACGCCAGCTAAAGGAAAGCCGATTGCCTATTACTTGTTCATAAGCCGTTTGATTCTGAGGGCCGTAATCCAAACGGATATTGGATGTTTCCTTGATGCGGTAGACGGCTCTTTCCCCATCGGGTAGGGCCACGGTTATTTCCGTTGGCGTAACCTCGAGGGGTAGAATAATGATAACAGGTGAATTTGCTGCTGCAGAATATTTTACTGCCCCGTCAGCCAGTTTTCCCAGTAATTCATTTAATGGGTTTGCATAGGGCGAACCATTCCACCAGGCTTTCCAGCCAATAGAGCGTGTCTTTAGCTGCTGTAGGGCTAGCCTTTCTTCCGATTCTGGGAGGGCGTGGAGATAGTTAAGGGTAGGCATCCTTTTTAGTTGGTAATCATTGGTGCAAATTAGAGCAGAGAAGGCAACCCACAAAATGTATTTCGACATAACTACATTTTAATCACCTTGCCCCTCAACACCCTTTGCACCTGTACTTCGGCTACGCTCAGCATAAACGCCAACTTCGTTGGCCGCGCCCAAATTAGTACAGAGGCGGTAGGCAAGAGGCATTAGGCACCAGAAAAAAGGTGGAACAACTATCTACTCCGGCCTATCGCCTAACTACTCCGGCCTAATTATCTTTGCGTTATGATTAAACGGCTCTACCGCTTCCTACACCCTCGCTTTCAGACCTTGTTTCTGGAATATCCTGTGGATATGAAGCCCCGCCACGGCCATGGCCACGGCCCCGCCCTTGGCGGCCTGCTCGACATTGTCGAGGCCAACCGGGCCACTTACCGGGCCGAGATTGCGAAGTTGACTAAGTACGCCGATAAACTGGCCGAAATCAATACCTCCGAGGTCGAAAAGGACAACACCAAACCAGTCTATAACAACGGTTTCTTACCGGGGTTAGACATCGCTGCCATCTATGGTATCCTCGCAGAACACAACCCCAAACGGTACATTGAAATTGGCTCGGGCAATTCCACCAAGGTGGCCTTTAAGGCCAAAACCGACCTCAGCCTCCAAACGGAAATAACCTCCATCGATCCTGCCCCTCGGGCCGAGATTGACCAGTTGGCCGACCGCGTCATCCGCGAGCCCTTCGAGCAAACGAAGATGGACCTGACCGAAGAACTAGAGGCCGGAGATGTGCTTTTTGTCGACAATTCCCACCGGATTCTCCCAAATTCCGACGCCACTGTATTTTTTCTCGAAGTAATGCCCCGCCTCAAGCCTGGCGTCATTGTCCACGTCCACGACATCTACATTCCCTACGATTATAACCAAGAGATGTGTGATCGTTTCTACTCCGAGCAGTATGGTTTAGCCATTTATCTGCTGGCAAACCCAGCAAAATTTGAAATTTTGCTGCCCAATTACTTCATTTCAGAAGATAAAGAACTTGCCGGGTTAACCGCTCCGTTGTGGGCCAGCCCACGCCTGAAGGGCGTTGAGCAACACGGTACCTCTTTCTGGTTCCGGATCGTTGAGTAACAAGCATTTGTAACCTTCCTGTGGATTTCAAGTAAAGCTTGAAATTACTAACTACCTTTGCAGACTTGTAACCAGGGCCCCTTAGGGTTTTGGAAATACTCTCCTCGGGCAGTCGAGGTGGTTTTTCTGACCAATACCGTTGTTAAGTACGGGGCTCGGAAACTTAAGGTTTACTGCTCAACGCTACGATCACAGGTTTCGGTTAAGTGTTTGAAAATCACCTTAAGTGTCCGAGCCAACTGTTAGTATAAGTATTCAAAGAATAGTTATGGATATCGTCGCAATCGTCGGCCGACCGAACGTGGGTAAATCAACGCTTTTTAATCGCCTCATCGGCGAGAAGCAAAGCATCGTTGATGATCAGAGTGGAGTTACTCGTGACCGGCAATACGGCCAGTCTGTATGGAATGGCAAGGAGTTTGCCGTGGTGGATACCGGAGGCTTCGTTCGCAACAGCGACGACGTCTTCGAAGCCGCCATCCGTGACCAAGTGAAAATCGCAATCGATGAAGCTTCCGTCATCATCTTTATGGTGGATGTTGCTACTGGGTTAACCGACCTTGATGACGAGGTCGCTAGGATGCTCCGCCGGTCTAAAAAGCCGGTTGTACTGGCCGTCAATAAGGTTGACAACCACGCCCGCCTTCTGGCAGCCAACGAATTCTGGAGCCTTGGCTT
Organism: Neolewinella sp.; assembly: GCA_047637095.1. Taxonomy (GTDB): domain Bacteria; phylum Bacteroidota; class Bacteroidia; order Chitinophagales; family Saprospiraceae; genus Neolewinella. The sequence goes on along the minus strand of JBLIGS010000200.1, from coordinate 1,127 downwards.
CGAAGAAACGCACTTCCTTTCCTCTGCTACCGGTTCCGGTACCGGAGAACTATTGGACATTGTCGTGGGGTACGTTAGTGCTCACATTGAGGAAGAGACGACCATTCCACAGATCACGATTGTTGGTCAACCGAATGCCGGAAAGTCCAGCTTCATCAATGCACTTCTCGGAGAAGAAAGAAACATCGTTACTGAAATTGCAGGTACTACCCGCGACAGCATCGATAGTTACTACAACAAGTTTGGTCGGGAATTTAACCTGATCGATACCGCTGGTATCCGGAAGAAAGCCAAGGTCTACGAAAACCTGGAGTTCTACTCGGTAATGCGCGCCATCCGTGCCATTGAAAAGTCGGACGTTGTCGTTTTGATGCTAGACGCTTCTGATGGCATTGAGAGCCAAGATTTGGCCATCTTCCGCATCGCGCAGCGTCGGAATAAAGGCATCGTTATTGCGGTGAATAAGTGGGACCTCATTGAAGAGAAGGAGACGAACACGGCCCGGGATTTCGAATTGCAGGTTCGGGAACGTTTTGCTCCGTTTAATGACCTACCCGTTATCTTCATGAGTGTGCTGGAGAAGCAACGGATCATGAAAGTGGTGGATGCCACGGTGGAGGTTTTCGCTAACCGTAACCGCCGAATTCCTACTTCCCGCCTAAACCAGGTAATGCAGAAGGCAATGGAGCGCTACGCTCCGCCAAGCTACCGTGGCCGCGAGATCAGCATCAAGTACGTTACCCAGCTGCCAATCGCCTACCCCGCTTTTGCATTCTACTGCAACCACCCGCAGCACATCACCGATCCGTACAGGAACTACCTGGAGAACCAAATCCGGAAGAACTTTGACTTTACGGGCGTGCCGATCAGCATCTTCTTTAGAAAGAAGTAAATCTAATTTGCTCGTTCACTTAAGGTTGTTTTTCAAAAGTGTTCTGAAAGATCATTGTTTGTAGTACTTCGTTTGGAACCTTAAGTGACCGACCCTTACAGATCGGAAAACAACTTTATAGGTTAAGTAACTTGTGCACTGTAATCTAAGTTTCATCGCCTAATTCGCGGTGCCTTTTACCGTCTAACTGCGTTGGAAAAATCCTCACTTAGCTACGGCTAGGCTCCGGTTTTTC
>JBLIGS010000199.1:0-5788 GCA_047637095.1 Neolewinella sp. | reverse complement strand
ACTTCGTTGAAAAGCCTCGCCAACACTACGGTGTTCTCGACGCCTCGAGGTGGCCTGCGTTTTTCGCCTCGTCCAGACTCAAAATCTACCAGATCAAAATGTCGCATTAATTCTGTCCGAGTACTTAATAGTATCAAATGATAATACTACGCGATAGTATTATTTGACACTGTCTTCAAGTCCACCTGTCGTTTCCGGTGCTCTCCTCGTAATTTTAACATGCTTTTCACACCCTAAGGCCATAAAAAAGCATTTACCTTGTAGCAACAGCTTTCTGAACTATGCGAATTCTTCTTTCCCTGCTCTTTTTGTCCGTCCTCTGCACCTGCGTCCGCGCCCAAACCGGCTACACGAAGGTTGACGGCAAATACTTTCCGTACGTGATTGATGACTGCGGCGACACCCTGATCGTGGCCCAACTCAACGATGTATCGGTCAGTTCACCAGAGGTTTTTGAGACGGAAGAAGAATACAAACTGTACCGCCGCTACCGGATCTATGCCCAACGGGCCTACCCCTACGCCGTTGATGCCATCCGCATCTTCCGCGAGACGGACTACATCACCCAAAACATGAATAAGCGGGAGCGGAAGAGGTACAATAAAAAGCTGCAAAAAGAACTGGAAGAAAAATTTGAGGCGCCTTTAAAAAAGATGTCTAAAACCCAAGGAAAGGTTCTGATTGCAATGATTGAACGGGAACTTGATGTTCCCATCTACAACCTGATCAAAGAGCTCCGTGGCGGCTTCACCGCCCGATATTGGGCCACGCTTGCCGGATTCTACGGCCACAAGCTCAAGCAGAAATACACCATAGGTGATGACCGGATCCTTGATGCGGTGCTGGACGATTTTAACGTCAGTTATACGTTACCGGAGGTGGAGAGGGATAGTCTTCGGTAAGAGAGTAGTGAGTAGAAAGTAATGAGTGGAGAGTAAGCTACCGCATTTGATAGGCTAGTGGGCCAGCCAGTAAGTTTCGTTGCCCAAAACTTGATCTTTTGCCCGCTGGCGTCACGAAAAACAACTTCCGTAGCTACGGCTATGCAAGTTGTTTTTCGTTTAGCCAGCGACCAAAATGTCTTCGTCTTTAGCTAACGAAACTTACTGGCTAGCCCACTAGGCAGACGTGATAGGCTACCGCGCGTCGGAGGATTATATCCTCGTGTACTCTACAAACGACCAGCGACCATCCTCCATTTTCCTTGTAGGTCCTGGCGGCGTTCGACATTTTTGTAGCCAAACCGCTCGAAAAGCTTAACCACATCATTGTTGTTAAACTCATTGGTTTCGACGTAGACGCGGCCTCCAACCGCGAGCACATCCCTGCCAATTTCGGCCACCTTTCCGTAGAAGAGTAAAGGGTCATCCTCCGGCACAAACAGTGCCAACTCCGGTTCATGGGCGAGTGTAGACGCACCCATTTTCTCCAGTTCCGACGGTGGGATGTAGGGCGGGTTAGAAACGAGGATATCAATCTTACTTGGCTGATCGTTTGCTGCTAGATTTTCAGCCATTGCATCTGACTCCGTCAACACATCTAAGATGCCAAACCTGACTTCCATTTGAAGCATTTCTGCGTTCTCTTTGGCAACGACCAGGGCTTCTTCGCTGATGTCAATTCCGTTGCAGCTCCAACCCGGCCGTTTGGCCTTAATGGCCAGGGGAATACAGCCGGAGCCCGTGCCGATGTCAAGTAGGTTCAATGGCATATCACCTGGATGGCTTTCCAGTATCCATTCCACCAACTCCTCGGTTTCTGGGCGGGGAATGAGGACGGAGGGATTCACCTTTAGTTGCAGGCCGTAAAAATCGGCGATACCCGTAACGTATTGGACGGGCTCGCCGGCCTTTAGGCGGTTGATGGTGGCCCAGGCCAGAATTTCCTCGTCCTGGGTAAGAACGCGGGGCCGGTGACCCCGGCGGAAACCATAGACATCTTCAAGGACCAGACGGCTGACGGAGGCAGCTTCGCCGGCGCCGAGGGCGGGGGCGAGTTCGTCGATGAGGTGGCGGGTGAGATCAATAGTGTTCATTGGCAAAAAGCCTTTGGCTTTTTTTAGACGGCCTGCGGCCTTGTAGACACGGCCTGCGGCCAGTTGGTAGACGCTCAGCGGCTTCGCCGCGAGCGTGTAGAGGCCTTCGGCCTTTTAGACGCGCTGCGCGCTTGTAGGGCTACCGCACGTCGGAGCTTAACGGTTTTCTGTAGTACAAAGTTACTTAGCGTAGCCTCTACAGGCGCGAAGCGCGTCTACAAGCTGGCCAAAGGCCGCGTCTAAAATTTATTTTTCCACATCATACTCTCCATCGGCCGAACCTGCACCTTATTGTACTTCGCGCTCGCCTTCTTGTTGTAGTAGTTCTCGATGTCTCCTTCCACGCCGAAGTAGATCAGTTGGCCGATGGGCATACCAGCGTAAACGCGGACGGGGTGGGTACAGCTTATTTCGAGGGTCCAGTGGTTACAGAAACCAACGTCGCCTTTTCCGGCGGTGGCGTGGATGTCAATACCAAGGCGGCCAACGGAGCTTTTGCCTTCGAGGAAGGGTACTGAGCTGTGCGTTTCGGTATACTCCAACGTGACGCCGAGATAGAGCGTGTTGGGGTGTAATAGAAGGCCTTCCTCCGGAATTTCGTCGTGGATAATTTCGTTGTGGCTCCGCGCGTCCAGAATGTGGTCTTTGTAGCGGGCAATGTGCTTGCCGAGGCGTACATCGTAGCTGTTCGTACCGAGGTTTTCCCGGTCAAAAGGCTTTATTACAATTTCGCCGTTATCGATAGCGGCGAGGATTTTTTTATCACTCCAGATCATGGCGCGAAGATAGCTTTGGAGTTTGGTAGTGTGTTGGTCTTTTGGTCTTTTAGTCTTGTGGCCTTTTGGGCTACCGCATGTTGGAGGAGAGACCTTCTGTCGTATAAATAAGTCTGGTAGTCAGTCAGGCTCCCGCATGTTGAGGGAGAGCTAGGCGTTATATTTTACACGTTATCGCACATCCAATATGCGGCGGCCCAAAATACCAACGCACCAAAGTACCAACACGCCACCGAAGTGCCGCGGCCGCAGGTGCAAAGGACGTTGGAAGAACAGAGAAAGGCTAAACATTGTACCTTTCTACAATGAAAACGGCCTGGCTCATTCTCTCCCGCAGCTTCCTTGCACTTTTGACCTTCATAGTTCTTTACCTGGCATTTGCCTTTATCCTGACTTGGATTCCGGTTACGCCGAAGACGTTCGCGGGTAAAAAGGACAAGGCCATTTACTTATTTTCTAACGGCGTTCATCTCGACATCGTAATTCCGGCAGAAGATTTCCCCTTAGGCCTGAAGACTCAGCTGCTGCACAACCCCAGCGCCAAACTGCTGGGCATCGGCTGGGGAGACAAAGGCTTTTACTTGGACACGCCAACCTGGGCGGACCTCAGCACCAGTGTCGCCATTAAGGCGATGTTCCTCCCCTCCCCTACCGCAATGCACGTTACGGAGCATGCGGCCATTTCTGAAAAATGGTCCGTCGCCACCGTCAGCCAGGAGCAACTCGATGCGTTGTTTGACTACATCACCTCCACCTTTGAGATAGATTCCTCCGGCAACGCCAAGGAGCTGAAAGGCGAAGGCTACACCGTCAGGGACCGCTTCTACGAAGCCCACGGCAACTACAGCTGCTTCAAGACCTGCAATACCTGGGTAAATACGGGAATGAAGAAAATTGGAGTGGAGACGGCGATTTGGACGCCGATGGATAAGGGAGTGTTGCGGTACCTGGATTCAATCGGTTCTGATATGTGATATGCGATTTCGATATGTAATATCTGATTGGGCTCCGCAACTCAATAACTCACCAACTCGGCGACTTCTTCCTTACCTTACGGCCATGAAAGCCATCATCCCCGTGGCCGGGAAGGGAAAGCGTCTGCGCCCCTTAACGTACACACAGCCCAAGCCGCTAATTCCGGTCGCCGGCAAGCCAATCATCAGCTTCATTGTGGAGCAGCTCATTGAGCTGGGTGTGGAAGATTTTGTCTTCATCATCGGCTACCTCGGAGAAAAAATCCGGGAATATATTGAGCGGACTTATCCCCAGCTGAATACGGTGTTTGTCACCCAGGAGGACCGCATAGGTTCTGCCCACGCCATCTGGCTGGCCAGAGACCATTACGCTGACGCCGAGGAAGTCATTATTTTCTTTGGCGATGCCATTATCGATGCCGACTTAACGGCCTTCCGCGACAGCCCCGTCAGCTGTATCGGGGTAAAAGCCGTTGAAGACCCGCGCAAATTCGGCGTTATTGAACTCGACCAAAAAGGTAAGATCAGAAGACTGATTGAAAAGCCAAAGATCCCCAAATCCAACCTCGCCATGGTTGGCTGTTACAAGATCAAGGAAGTGGACCAGTTCATAGAAGCCTGCTCCTACAACCTGAAAAACGAGATCCGTAGCATTGGGGAATACCCCCTGACGGACGCCCTATCCCGAATGCTGGAATGGGGAACAGAGTTGGAGACCATCCCAGTTGACAACTGGTTCGACTGCGGCCAAAGGGACGTTCTATTAGAAACCAATACCACCTTCCTGGACCGCGATGGCTTCGCCACCGAGGACCCTCCGCCCTTCGACAACTGCATCATCATCCACCCAGTCCATATTGGCCCGGATTGTGACCTGACCAACTCCATCATCGGTCCTTACGTGACCCTTGGTGCAAACACCAAGCTAGAACACGCCATCGTCTCCGACTCCATCATTGGCGACTACGCCAGCATTCATGACATCGTTCTCCGCAACTCAGTGGTTGGCAGCGACGCCAGCATTGGCGGGCTTCGGCAGAGTTTGAATATTGGGGATAATACGGAGATTGATTTTGGTGCGTGATTTAGTTAAGCAGTCTGTAAGTCAAGAGCGTCAAGCAGCCCGCTATCAGCCGGGGCTGAGGACCTCCAGGTCCGAATACAGTTCAGGCGTTTGCGCCTGAACAACAGAGATACACATGAAAAGGAAAATCCGCAGGCAGGCAGGTTGGCTTGCATTCGGACCTAGAGGTCCTCAACCCAGGCGATCAGCTATGCCTTATCAGTCAAGTAGTCTGTAAGTCCAGGACGTAAAACAGTACACTATCAGCCGGGGCTGAGGACCTCCAGGTCCGAATACAGTTTCAGGCGTTTGCGCCTGAACAACAGAGATACACATGAAAAGGAAAATCCGCAGGCAGGCAGGCAGGCAGGTTGGGTTGCATTCGGACCTAGAGGTCCTCAACCCAGGCGATCAGCTATGCCTTATCAGTCAAGCAATCTGCTACCGCACGCTGGAGTATCATATCCTGATGCATCCTCTATATCCTATCCATCTATCTCCTACTGCCTCTTCTTTCTGTAAGCCATCGCTCCTCTCCACACCATAAATGAGAAGAATCCCACACCAATGGCGAGGTAGTAATAGTTAAGCGATCCTCCTTTGCCGAATACGGCAATGAAAGGGACGCTGACCAGGAAAAAGGTAGGTACTTCGTTCCAGAGGCGGAGTTCCCAGTCAGACCAGGAACGGTCTCCGGCCGCCATCGGGAGCATAATTTTCGCCTTCGTGTAAAGTTGGTAAACGGCCAATAAAAAGACCAACCCAATCTTAACGTAAAGCCAGCCAGGGGTGCCAGACTCCAAATAGCCGGGGTTCATGCCGACCATGGTAAAGCCCGCAAAAAAGGTAATTATCGCCGCGGGATTGACGATTATTTTGTAGACCCGGGCCGCCGTAGCAACGTATTCTTCGTGCAGAATTTCCTTCTTCATCCGATTGC
>JBLIGS010000198.1:0-5823 GCA_047637095.1 Neolewinella sp. | reverse complement strand
AGATTTTCCAAGTCAACTATAACACCTCTCAATACGCAGACTCCCACAACGATGTAACAACCTGCAACCCTTACAACCAATGCAACAACTGTAACCTCAAATTATGACCGTAACAATCATCGGCATCGGACTCATCGGCGGCTCCTTGGGGATTACCCTGAAGGAGAATGGTTTTGCCGGCCGCATCATCGGCGTCGACGCCAGCGAGGAAAACCTGCATAAGGCGACCCGCCGTCGGTTGATCGACGCGGAGATGTCCCTCGCCGAAGGAGTCTCCGTTGCCGACGTCGTCATACTGGCCACGCCAGTAGACGTGATGCGAAAACTCCTACCGGAGATCCTTGACCGGGTTTCGGATAAGCAAACTGTTATTGACGTTGGTTCCACCAAGGAACTCCTCCTAACGGAACTGGACGGACATCCAAACCGCCCGAGACTCGTTGCTTGCCACCCGATGGCGGGCACGGAATTTAGCGGCCCGGAGGCCGCAGTACCTAGGCTATTTGAAGGCAAAGCCTGTGTCGTCGTTGACGGAGACCAGTCTGCTCCGGATGCACTCGACATTGCCCGCCGGCTGTTCAAGTCAGCTGGTATGCACATCTCCCGCCTGGACCGAAAGGCCCACGACCTCCACTGTGCTTACGTCTCCCACATCAGCCACATCGCCAGTTTCGCCCTGGCCCTAACTGTTCTTGAAAAAGAACAGGACGAACAACGGATCTTCGACCTGGCCAGCTCCGGCTTCAGCTCTACTGTCCGTTTGGCCAAGTCCTCTGCAGACATGTGGGTCCCAATCTTCCGCCAGAACCGGGACCACGTTTTGGACGTTTTGGACGAACACATCGAACAACTATCAAAATTCAGAACCCTGCTTATAAAACGGGATTTTGATGGCTTCTATGAACGCATAGAAAAGGCCAACGAAATCACGAAAATCTTAAAATAATCATTGGCACTGTAAAGACACGGCATGCCCTCCCTCTACAGCGTTGACATAACAATAAAAAAATCCCCCTCCACCATGGAAATGAAAATAGGAAAAGTAATCCAACCCACCCCAGGTCGCGGCCTCGTCATCGCCGGGCCATGTAGTGCCGAGACCGAAGGTCAGGTAATGCAGTGTGCCAAAGACCTCGCCAAGCTTGGCCAGGTCGATCTCTTCCGCTCCGGCATCTGGAAGCCGCGGACCCGTCCCGGCAGCTTTGAAGGTGTAGGCAAAGAAGGCCTGCAGTGGCTCAAGCGTGTAAAGGAAGAAACTGGACTTCGGACGACGACTGAGGTGGCTAAGGCTAGCCACGTTTACGATTGTATGAAAGCTGGTATCGATGTACTGTGGCTTGGTGCCCGGACAACGGTTAACCCTTTCAGCGTACAAGAAGTCGCAGATGCACTTAGTGGTACCGACATCCCGGTCCTGATCAAGAACCCGATCAACCCTGATCTCGGACTTTGGCAGGGCGCGGTTGAGCGGATATACAAAGCCGGTATTACCCGCATTGGCCTAATTCACCGAGGCTTCAGCTACCACGGAAAATCACAGTACCGCAACGTTCCACGCTGGCAGATGGCCATTGAGATGAAGCGTAAGTTTCCGGACCTGCAGATGTTTGTCGACAACAGCCACATCTGTGGCCGTCGGGACACCCTCCAGGAAGTCGCCCAGGAAGCCCTCAACCTCAACTACGACGGTTTGATGACGGAGGTTCACCCCCGTCCGGACGAAGCTTGGTCTGATGCTGCACAGCAGATTACACCGGCAGTTTTCGGCGAACTACTTGAGAGCCTACGCTTACGCAAGCCTACGGCTAGCGAAGTTGAAATGGCTGACCTTATCGAACTCCGTCGCCAGATTGACGAAGTCGACAGCGACCTCATCGGCATGCTCGGTAAGCGAATGCAATTGGCCGACTCCATCGGCGAATTCAAGGCAGAGCGCAACATTGCCGTCCTTCAGTCTGACCGCTGGCAAGCCATCATGGCCGAAACGGCCAAAGCTGGTACTAAGCAAGGCCTCAGCGAGGACTTCATGAAGGCCTACCTGCGGGCGGTACACCAGGAGTCGATTGACCACCAGGATGCTATTGTTAACAAATAACACCTGCGGTGTTTTAGACGCGGCCTGCGGCCGCTTGTAGACGTCGCTGCGCTCCTTGTAGACCTGCGATCGCTTTTAAGCATTTAGTGATTAGCTTTTAGTGGCACTGCCCTAAACGCTAATTGCTAAATGCTTTTGCCTTTGTTCTTTTCACAAAAAAAGCCCGCCTCTCAGAGGCAGGATCCAACGGCCAAGAAGTTTGGCAGGACGAAGAATAGTTGAAACTGATCCTCCTGAGTTTGTTGGCAATCCAACGCAGTTAGACGGTAAAAGGCACCGCGAATTAGGCGATGAAACTTAGATTACACTGTACTAGGGTATAGTCTCATACCCCTATGTTAGCCCTAGCGGATCAAAGCACCCACTATCCTCGATAAATCGGGACGAAAACACGACGAATGGAAGAAGTCGCTATTGGATTACGGCGGTAGTGGAATTTCGCCTAAAAACCCTCCCCTTGCACCTGCGTACGCGCCCAAAGGCTTGTCCTGATTGGCACGGTCCTTGCATTTCATTCGAGTATGGAACAACGGGACTTCATCAAAGACGAAATAGAGCGTATAGGGCAAGCCATTGGCCGGCTGATCGCGCAACTGATTGGGACGGACGGCAATAACCTTCCCCCCGCACAATGGCGGGCCACCATTTCTGAAGCACTGACGGAAGACCTTGGTCTCTCACTGGACCAGCTCCTAGACCACAGCCGTGAAAGCCTGCTAGAATTGGTCGACGAGAGGCAATTAACACCTGCCCACATCGAGCAATTGGGCGATTTATTTGCAGAATGGGCAGGTACTGAGCGGGAGATGGCCGTGCGAATCAACCTTGGTAAACGGGCGTTGATGCTTTACGGCCTAAGCGGTGAGCTTTCTGCAAATTTTTCCTTCACTAGAGCTAAAAAAGAGGCTCATTTAGTCGCATTTTTTAAAAATGAAGAAACTTAGACAAATAAGGTAGTTCGATCATCTAACTTCCGAGATCAATAGACGTTCTTTAGGCAGCAGTTTCATTGGGATAAACTCCAATACGCCACCAACCACTTAGATAAAGTCTACCGAACTAACATAAAGCCGTCAAAGGCAAGGGTTTACCAGCCTTTTTTACGACTTTTGTGCTTTGAACTTACTTGGGAACGCCAGAAATACAATAAATGAGGTTTTTCAGCCTATTTCAACAGAATTTAGCCATCGACCTTGGCACAGCAAACACTCTGATCATTCAGAATGATAAAATTGTTGTGGACGAGCCATCGATTGTTGCCATAAACCGCCGGACAGAAGAGACCATTGCGGTAGGTTACCGTGCCATGCAGATGCACGAGAAGACCCACGATACGATCAAGACCGTTCGTCCGCTAAAAGACGGTGTTATTGCCGACTTCCGTGCGGCAGAACACATGATCAAAGGGATGATTGAGATGATTGGTAATCGCCGATCTTTCTTCACCCACCTGAAAATGGTAATCTGTATCCCTTCCGGCATTACGGAAGTTGAAAAACGGGCTGTTTTCGAAAGTGCTGCCCGGGTTGACTCCAAGGAGACTTACTTAATTTACGAGCCCATGGCTGCTGCCCTGGGTATTGGCCTCGACGTTGAAGAGCCGATTGGCAACATGATCGTTGACATAGGGGGTGGCACGACCGAGATTGCCGTCATTGCCCTCTCCGGTATTGTTTGTGACCAGAGTATCCGCGTTGCCGGCGATGTGTTTACAGAACTCATCGTTAGCTACATGAAACGGACGCACAACATCCTGATTGGTGAACGAACGGCCGAGCAAATCAAGATTGCCGTGGGTTCTGCCCTCGGGGAACTCGAAAATCCTCCGGAAGACTACGCTGTTAACGGCCGAGACCTTCTCAACGGTATTCCGCGCCAGATCACCGTCTCCTACAAAGAGATTGCCGGCGCACTTGACGAAGCCATTGTCTCCATCGAAGAAGCCGTTATCCGTGCCCTAGAAACAACTCCCCCAGAGCTGGCCAGTGACATCTACAGCACCGGCCTTTACTTAACGGGGGGGGGGGCCTTGCTCCGCGGCCTGGACAAACGACTTAGCGCCAAGACACAGCTACCCGTTCACGTAGCTGAAGACCCGCTGACCGCAGTAGTACGCGGAACCAGCGCTGCTTTGGCCGACACCCACCGCTACCGGGCCATTTTGGTACCAAGCAGCTCTGTGAGCTAGTATATTTTTAGCGGTTAGAGATTAGCGATTAGTATTTAGACCGACGTATAGACAGTTCGCGTGCTGAAGCCTAAATGCTAAGTGCCCAATATTCAAGTATCCATGGAGCGTTTACTCCGCATTTTTTACAATAACGGCAGTTTCTTTACCTTCTGCACTTTACAGGTGGTTTGCCTGTTCTTTATTGTGAATAGCAACAGCACACAGAGTGCGATTGCGATGGAGACTTGGTCGTTGCGGACGGGAAAGATTAAGAGCTTCTATACCAGTGCCAACAGCTACCTCGACCTAGAAGAAGAGAGTAACATCAGCCGGCGCTCAAATGCGCGCCTGATGGGCCTATTGGCCACTAGCCGGTACTCAACGGTAGCCGAGATTGATTCCATTGTTGATTCTACCACAGACCAGCGGTTCAACTTTTTGTCCACCCGGATCGTCAATAAGTCGCCGTATGGCCCCAACAATACTTTCGTCATTGACCGGGGTTCAGACTTTGGGGTTGAACCTGGGCAAGGAGTTATGGACAGCAACGGCTTACTGGGCATTGTAGATTTGGTAACCGCGAAGCACGCGCGGGTACTTTCGATATTACATGCCGGTGCACGCGTGAGTGCAGGTGTAGAAACCGGCCACTTTGGAACGCTTCAATGGGACGGACTTGACCCAAGAAGAATGACGGTGACGGCCATTCCTGACTTCGTAATACTACCTGACAGCGCCGCTGTTCGCACCACCGGTTACTCGAATGTATTCCCTACCAACCAAATCATCGGGACGGTGGAATCGGTCGCCACTCAACCGGGAACTGGCCTCCAAACGTTGACGATTAGACTAAGTAATGATCCACTGACGGCCAGTAGGGCCTACGTAGTACTAGATCTGTTTAAAGAAGAACTCTCCCAACTGAAAGAGCGGTAGCCACATGTCCGATACCAGTAAGAATGTCATCCGCTTTGTCGTCCTGCTTTTTTTGCAGGTGTTCCTGTTCCGGCAGGTGAGTATGGGTTTTGGTGGCCGCGAGCACCTGTTTCTGTTCATCACTCCACTATTCATTGCCCTACTGCCGCTGCGGACACCAGCGCCTATCGTGGTAGCCCTTGGTTTTACGATTGGCCTTGGGACAGACTTTTTTTACGAGACACTCGGCCTACACGCTGCTGCAGGCAGCTTTGCCGGCTACGCTCGGCAGTTCCTGCTAAGGCTAATTGAGCCAAAAGATGGATACAAGGTAAAATCTAGCACTGACGGCAAGGTACTTGGTCGAAATTGGTGGGCAAGTTACCTGGCCATGCTCCTGTTCTGCTATTGCTTGTTCTACTTTAGTATCGAGGCCTTCTCCCACGTTTACTGGAGAGACATCGTTTTGAAAACGGTGTTTACCACACCGGTTTCCTGGATCGTTTGCTTGGTAATGGTGCTGTTTATGAGACCGAGGATGTAGTGGGTTGCGGGTTGCGTTCGTTGGAGTGTGGATGCTCGCTTCGCTCGTTTTGGCACTCAGGCACGAAGGACACTAAGGCTCCGCTTTTGGGAGTGTGGA
>JBLIGS010000197.1:0-5859 GCA_047637095.1 Neolewinella sp. | reverse complement strand
CGCTGACGGAGCGGAAGATACCGCCGTCGTGGGCCACTTCGAAGGGGGTACTGAGGTAACGGCTGACTTGGCAGAAGACTACTTCTCCTTCGACGCTGATGGCGTCGGCGTGGTAGACGTCGCCGGGGCGGAACTGCTCCACCAGGTACTGGTGGCGGGCCTCGCCGAGGCTATGGACGTGCTGCCAAAGCTCTTCGGCAGAGTGGACTTTTTTAATGCCCGTCGCGCTGGCTTCCCCACGGGGTTTCACCAGGCAGGGAAATTCGATGGTATTGGCAAATTCGGTCAGCTCGATGTCGTTGAACAACGGAGAAAACTTGGGCACGGGAACACCAGCGGACTGGGCGCGAACGCGCATGGCGAGCTTGTCCCGAAAATAACGGGCGGTGGTTTGGCCCATACCAGGAATACGAAATTCTTCGCGAAAATAAGCGGCCTTTTCGACGTCAAAATCGTCGAGAGCGACGATGCGGTCAACCTTACGGGAGCGCATGAGCCAGGCGAGGCCTTCGGCGAGGTGACCAATGTTTTCGGGTGTATTGTCATCTTTTTCCATGAAGAAAAACTCGTCGATGGATTCCCTTGGCCAGGGATCGTTTTCCAACGATTTTGACGTCAACAGGTAAACCGTATTACCGGCTTCCTTGCTGGCGCGCATGAAATCGGAGCCTTTGAAGTAGCAGGAGATGCAGAGGATAGTCATGGACAGCAGTTATGGATTGTTCGCTGCTGTAAAGATGGGAGATTTTAGTGGAGTTTTGGTGACGATTTTTAGGAGGGCGCGGACGCAGGTGCAGAGAGAGGTTGGAAGAGCGGAGTTGTTTCTTGGTTTAGCTTCGCTGTGCTTTGTGCTCCCAAACGTAAACCTAAAGGTGGGAAAACCCTAACGACAACGCAAAACCAACAAAGCCCTCCGTGAATCATCACGAAGGGCCCTGCCATCAAACTAAGAAACCTGTTTGCCAGACTTACTCCTTCGTCCTTTCGTAGTAAGTAACAATGCTCGCCTTCGCGATCGTGTTGTTCCAGAGGTAGTAGCCTACAATTGCTGGATTCGTCCCCTCTTCCAGTCCCAGCTTGTCCACCTTGAGGGCATGCACTGTGATGACGTACTGGTGAATACCGTGTCCTTCAGGAGGGCAAGGGCCACCATATCCAGGAGCGCCGTAATTTGTCATGCTCTGAATTGCTCCTTTAGGCATTAGACCTTTCGTTACGTCGCCAGCTCCTGTTACGAGGCTGTTTACGTCGCTGGGAAGGTCAAAAACGACCCAGTGCCACCAGCCACTTCCGGTCGGAGCGTCTGGATCATACATGGTTATGGCAAAACTCTTCGTCCCTTCCGGAGCATTAGACCAAGAAAGTTGAGGAGAGGTATTCTCTCCAGTACAGCCAAAGCCGTTGAATTCTTCTACGCTTGTAGCATTCCCTCCAAGGCTGGTACTCTCTAGGGTAAACGAACCCTGGCTGAAGAGGCTAAAGTTGAGCGCTAAGGCTAATACGATGATAAAAAATGACTTATGCATAACATCTTTGTTTTCGGTTAACTTATTATTAATGCAAAGTTATCGCAAATCTCACCCCGAACGGTAGTTAAGCACGACCAAAAAGTATTTATAAAAGTTCAACTTCTGGTTTGGTACTGTTTGGGCGTCACGCCAAACTTCTTCTTAAACGCTTGCACAAAGTTGGAAAAGTCCTTGTAACCAGCGTCTTCATACAGCTCGATGGGCCGTTGTCTCTTTGTTTTCAAGACAAATGCAGCGTGGTTCAACCGCTGCTCGTTGAACCATTTCATCGGTGTTTCTTGGTAGGCTTTGAAAAACGCTCGTTTGAAGGTCGACACACTCATATTGCACAGAAAGGCAAGTTCCGCCAAGCTTAACCGGTTGTGCTTGTTACTATCAACAACACTGCTTAGGTGATTAACCTTGTCATCCACATCTTGAACCAAGCCGTTAAGAAAGGACGGTGCATCTTGATAAGACAGGTACAGCATTATTTCTTCAAACTTGGTTTTCAACAACTGCTGCTGGGCAGCTTGGGGAAGCAGTAGAATCTTCTCAAGGCCCTCCACAAAGTGGATAATGAAATCGTCGTACTTAAAGGTATAGAACGACTTCCTGCTTGTTTGCCCCGGCGAATAAAGCTTGTGTTTTTCCAAAAAGGACAGTGCCTCTTCGTCGGTAAAGAAGAGTAAGATGCTTTGGTAGATCCTGTTGGCCGCCGAGACTTTTTCCGTCATCAGGCAATTGCCCGCTTTCATCACGATGAAGCTTCCACTATCTATTCGGACGGTCTTGTCGTCGCCAACTACCTCCTTTGTCCCTGCCCTCAAGAAACTGATGGTGTTCTTCGACAGGTCGATCTTGGCTTTGAGGATGTTTTCCTTCGTCCGGTAGTCGAATAGTTGCAAGCCACCTGAGGTGTTAATCTTTAAGTCTTTTGGTAATGTGGTTACCTGCATATGGCTGAGTTGTTGCTGGGGCAAAGCTATAGAACTACTCCCTCTTGCTCTTCCAACTCCCCCCTGCCCCCGCGTCCGCGCCCCTTAAAACCAACAAAGCCCTCCGTGAATCATCACGAAGGGCCTTGCCGTCAAATCTGTAAACCAAGGATTATACCAGGTCAAACCGGTCGAGGTTCATCACCTTAGCCCAAGCGGCAACGAAGTCGCGCACGAAGCGTGCCTCGCCGTCACCAGCACCGTAAACTTCAGCAATCGCCCGAAGCTCTGTGTTGGAACCAAAGATGAGGTCAGCACGGGTGCCGGTCATCTTCAGCTCGCCGGTTGCCCGGTCACGGCCTTCGAAGAGGTACTCTGCGTCATCCTTAGCCGCCCACTTGGTGCTGAGGTTAAGCAGGTTGACGAAGAAGTCATTGGTCAATGCACCAGGACGCTCGGTGAATACACCGTTAGTAGAACCATCGTAGTTGAGGTTCATGGCGCGCATGCCGCCAACGAGGGCAGTCATTTCAGGAGCAGTCAGTGACAACAAGTTGGCGCGATCGAGAAGAAGCTCCTCGGTGTAATCCGGCTTGGTGTTGCCGATGAAGTTGCGGAAACCATCGGTCCGTGGCTCAAGCGCCGCGAAAGATTCCACGTCAGTTTGCTCAGCAGTTGCGTCGGCACGGCCGGCACTGAAAGGAACAGTTACGTCGTGGCCAGCAGCTTTAGCTGCTGCTTCAACGGCAGCGTTGCCGCCAAGAACGATGAGATCAGCAATAGAAACCTGCTTACCACCAATGTTGAATTCCTTGCGGACACCTTCGAGGGTCTCCAGCACTTTAGCCAGCTGGGTTGGGTTGTTCACCGCCCAGTTTTTCTGAGGAGCCAAACGAATGCGCGCACCGTTGGCACCACCCCGCTTGTCGGAGTCGCGGTAGGTAGAAGCAGAAGCCCAGGCCGTAGACCCGAGTTCAGAAACGCTCAGGCCGGAGGCCAACAAACGGCGCTTCAGCTCAGTGGCATCAGCATCGTTGATCAATGCGTGGTCAACCGCAGGAATGGGGTCTTGCCAGATCAATACTTCCGCAGGTACTTCCGTACCGAGGTAGCGGTTGCGTGGGCCCATATCGCGGTGGGTCAATTTGAACCAAGCGCGAGCAAAAGCATCAGCAAAAGCATCATGGTCTTTGTGGAAACGCTCAGAAATTTCACGGTAAGCGGGGTCAACGCGAAGTGCGATATCGGAGGTCAGCATCATTGGCTGGTGGCTCTTGGCCGGGTCGTGGGCGTCGGGGACGGTACCAGCACCGCCATTGTCAACCGGCTTCCACTGCTGAGCGCCTGCGGGGCTCTTGGTCAATTCCCATTCGTAGCCGAATAGGTGGTTGAAGTAGTCGTGTGTCCACTGAGCAGGCTTGGTTGTCCAAGCGCCTTCTAGTCCACTGGTGATGGTGTCGCCACCGCTACCCGTGCCGAAGGAGTTGATCCATCCCTGGCTCTGTGCTTCGATCGGTGCGCCTGCAGGTTCTGGTCCTACGTACTTGTCCGGGTCAGCAGCACCGTGGGTTTTGCCGAAGGTGTGACCACCGGCGATGAGTGCGACGGTTTCTTCGTCGTTCATGGCCATGCGGCCGAAGGTTTCCCGGATGTCGTTAGCGGAAAGCTGCGGGTCAGGGTTACCGTTTGGTCCTTCAGGATTTACGTAGATGAGGCCCATCTGCACGGCGGCGAGTGGGTTTTCAAGGACGCGTTCATCGGTGTAACGTGCATCGTCGAGCCATTCTTTTTCAGCCCCCCAGTAGATGTCCTGTTCTGGTTCCCAGATGTCGGCACGACCGCCAGCGAAGCCGAAGGTTTTGAAGCCCATAGATTCCATGCCAACGTTGCCAGCGAGAATCATGAGGTCAGCCCAAGAGAGCTTACGTCCGTACTTCTGCTTAATTGGCCACAGCAAAAGGCGGGCCTTGTCGAGGTTACCGTTGTCGGGCCAGCTGTTAAGCGGCGCGAAACGCTGGTTGCCGGAGCCACCACCGCCACGACCGTCGGAAATACGGTAAGTACCGGCGCTGTGCCAGGCCATACGGACCATGAACGGGCCGTAGTTACCGTAGTCTGCTGGCCACCAATCCTGAGAATCGGTCATCAATGTAGTAAGGTCACTCTTGACTGTGGCAAGGTCCAGGCTCTTGAATTCTTCCGCGTAGTCGAAGTCTTCGCCCATTGGGTCGGAGAGGTTAGAGTGCTGACGGAGAATGCCAACTTTAAGGGCGTTTGGCCACCAGTTGTGGTTGGCCGTACCTGCGCTTTGAGGCTTTTGCTCTGGCGTTCCGCCGAGGAAGGGACACTTGCTGGCGTCCCCGTTGTTCATGCTATCCATATCGTAGTAGTTGTTGCGTTGATGATCTTTTGACCAGCACTATGACTGATCGTTGGCAGTTAAGGAATTTCCTTTTTTATCGTTTGGAACTCGAAAAGGAAACCGGATTGCTCAACCGTACACAAAATTAAGGTCTTAGCAGGTGAGAAACCATTATTCTTCATATTAATAACCGCTCAAATCGATTCGTTTTAACTATCGGCTATAGGGTTGCGATATTGGACTGGTATTCTACTGCTCAGAAACCTAATGTCTCACTTCTAATATCTCGGAGATGGGGGCGCGAACGCAGGTGCGGGGGAGGTTAGGAGGCATGGCTGCTCCATATATTTTTCAGCCTTTAGGCCTGCGGTTAGGGCGTTTTGCAACTACCGGTGCTTCGCATTTTTTCTTCTCGTCTTACACCGCTCCGCGCGGACTCCCTCTTTTCCGATGAAAAGAGGCAAAAATCTCTGGCTGCGCCGGTGGCTGATCGAAAAATGAGAGGCAGAAAGCCTAAAATGGAAAAACTCACGGCAAGTTTTGCCTTTCAATTCATTAGCCTGTAGGTTGCTTAAGCCCAAAGTCAAAAGAAAGCCTAGGGGCATTCGTACAGCTTCCATTTCTTAACGGCTTCCTACCCCTCATTTTCCGGCCACCGCCAAGGCAGACCGCTGCAGGGCCTGAATTTGTGGTTTCATCCAAAGCCACTTTAGCTTTAGAATAGTCCTCCATTATTTGATTAAAATATTTAAGATGAGTGCTTTGCAAAAAAAAGACGACCATCTATCCACAAGCCTAAAATGAATGTCTTCCCACTAGCTTTATGCCTTCCCACTCATTTCTAAAAATTAAGGAATGCCTCCCAATTAAGGAAACTTAAAGAGAAGGTATGAGCAGTTGTTTTCCGGACTTGATCGCTTAAGGTTTCCTAAAGAGGACAACAATCAATGGATTCTCCAAAATATTTTGAAATCCTACTTAAGTGACCAAGCCATCCATATCTTCGCGCCACAATTATTCCCCATGGATCCTATTCGCATCGGCATCAGTA
>JBLIGS010000196.1:0-5861 GCA_047637095.1 Neolewinella sp. | reverse complement strand
CCCAAATCAATCTCCTACTTGGAAACCAACATCTGTGTAAATCTGTCCAATCTATAAAATCTGTGTTCTTTAAAACCCTGGTCTAGATTGCCAGGATACTCGCCATCTCCACCAACTCCGCCGGCGGCTTCTTCTCCTTGTTGATCGCATCGTCGAAGGAGTGTGTTACAACCAGGTCGTTCATTATGCCAACGGCTACGTTCTCTTTGCCATTCAGTAGGCAATTGATGGAGGCATGGCCTAGCCGGCTGGCGAGTAGACGGTCTAATGCCGTCGGGGCTCCGCCCCGCTGTAAATGACCGATCACGGTCACCTTGGGTTCCATGCTGGCCAGTTCGTCCTTGATGGCCTCAGCAATGCCGGCGGCGCCACCCATCGGGTGGCCTTCGGCAACAATTACGACGCTGAAGAGCTTGCCTCTGGCCTTGTTCTTTTTGAGGACATTTTTCAGGTCCTCGAGGTTTGTCTCCGCTTCTGGAATCAATACACTACTGGCGCCGGAGCCGATGGCGGTATGCAGGGCGATGTAGCCGGAATTACGGCCCATCACCTCAACGAAAAACAGCCGATTATGGCTGTCGGCGGTGTCCCGGATTTTGTCTACTGCTTCAATGGCAGTATTCACCGCGGTATCAAAACCGATGGTGTAATCGGTTCCGTAGAGGTCGTTGTCAATTGTACCAGGAATGCCGATGAAAGGAATACCGTGTTCTTCGCTGAATACCTTGGCACCGGTGAAGGTACCGTTTCCGCCAATGGCGATACAGGCATCGATATCGTAGGCACGGAGGTGCTCTGCTGCATGAGCCCGGCCTTCTTTCGTCATGAACCGCATGGAGCGGGCGGTACGCAGCACCGTGCCGCCACGCTGGATGATGTTGGCCACGTCGCGGCGTTCCAGCCGTTTGAAGTGACCATCAATCATGCCTTCGTAACCGCGTTCAATACCGTAGACGTGGAGTTTGTTCCAGGCGGCCGTGCGGACAACGGCGCGCAGGGCGGCGTTCATTCCAGGGGCATCACCTCCAGAGGTGAATACGGCAACACGGCGAATATCTTTTCTTTCCATAGCTAGTTGAGGCAATTGCGGTCAGGGCGCGCAAATCTACGCAAACAAGGCGCAAATTGCTTGGGTAATTAACCAAAGGCATGTTATTCGCCGAGCGGATCCGAGGCGCACTTGGTTTCAGATAATTGTTCTTAGGAACATCTATTTAATAACTGTCCTGATTAGCTTCGCTGCTACTACGTGGTGAAGGGCAGTACTGGTAGGACAGGCTGCAACTCTGAGCGAAGCGATCACGCACAGCGTAAATCGGACATTTATTAAATTGACGTTCCTTAGGTGATTACTCAAAGAGATCGGCGATGAAAAGACGCCAGGCTCTCAATTGGCTTGTGAATGAAACGCCCGGCGCGCAGGTCACGTTCGTGCATGGCGGCCAGGAGAATGTCCTTGAAGTGGAAGGCAATTGATCCGATAAAGTTCACAGGAATACTAAGGTGTCCTTTGTACTTGCGCACGTGCCGGTCAAGGAATTCCGCAAAACTGTCAAACACGATGCGCTGTACCAACGGGTGGTCTTTGTGTTCGCCCATAAAGCGGGTGAAGCCAGCGAGGTAAGTATTTGGAAGGTCAGTTTCGTAGACGTTGTCCAGAATAGCCGACTTGTCAATGTCCGTCCATTCTTCGAATGCATCGTTGAGACTATCGTCCAGTTCCCGGTAAAAATAGGAACGCAGAAAGGCTTTGCCCAGATGAGAGCCAGAGCCCTCGTCACCGAGCATGAAGCCAAGATTGGTAACGTTGTCAATAACGTCTTCACCATCATATAGGCAGGTGTTTGAGCCTGTTCCGAGAATGCAGACGATGCCGGGCTCGCTGCCACAGGCAGCACGGGCGGCACCGAGTAGGTCATGCATGACCGTAATCTTCGCATCGGGGTAAGCCGCAGTAAGTGCCTCTCTGATGACCTGCTTGCGGGTATGGTCCCAGCAGCCAGCACCGTAATAATGAATTTCCGAAGGGAGTAAGCCGGGTAAGAGATCCTTGGTAAGTTTTTCAACCTCGCCATGCAGTAGCTCCTTAGGGTGGACGACAGGATTGAAGCCCTCGGTGTGAACGAAAGTAGTCTCGCCGTCCTTGGCGACCCAGGCCCAATCGGCCTTAGTGGAACCAGAATCTGCAATCAATAACATAGTGGTGGTTTTGCTTCTGCGAAGGTAGTGTATTTTGTACACTAAGTGTCATGTGTTTCCACAAGTAGTTGGTGGGCGCGGACGCAGGCGGTCACTGAGCGAAGCCGAACGTGTGCAAGGGAAGTTTAAGAGCATGGAAGGAGGAATCAATGGCTCATCGACCTTTTTAAAGGGTTAATTTCTAAGGCTAAGTTGATGTTCTTGTTTTAAATGTTGTGTTATTAGTTTGAATTTAAAACATTTATGCTTAAATTTGTGTCAAACGGCAGCGTTTCACACCTTTTATATTTGTTTTCCTAGTTGCAAAAAAAACAAGTTATGTCCGTTAGTACTTCTCCTCAATCCACCGCCCTTGGGCGCGGGATGGCTAAAGTCTTCGATTATGCCGTACACTACGGCGTCGAGATCCTGCTCATCACCCTTATCCTTTACCTATGCATCAGCCGTGGGTTGACCTTCAGCGTCGATGTCTACGACCCGATGGAACCCAGCGGCGTGCAACTCTCCGAAGCCTCCGTTGGCGGCGGAGGTTGGTTTAACGGGGTAGGGGAGTCGGTCTCGGCCTTATTTACTTCCTTCTCCCTGCCAGCAGCAGGGCCGCAGGTAACCGTTGCCGCTGCAGGCATTAATGACAAAAATGGCCCAGACGATTTTAACGCCGTCGCCCCAACAAGTGATCCCGCTCCTCACATCAGTAACCTAACCCTCGTCCTTAGCCCCGACTACGGACAAAGGAAAGGCCTTAAGCCTGAAATCATCAAAGCTAAGAAGGCTCGGGTGCAGGCCTACGTTGACAGGTATGCTGACATTGCCCGACGGGAAATGAAGGAGTTTGGAGTCCCTGCCAGCATCACCCTCGCCCAGGGGTTACTGGAAAGCAATGCTGGAGACAGCAAGCTGGCCGTCGTCTCTCTGAATCACTTCGGCATCAAATGCCGAAAGAAATGCCTGGGCTGTACCTGCCGAAACTACGGCGATGACACCAGGTACGATATGTTCCGGGTCTTTGACTCCGCCGCCGAAAGCTTCAGGGAACACAGTGAGCTGCTCAATACCTCCCGCTACGCTAAGCTGAAGTCCCATGGCACCGATTACGTCAAATGGGCACACGGGCTTAAAACCTGTGGCTACGCCACAGACAAAAAGTACGGCCACAAACTGGTGACGATTATCGAGAACCTGGGCCTTGACAAGTATGACGCGTAGCCTTTGGCTTTTAGACGCGCTTCGCGCTTTTAGACGCGGCCTGCGACCAGCTTGTAGACGGCCTTCGGCCTCGTAGTGCTGCCGCACGGCTCCGTAACCAATATCTATAGTTGGTACGGAGCCGCGCGGTAGCCTACAAGCGCAGCGTCTACAAGGGAGCGGACTGTCTACAAGCTGGCTGCAGGCCGCGTCTACAGGGCCGCAGGCCGCCTACAAGGGAGCGAAGCGACCGTCTAAACCCCAGCCAAAGGCCGCGCGAGCCAATCCAATACAATTTTGTTAAAGGCATTCCTATCCTCCAAATTACAGAGGTGGCCTTTGCCTTCCATTACGACGAGCTCGGCCAGCGGCCCATGCTTAGCGGTGTATCGCTTGGCTGCGTCGAGGAAGACATGGTCCTGGCTGCCGTTAACGAGCAAGCTAGGAGTCGTTAGTGGGCGATCAAAGAATTTGCGGACGACGGAGAAGAAGTCCTTATAAAGCCCCAACCATTTCAGGAACTCGCCTGGGGCGAGTTTTAAAGACTGCTTACGGTATTGCTTACGGCTGAAGGAGTGGTTCCTGCGGGGCATTACAATGAGGATGAATCCGTCGTATATCCAGCGGAAGGGGACGAAGTAGCTTAGGAATTTGCCCATATGGGCAAAAGAACTGATGCGCCAGTCGGCCTTGAATACTCCCCCACACATGATCATGGTTTGCATCATTTCCGGCCGCCGGTCATTGAGCTTCTGGAGGATGATACTGCCGAGAGATAAAGCGATGAAGTGGGCCTTGGTGACGCCAGTGTGATCGATCGTCCGAAGAAGATCGTCGGCAATGATGTCGAAATCGTAGACGCGGTGCTTAGGCTGAATGTTCTTGCTGTAGCCGTGGTCCCTCATATCGATCAGAAGGAGGTTGTAGTGTTCTTTGAAAGCGTCGACCTGGAATTTCCACGTAAGAGAACTACCTCCGGCACCGTGGATGAAGATCATCCATTCTTTTGACGTATCGTTTTTATGCGTGGTGTAGTGAAGGAGGTCAGACAAGTTTTAGGGGCTTTGTTTGAAATGGTAAGGTATACTTTCCTTGGTAACTGAAGGTGGTTTTCCTGATCAGAAGGCACCTTTATTATTTCGCCGTCTCTAAGGGCTACGGTTTACAGGAACTGCGCGTACCTCTTTGCCCATCTCCCTGGATCCCATTCGCTTCGCGACGGCCTTCGGCAGTCGTCGGAGAGGGATGACCCTTCTAGAGGGATTTTGGCTAGGAATGAGTTTTTTTGCGGGTAGCTTCGACCTCGCCAGAGCTTTTGCGCTCAAGAATCGCTTTTGCGATTCAAAATAGCCCCTCTCCGTCGAGACTTAAGCGAGACTTGTTGGAGAGGGGGGTGGCGAGAGTACTAAACCACGGCTAAATACAAGGAGGTTCGCGATTGTAAAGGTGTGTGTGAACACGGTAGCCCTTAGGGACGCCCAACAGATGACTCATTGCTTTTTCATCGTTTTATTTTGCCCTCACGAATCTTCAAGATTGCCGCTGGTTTCCGAGCCAATCAGCGGCAGGTTAATTGATTGTGTACGGGGAGATGGTTGCCCCTTTACCATTGTTAAGCGAGGATTAAGTTATGCTCACGTTATGGTTATTTCAATGCTTGCCTCTTTGTTAGCTGAGGGGAAGTACCGATTTTTAAGGAATAATCACAAAGACACTTACAGTATCTCTTTAAATTTTCCCACAAGTTTCCCCTTCGGTATGTCACTGCAACCCAACGTACGGTTCCTTGAATTAGCTGTCTTTCGATTCGAAGACGTGTGTGTCCGTGTACAGGATGGGATGGACGGATACCTCCGTACGGCAGCACTGGAGAAGGTGCCGGGAATCGAAGCGACCTTTCGGTGGCTTCGTCGCAGGAAGGTCAAAATAGCACTGTTAACGGACTACAACAGAGAGGAGGTAACCGTCTTGCTGGACCGGCTTGGCTGGTTGGTAGGTGAGGAGAACCTTATTCAATTGATCGTTCTTGAGCAGGCCGAGCAAGACAACCCAATTCGCCAGGTGCTGGACTATGCTAGGATCAATTCTCCATTGCAGGCCATTGTTGTGGCCGATACACCACGTTTACTGAGATGCGCCACAGGCGCAGGTTCTCAACTGGTCTTCGGTGTAACCAATGGCCGAAGCTCTTACCACGAGTTAGTGGCTGCTCCCTACGGCGCCTTGTTGGACAGTTCCATCCAACTTCCTGACTATCTCCTTCGAACGATGCCGGAGAATGAATACCCGCCACTGGACAGAGGCTCTAATAATCAAGAACCTCCACGTCTCTGGTTGTCAGGTTGGGCACTCTAGTGGGCCAGCCAGTAAGTTTCGTTGCCCAAAACTTGATCTTTTGCCCGCTGGCGTCACGAAAAATAACTTCCGTAGCTACGGCTATGCAAGTTATTTTTCGTTTAGCCAGCGACCAAAATGTC
>JBLIGS010000195.1:0-5874 GCA_047637095.1 Neolewinella sp. | reverse complement strand
ACCCCGGATGCGGGCCACCTTTTCCACGGCGTTTTTATTGGTGATGTCACAGCCAATACCGTAAACTGTATCGGTAGGGTAAATGATGACGCCACCTTCTTCTAGGATGCCTACCATTTGTTTGATAAGACGATCTTGTGGATTGTCGGCGTTAATGGAAACGAGCATGGGCGTTTGTTTTGATTTAATGATGGAAAGACAGTTATTAAATTGACGCTCCTAAGTAGGTTTAATATAGGGGGAAACGGCTAAGATGCAAGTCTATTATCTCCCCGATGCTACATTGGCCAGCCAAATTGCACAGTGATTCTCCATCATTTATACCTCTAGAGCAAAACAACTCTTTCGCCTTCGCTATTCCTAAGTCAATGTCTACTAGACAACTATATTACCAGTACTACCCATCTTTTTTCCAAAAATCGTCCTCTCCAAAACGGCTAAAACATCCAGGTCTGGAGAATTAATTTTACAGAAAAAAGTTTTACTACTTGCGTAGTATTACACTTGTAGTATATCTTTGCGTCAACGACATTACGCTACGGGCACAATTCTTTGTCCTTCTATTACGTCAGATATACCTGACACTACTTCAACAATTGATTTCAGCCCCAATGACTCCCAATACCCCCTCAGAAGCACAACTTGAAATTCTGGACCTCCTCTGGCAGCAGCAGCCAGCTACCGTTCAGAACATCCATGACCGGCTGGCCAGCCGTCGGCAGGTCTCTTACAACACCGTTCTGACCCAACTGCAGCGCATGACCAAGGCGGGTTTTGTTCTACGCAACACCGACCAACGGACCCATACTTACACCTCCGGCGTAAAGCGTGAGCAGATTGAAAAGAACCTATTTAACCGTTTGGCCAACACTGCCTTCGGCGGCAGCAAAATCAACTTGGCCATCCGCGCCCTTGGCAACGAAACCCCTACGCCCGAAGAGCTCGATGAGCTTCAGGATTGGATCAACCGCCAGAAGAAGTAAGCGATGGACCTATCTACCCTACTGTTACCAACGGCGACGGCCTTCGGTCTCGCCCTGTTGCACAGCCTCTGGATTGGCGCCCTGGTTTACGCCCTGATCCGGACGGTTCTTCCCGCGCTCCGCTCTGCCGGAGCACGCCACAACTTGGCTTATGGAGGCCTGCTGGCCATCGGGGCCGGCTTCGCGGTTGCGTTTTACCGCAACTTCGACTATGCCCCGATCTGTGAGAACCTGATTGCCTCTAGCGCCAGTTTTTCCGATATTGGCCTGAACTTCACAACGATTATAAAGGACAAAACAGCCATGGAAGCCATCCAGGAACTAATCCCTGGTTTCGCCCCGTGGCTGTCCATGATTTACCTCTTTGGGCTGTTGCCGGCCGCTGCTTACCTGCTGCGCGACCAGCGCAGGATTCAGTTTTTGCGGACGACAGGCTTGGATGCCTTGCCGCAGTCTTGGTCGGAACGACTGGGCGACGAACTTAGCCGACATCCAGCCACCCGGAAGGTGGTGTGCTACCTCAGCGACCAGGCCGGCGAGGTAATGACCCTCGGCTTTTGGAGCCCCGTCATCGTCTTCCCCATTGCCCTCGTAAACACCCTGACACCGGAGATGGCCCGCACCATTCTCCTCCACGAAATTGCCCACCTGCGGCACTACGACCACTGGTTGAACTACCCACAGCAGTTCCTCCGGACATTCTTTTTCTACCACCCGGCCATCCACGGGCTTTGCCGCCTGATTGACCGCGAACGGGAGCACCGCTGCGACGATTGGGTCGCTGACCGCTGCAACGACCGCCGGACTTATGCCACAGCCCTAGTCGCGGTAGCCCGTACTTCCATTACCCCCTCAAACACCTTAGCTATGTCTGCTTCTAAAACCCCATTCTCTAGCCGTATTCAACGCCTATTCCAGGGCGAAGAAAAACAGAACGGCAACTTCGGTTTCTCCCTCCTTTTCATAGCACTATTAGCTGCTGGTCACCTGAGTTTCACGTCTATGGGCGCGGACGCAGGTGCAGTGGATTGTTTAGGAGAGCAAAGTGCAGCTACCACTCCGGCTGAGCCGGAGATGCACACCATCGTCGTTGATACCGACGGCAACGAAATCAACGTCCCCAACCTCGATCACCTCAAGGACGCAGGCATCGACATCTCCACCCTCCGCTACGAGGCCGCTCCCAACGACAGCCCCAACGACAGCCCCGCCGAAGAACTCAAAATCGAGGTCACCGCCCCCGGTAAAGTCAGCCTCTCTGGCAACATTGACCAAGCCTCCGAAGCAGACATCCTCCGTGCACGAAAAATGATCGTCGCCAACGCCCTACCCTTCTTCCCAAGGATCAACAAAGTTTGCACGATGGCGGCTGATACTACGCCACCGGCAAAAAAACAAGTCACCAAAGTCCGGTTAAATCCCGACGCTAGCGTCCAGAACAACCCCCTCTTCATCGTTGACGGCGTTCAGCGCGACATGTCTCTTGAGAATATAGAGATCGACCTTGACCCCTCCGATATCAAAAGCATCTCCGTTTTCAAAAACCAGGAAGCTATCGATCTTTATGGCCAGGATGGTGCTAACGGCGTCATCGTCATTACTACCAAAGGAGGTGAAGAAATTATCGTTCCCGGCAAAAAGACCTCCAACCCAGACCACAGCCTCAACGGTGAAAAAATCGCCCCCGGCACCCTCACCGAATTCAACGACCTCACCTTCTCCGGCGGCGATGACTACGGCTACATCGTGGATGGCAAGAAAATTAAGCGCAAGAACGTGGAGAAAATCTCCGTTGACAATATCAAGTCAGTCGACGTTTTCAAAGGCAAGGACAAGGCCCTGGCGTTTGGCTTTAAGAACAAGGCGGGAGTGGTTAAGATTGTGACTAAAGAGTAGTATGCGCCTCCTCCACCTCGCTCTTTTAACCCTCCTTTGCACCTGCGTCCACGCCCAGATTCCCTACTTGCAACTGAGTCCGTTTACGACCACCGAGGAACAGATGCAAAAGCTGATTACCAAGACTTTGGACGGGCCTGATTCAGGTGATTACTCCAACGCCGGGATGTACGCCCTGCGCTCCGACAACCTGCAGTCAGCCGTTAATTGCTTCGACCCCGCCATCGAAGAAGACGAAAGTCCTTCCTGTTGGGAACACCTGTTCCGTGCAAAAGCCCTCGCCAAACTGGGGAAAACAGCAGAGGCCATGCTCGGCGCTGAAAAGTGCCTTGAACTGGCGACTAAAAGCGACAGTGAATACGGGATGACCGAGGGGAAGGCGCTTTTGGATTCGCTGCGCGAATAGCATTTAGTAGTTAGCATTTGGGGGTAGATGCTAAATGCTTAATCCTCAGGGACGCCGTGTAAACAACCTACTCCGTTCTTCCAACCAATCGCAAAACCGACCGGTATTCATCGTCCACCTCGCCATCAAGGTCAGCGTCAACGATGCCACGCAACTTGAGGCTTTCGCCATCGAGTATGTAGTGGTAGAATAAGGTTTTGTTGGGCTCGATGAACAACATGGTATCGGTGCTGTGGATTTTCCACAAGCCGTTCACGATGTCGGCAACCTGGCCAGAGGCCAAGCGGTGGGTCCGCTTCAACTTACCGTCCGGAGTAAAGACCGTCCGGGGTGGCTTGGCGCCATAAATCTGGCCCCAGTCGGCTTCCCTGATAATCTCGTAGGCGGAGGTATCCTGGCCCCCGTAAGTCAGGTAGTCCACTTCCATTTCGACGGTCTCCCAAGTGCCAAGCATGGCTTTGGTGATGGAGACTTCAGGGGCGACATTCTTCTCCGAAGAGCCCTCGCCAGAACAAGCGGCAAAGAGTGCGAGAAAAGAAAGGAGGGAGAGATAGTTGATTGGCTTCATAAGTATGGTGAGGGCGAAGATAGGCTTAGTGATTCATCCGGAACCACGTTGTTAGATTTTTTCCTGAAAGAGTGAGATAACAAGGCGACAAATCCTTGATAATTCCTAGGTTTGCCATCTCCAAATGAGCAGTCATGAAAATCACCTACCAGGCCGTCCCCTTTGCCAACCTGACCATCATCCAGTTGTATGAGTTGCTCCGCCTCCGGGCGGAGGTCTTCGTTGTGGAACAAGACTGTGTTTATCAAGACTTAGACGACAAAGACCAACCGGCCATTCACCTACTGGGCTACGACGAAGCAGGCCGCCTAGCGGCCTATACCCGCCTTTTGGACAAAGGCTTCTCCTACCCCAACTATGCCAGCATTGGGCGGGTGATTACGGCACCCTTTGCCAGAGGCAAAGGCATTGGCCGCCCCCTCATGAAGGAGTCTGTCAAAGTCTTGTTCGACGCCTACGGCAAACAGCCGCTGAAGATCGGCGCCCAGGCGCATTTGCAGGATTATTACACCAGCGTCGGCTTTGAAGGCGTTGGCGAGATTTATGATGAGGATGGGATTCCGCATCGGGCGATGGTTTATAAGGAGTGAATTGGTGAATGAGGCAGGCTACCCAACTACCCAACGACAAGACTACCTTTGCCCTCCTACCACGTCTCCCAAATGCGGAGCCTACAAGACCACCCAATCACAAGACTACCCTATGCAGCCTTTAGCCGAACGCATGCGCCCCACTTCCCTCGACGACTACGTCGGCCAGGCTCACCTGGTTGGCCCGGGCGCAGTGCTGCGCCGCGCCGTAGAAACCCAGCGCCTACCGAGCTTCATCCTGTGGGGGCCTCCGGGCGTTGGCAAGACGACGTTGGCGAAGATTATTTCTAGCCAATTGGAGGTGCCGTTTTACATGTTGTCGGCCATCAATTCCGGGGTGAAGGACGTTCGGGAAACGATTGACAAAGCCAAGCGGGGAAGGTTTTTTGACCGCGCCAGCCCGATTCTTTTCATCGACGAGATTCACCGG
Source organism: Neolewinella sp. (assembly GCA_047637095.1). Taxonomy (GTDB): domain Bacteria; phylum Bacteroidota; class Bacteroidia; order Chitinophagales; family Saprospiraceae; genus Neolewinella. The sequence continues at coordinate 1,001 of JBLIGS010000195.1, read as the reverse complement.
TTCAGCAAGAGCCAGCAGGACAGTTTGCTCGGCGCGGTGGAGGCCGGCGTAGTGACGCTGATTGGCGCTACGACGGAAAATCCCAGCTTTGAGGTTATCCCCGCCCTGCTGAGTAGGTGCCAGGTTTATGTATTGGAACCACTCGGTAAAGACGAGTTGATGGGCATGGTGGACCGAGCGCTGACGCAGGATACAGTGTTGAAGAAAATGGCTGTGAAGGTAGAGGAGTACGACAGTTTACTCCGCTTTTCAGGCGGCGATGGCCGCCGCCTCTACAACCTCCTCGAACTCGTTACCAACGAAGCCGTTGAGGGCACCGAAGTCATTGTCACTAACGAATGGGTCAGCTCCCTAGTCCAGGAAAACCTGACCAGGTATGACAAGACCGGAGAACAACATTACGACATCGCCTCTGCGATGATCAAGTCCATCCGGGGCTCCGACCCCAACGGCGCCGTCTACTGGCTTGCCAGGATGATCGAAGGCGGCGAAGACATCAAGTTCATCTGCCGGCGGCTAATCATCGCCGCCTCCGAGGACATCGGCCTCGGCAATCCCAATGCCTTGTTGCTCGCCACAACGTCTTCCCAGGCCGCCCAAATGATCGGCTACCCCGAAGCCCGCATCATCCTGAGCCAATGCGTCGTCTACCTCGCCACCAGTCCCAAGAGCAACTCCAGTTACATGGCCATCAACAACGCCCAGGGAGCCGTCCGTAAGACGGGAACGTTGCCCGTTCCCCTTCACCTACGCAACGCCCCAACCAAGCTGATGAAGGACCTCAACTACGGCAAAAGCTACAACTACAGCCACGACAACCCCGGCAACTTCAAGGCCCAGGAATACCTACCCGACGAACTGTCCGGCACCGCATTCTTCGTGCCTAAGCCGAATAACCCGACGGAGAAGGGGATGTTGGAGAGGTTGAAAAAATGGTGGGCGGGGAAGTATTATTAGGTGTTAGGTGTTAGGCGTTAGGTATTAGGCATTAGGTGTTAGGT
>JBLIGS010000194.1:0-5875 GCA_047637095.1 Neolewinella sp. | reverse complement strand
GCATCTTTCCTTAACTTCGATTGTTCGTTAGCCAAAACTATCCAAAATGGGTCTTATCAGTCTTTTTAAAACGCCAAAGAACCAGCAGTTCAGTTATAAGCCTCGTTTCTGGAATCCTAAAGAAGAGGAAGCCGAGCAGCGTCGCCTGCGGGTTAAGCAATTAGAAACCGGAGGGGTTGATGCGATGAAGACCCGCATTTCTGGTGGTTTCCGGAAAGGGCTTGGCGGCGAGGCCGCCGGGGGGTACCGCAGCGCCCGTGTAAGAAAGTCCAACAGCACCTTATTCATCGTGATGATCTGCTTGGTGGTGGTGGCTTATATCGGCTATGAATACTACTTCCCTGATTTGGATGCATGGCTGACGGCGCCGCCGCCGCCGGTAGAGGAAGGTTACTAACGCCGTCCGACACATAGTATGAACCTCCAAAGCACCTCCTAGGTCGGCGTTGGAAGGACGCAGACTATGAGCGAACGACTTAGTTTCACCCCAGTAAGCGCTGGCTGGACATAGCGACAAGGCATCCCTTGTCGCTACCGTTTGCGTATAAATGTACTGTGATTCCTGAGGAATCACTGACGGGAGGCCTTACGTTTAATTCTTGCAAATACACTGCTTCCCTCCCCTCAACTTTCCGTACCTTAGCAGCGCGTATTTAGTAAACGAATCTACCATTATTTATGACGGACAACCTCGTCCAGCTTCTGCCCGATGCTATTGCCAACCAGATCGCCGCAGGTGAGGTCATTCAACGACCTGCCAGCGTAGTGAAAGAGTTGGTGGAGAATGCTATTGACTCCGGTGCAAGCGAGATTGAGCTGCTCGTTAAAGATAGTGGTAAGACGCTGATTCAGGTTCGGGACAACGGTTGCGGCATGTCCGAGACCGATGCCCGGATGTCTCTGGAGCGCCACGCCACCAGTAAACTCCGCGTTGCCGACGATCTCTTCGCCCTTCGAACCATGGGCTTCCGCGGCGAAGCCCTGGCCAGCATTGTCGCCGTCGCCCACCTGGAAATGAAAACCCGCCGGGCACCCGATGACCTAGGCACGCGCATTGTCGTCGAAGCCAGCGAAGTCAAAATACAAGAGCCCGTCGCCGCCAGCCCAGGTACGACGATGGCCGTTCGGAACCTGTTCTTCAACGTCCCCGCCCGCCGTAACTTTCTTAAGAGTGACACGGTGGAAATGCGGCACATCCGTGACGAATTCATCCGGATAGCCCTAGCACACCCCAAGGTTAGGTTTGACCTTCATGTGAACGACCGTCTTGACTTGGCACTGCCAGCTGGCAAACTCCGCCAGCGCGTTGTTCAGGTCTTCGGCCGCAAGTACGACAACCTTCTCGTCCCGATTCAAGAAGATACCGACGTGCTCTCCATCCAAGGATTTGTAGGTAAGCCAGAGGCTGCCCGCAAAAGCAAGGTCGGACAGTTCTTTTTCATCAACAACCGCTTCATCAAAAGTAGCTACCTGCACCACGCTGTAGTCAGTGCCTACGATGACCTGTTGCCGAAGGATACTTACCCTTTTTACGTCATTTACCTGGAGATTGACCCAGCGAGGATCGACGTTAACGTCCATCCCACCAAGCAAGAAATCAAGTTCGAGGATGAACGGTTGATCTACAACTACCTCAAAGCAACCATCCGTCACGGAATGGGCCGGGCCAGCATCATGCCCAGCATTGACTTTGAAACAGACAACCCTTTTTCTCCGTCCAGGACCTCCATCACCAACACCCGCCAGCCGGTGGATGATGGTCAGGTGCTCTCCAGTCGGATGAACGACGACTACCAGGCCCCCGCAGGAGGCCCTGGCCGTTCTTCCTCCTCCGGCAGAACGGCCTCCGGCGCAGCCTCCGAGGCCATCCGCCACGCCAACAACCTGAAAAACTGGGAGTCCCTTTATGAGGGAATGGGCCAAGACAGCCGTCCGTCAACCGATGACAACTTCATCGACTTCGGCTCTCCCGAGCCAAGCAACCCAGACATCGGCGAACTCCTCCCCAGCCGCATGAGCCAGGTGGACGATGACACCGATTCCCTAAAGCCACAAGACCGGGCTCCTTACCAAGTCCACCAACGCTACATTGTCTCCCCGATCAAAAGTGGATGGCTGTTGATTGACCAACGGTCTGCGCACCAGCGCATTCTCTACGAACAATTTCTCCGTACGCTGCGCGAAAGCCCAGCCGCTAGCCAGCAATCCATGTTTCCCCAGACCCTCGAACTGGCGCACAGCGATGCTGGTATCCTGACCGATATCCTCCCTGACCTGAAGCAACTAGGCTTCGATGTGGAAGACTTCGGTGGCAACAGTTTCATCATCCGCGGCATCCCTGCGGAGTTGGCCGGACAGAAGAATGAAAAGGAGTTAATTGAAAAACTAATCACCCAATACCGGGACAACCTTAATCCAGAGATCGACGGACATAACCGCTTAGCCAAAGCCCTTGCTAGAGGCTCGGCAATGCGCCGCGGCCAGTTGTTGGACGATGCTGAAATGCGGTCGTTGATCGACCGTCTCTTCGCTTGCGAGCAGCCACGCTTGGCGCCTAATGGGCGCAAGGTCTTCCTAAAGTATGACCTAGATGAGGTCGATAGGTTGTTTGAGGTTTAGAAAACGTAACTGTTTTAGGTCGAAAACGGGCTCTCGGAGGTCCTGGCTGCGCTAGAGACACTCCGAGGCCCTTCATTTTTCCGTCTGTTCTTAGGTTAGCGGTTATCTTACCCGCTACAATTGCTCTGCCATGTATCCATCTCCTACCCCCATCGTCCGTTACCTGCTGATCATTAACGCGATCGTCTTTGCGGTACTCGTACTCCCTTCCCAGTTCGGAATCGACTCTCCGTTAGATTTTTTGAACGAGCAGTTCATGCTGGTGTATTTCACCCACCCTGATTTTCAGCCTTTTCAGCTGATCACCCACTTTTTTCACCATGCCGACCTGAGTCACATCTTTTTTAATATGCTGATCCTCTATTTTTTTGGACCAGCTTTGGAGCAGCGGTTAGGAGGCAAACGGTTTCTCCTACTTTACCTCGTTGCCGCAGCCGGAGCGGTTGCATTACATACCAGCGAGATTTGGTGGCAGGTGAGTACTTCTGAGCAGGCACTCGCCGCCTTTAACGCCGAACCAACCTTGAACAACTTCAAGGCTTTCTTTGACGGAGCAAACTTTGCTGGACTTTCAATTTACGGTATTGATGTGTCCGACATCGTAGGGCAAATTGAAAATAATTTAGTCTTAGCTGACGACCCAAGTAAAGTCTGGACGGAAGCCCTCGACATTATGACGCGGTATGCTGGCCGTCAAGAAGCGAGCCGGATGCTGGGGGCTTCAGGCGCCATTTCCGGTGTCATGGCCGCCTACGCCGTCTTTAATCCATGGCAGAAACTTCAGTTACTTTTCATTCCAGTTCCAATCGCAGCCGTATACATGATTGGCGGCATCTTCGCCCTCGACCTATTTATGGGCGTGATGGATTACAGCTTTGACACAACGGCGCGTTTTGCACACCTCGGTGGCGGCGTTGCGGGTGCGCTGTTGGCCTTTTACTTTAAGAAGACGACGACGGAGGGAGGGGATATTAAACGATGGAATTAGGGAGCTAAGCACTCTTTAAAGATGGCCTTCGGCCTTGTAGACGGTCGCTTCGCTTCCTTGTAGACGTTCAACGGCTTCGCCGTTTCGCTTTTAGACGGCCTGCGGCCTTTTAGGCTGCCGCACGTTGGAATGTGATAGCTCGCTGCGCTCGTTTTGGCACTGAGGTACAAAGAACACTAAGGTAGGGAGACGCAAATTATTCCAGCTCAAAACTCGGGAGATTCTCCTAAAGCCTAATCTCTAAGGTCCAACCTTTGGCCCCGGGCCAAAGTCAACGGCCAACCTGCAACGCAAAAGTGTTGTTCTTCGGAACATGACAGACCATCTTTGCCTTTCACCGCCCTCTGCACCTTTACTTCGACTTCGCACAGCATAAACGTCAACTACGTTGGCCGCGGCGGAAAATCCACCTCTAAATGAAATTCAAGCACATCCTCCTCGGCCTTCTGGCCCTACTCGTCGTTGCTGGAACCATCGGCTTTTTTCACCTCGCCGACCTTCGGACAGAGGTAGCCAAACAAGGCGGCAATGAAGACAAAGCCCGCGCCTTGATCGCAGATATGGCCAAGGCCCACAACATCGGTGCCTGGGACAGTATCTCCACCTACCGCGCCAGCTTCGACGATGAATTTTACGGCCTCGTTGGCAAAAACGGTAACCCGTTTCCCGGCAACAAAGGCATCTTCGACCTCGAATACATCCCCGGCTCTTTCGACGGCCGGCTCACCTTCACCGAAGGCGAAATAAAAGGCGAAACCTGGGGTATTCAGTCGTGGAAAACCTACACCAGCAAGAATGGAAGCGCGCCCATTTTCCAGCAACACAACGACGCCTATTTCTGGCTTCCCACCTACCAATACTTCATCGAATTCCCGCTTCGAATACAGGAAGCAACGGCCTTCTCTTACGCCGGAACGAAAGTTATTGATGGCATCAATTGTGAGGGTGTTATCGCCAGTTGGAACGATACCGCTCCGCAAAACGACATCGATCAGTACCTGATCTGGCTAGACCCCGACTCCAAGCGCATCGTAAAATTGGAATACACCATCCGAGAAATGTACTACTTCCTAACCGGCGCCGCCTACTTCAAGGAATACAAACAATTTGGCGACCTGATGCTCCCAACGTATTTCCCCGTCGAATCAAATATCGTCAGCGATGGCTGGTTACACAAAATGCGAATCACAGACTTTATTGCTAATCCGGTTCCGGTTGCGGCGTTACGGCCAGATGGGACGATGACAGCAACTGAAAGCGCGAAGGAATAAGCCCCCCTGGGGTAGGGCCAAGCCCCTGCCCTACAATGCTACATAAGGTTATATCGTTTAGCCAACGACGGTAATTTCGCAACCCTTAACGGGCTTTAGCCCAACCTCAACCCGCAACTCTCAAGCCGAATGAACCGCGAAATTCTCCGCCTCGCCATCCCCAACATCCTCTCCAACATTTCCGTACCGTTGTTATCCAGTTTCGATACTGTGCTGATGGGCGGACTGGGCAAAGAACACATCGCGGCCGTTGGTCTCGGCAGCATGGCCCTGAACTTTCTTTACTGGAATTTTGGCTTCCTTAGGATGAGCACAACCGGACTAACCGCCCAGGCATTCGGCAGGGCAGATACCAGCGAACAAAGGATCATTCTCCAACGGGCCGCCATCCTCGCCATCGGTATTTCCCTCCTCCTTGTCGTACTTCAATATCCGTTGGCGGAGATGATTCACGGCCTATTAAACCTGCGGCCGGAGCAGATCGGGATGGTCGACGATTATTTCTACATCCGCATCCTCGCCGCGCCAGCGGCCCTTGGCCAAATGGTCCTGTTCGGTTGGTTTTTCGGGCGGCAAAACGCCCGCTTCCCCCTCCTGCTAACCCTGATCATCAACGTGGCCAATATGGGCCTGAGTTACTACCTAGTCTACTATTCCGGAATGGAAATCCGGGGCGTAGCCTGGGGGACGGTCTGCGCCCAGTACCTAGGCCTCGCCTGTGGACTAGGCCTACTTTGGTGGACCCTCCGGCAGGAAAAAATAACCGATGTCCCTTCGGCGAACCAGCCTTCCCTCGGTGCTTTCCTCCGCATCAATCGCGACATCTTCATCCGAACCCTCTGCCTCACCCTCAGTTTCGCCTTCTTCTACAACCGGGCCAACGCCCTCGACGTCGACACCTCCGTGCTGGCCGCCAACGTAATCCTGCTCCAACTCGTCAATTGGCTGAGCTACGGAACCGATGGCTTCGCCTTTGCGGCCGAGAGCCTCGTTGGCA
>JBLIGS010000193.1:0-5902 GCA_047637095.1 Neolewinella sp. | reverse complement strand
CAAATTAAAAACAATAAAAAGTTTGATTAATTATTTTAACGCTTCCTTAAGGCTACTGAAAATGCGGAGGCATTAGCTTTGTGGTTCTAAAAAGTCATTCAGATGAAACGTTATATTTTTTCCCTACTACTGGTTTTAAGTGTACTTGGCAGTGGTTTTAGCCAGAAGTACGGACACTTGAACTTTGGTAACCTACTTAGCCAGATGCCAACGATTACTTCTGCGGAAGCAGAACTGCAGTCTTTCAACGACGTGCAAATCGCGACGGGCGAAGCGATGGTTAAGGAGTTGGAGAAGGACTTTTTGGCCATTCAAGCCAAAAAAGAGGAAATCACTCCCCTTAAACTCCAGGAGTACGAAGCAGATTTCCAGAAGCGCCAGCAAGGCATCCTTAAGTACGAGCAGGAAATCTCCGTTAACATTGAAAAAAAACGGCAGGAATTACTTGGGCCAATCATCACCGAAGCCCGGGAAGCAATCAATACGGTAGCCAAAGAGAAGGGCTTGTCGATGATTTTCGACTCCAGCCTTTTCAATACCCTTCTGTTTACGGAGGAAAGCACGGATATGATGGCGGCGGTGAAGGCGAAGCTTGGCATAGAGTAAAAGCCTTTGGCTTTTTTAGACGCGGCCTTCGGCCTTGTAGGCCTTCGCTTCGCTTATAGCGCAGGAGCCATGCGGTAGCCTACAAGCGCGCAGCGCGTCTACAAGGCGCAGCCGTCTACAAGCTGGCCGCAGGCCGCGTCGACAAGGGAGCGCAGCGACCGTCTACTAACGCGGCCTCAGGCCGCGTTTAAAAGCCCTCCAGGGGGTGTCCAGCAATGTCATAATGTCTTCAGTGAAGACGTAACCCAGTAGCCGACCCCGTTCGCCGTAGATAGCGGCGCCGTAGACGTTGGCGTCAACGATGCGTTCGGTGATGACTAAGAGGTCTTCGCCGGGGGCCGCGGTGACGAACTCGGGCTCAAAGTATTCCCGGAGGGAGAGGTTGTGGTCTTTTACTTCTTCCTCTAGTAGGGCTAATTCAACAAAACCAAGAAGGTTGTTCCAATTGTCGTGGACTGGAAGGACGGGCCACCCGGTTGCGGAGAATAGGCCTGTAGCTTTGTTGACTACGGACTGGGGGTAGAGTTTCTGTTCTGGGCTTAACGGAGGTCTGAGGATGGCTTTTAGCTTCCTGCCGGCCAATCGCCGGCGTTGCCAACCATTCCGGTATTCCATTAGCGACATACCGATGATGAAGACGGCTCCGACGGCCAAGAATGGATCGAACATTACGGTACTGAGCCAAATCAGTGCCAGCCCTATAATCGCGCCCAGGACGGTAACGACGACGGTTGCTTGCCGGGCGCCCAGCGGGCGCCGTAGCAAAGCCCTGAGTATCCGCCCGCCGTCCAAAGGGTAGGCCGGTAGCAAATTCCCTAACGCTAACAACAGGTTGACGGCGAAAGTCATCCCCAATAACTGGTTGAAACGGTTGGGATTGATGACCATGTTGCTGGCCGGGTTAACGTAGCCCCGGAGAATTAACTCTCCGTCGGGATGCGATAGCAATACCGGTAAGGCAATGCCCGCAAGGGCGAGGTTGGCCAGTGGGCCAGCCGCATAGACAAAGACTTCCGCCCAAAGCTGTTTTGGCTGCTCTGGTAGATAGGCCCCTCCACCCAACGGAAAAAGGACGATCCTTTCGGCAACTACGCCCCGGTTTCTTGCCGCCAAGGCATGGCCTAGTTCGTGAAGCAGGACAAAAGAGAACAATAGAACGGACACCGTGCTGTACCAGGTCAATGCCTCGTAGTTCAAACCGTAACCTGGCTGCCAGGAAAAATAGAGGATGGCAATAGGGACAAGTAGAAAGCTCCAGTGGATGTCCACAGGAACACCAAAAAGTCGACCGCTGCGCCAGGAATAGTTGATGATAAGAGGGTTATAGTTGGTTAGAGTTGAGAGGTCTATTGGTGATCTAAAAGTAGAACGAACCATCCTCCTACCTTGATTGATGCAAACAAGCTTTAAAAAGGCGGGTTAGGTTCAAAATGGCACCTTTTACGTTTCTGTGAAGAAGGAACGATAAATTACTGGCCGAAAATACAACGTCCTGCATCTTCCTGCGTTTGTTCTTGGTCTTTCCTTTTTAGTTTCATTCCCAAGAACAGTATTGTTTTGCGTAATCTCTTTCTTTTTTCGTTGCTTGCCGTCGGGCTAAGTTTGTCTGCTCAGGTAGATGCACCCGACTTTCTTTGTACCCGGTCACAGGCCGGGTCGGAGGTTCTGAGCTGGAACAATTCCCCCAGTGCTTGTGGTCCTTTTGAGGCAACTGAAGTGCACGTGGCAACCACCTTTAATGGTCCATATACACTGCTGGCTGAGGTGACTGACCCGAATGCTACGGAATACCAGGACCCGAACCCAGGAGGAGAACTCCGGTTTTACTTTCTCCGGCACCGGTACAATTGCCCAGGGCAGACTGTGGCAAACAGTGATACGCTTGATAACCTCATACCGCTTACCCCAACCTTGCTATACGTTGGGGTAGAAGACAATGACATCTTGATTGAATGGTTGGCTTCGGCATCGCCGGAAGTGACGGGGTACATTATCCTAGAGCAGACGCCGACGGCTAATATTCCGATTGATACGGTATTTGGGGTGACAGAATTCCGACTACCCATTTTGCCGGGAGATCCTGACCCGGCAACCCGGTCCTTTTTATTGGTAGCCATCGACCCTTGTGGTAATGACAGCCCACAGGGCCGTATTGCTTCGCCGATGGAGCTTACGGGCGGCGGCGGATTTGGCTGTTCTGAACGCATTGATTTGGTGGTGGACCAGGCAGCGATCGGGCAATACTTTCCGGCGGTTGCGCTGGAGTTGTTCGTCAGCATCAATGGCGGTGAGTTTACGCCTGTTGGCACTTTTGCTCCCAATGCGACGATGGTGGATTACAGAGATGCTAACGACGGCGAAGACCTTTGCTTCTACATAGAAGCAGTGCTGCAGGAGAATAATGGCCGTGCGAGGAGTTTAGAATATTGCCAATTGGTGTCCTTTAACCAGCCAGTGCGGGACTTTCCGCTCTACGGCGCCGAGGTCAATGCTGCCGGAGAGGTGGTGTTGCAGTTTGGGACGAACGCTACCCAGCCGATGAATACGACGGTGAGCCTGCGGATAACGCGGGGTGGGGGACAGACGGAAGTTTTTCCCTTGACCGCTTTTGACTTTGCAAGCGGAACTTTAGTGGTGCCGCCCCTGGCGGATCCGCTTGATCCTAATGATTTGCTTCGCCTTCGGGTGGTGGACGATTGCATGCGGGAGGTGACGACGAATGCAGTGGCGCCAATTTTTCTGTCGGCCCAATCTCTTTTCCTCGGGCAGAACATCCTCAACTGGACGGCATTTGACAACGAGCTGGACGGGGATTTTACCTATTCTGTGGTTCGGGCTTTCACGACGGACCCTGCCGCGGCCGCAGGTGCAATGTATGTTGAAGTTGCAATGAATTTGACAGCAACGTCTTTTACGGATGATGTTAGTGGCCAGGACGACATTGCCTGTTACATCGTTAGTGTACGCTTTAGCCCGGCGGGAGCCGGGCCGGGGGAGAGTTCCATCTTTCGCTCCAATATTGTTTGCGTCCTCCCTAAAACAGAAGTCTACGTACCTAACGCTTTCAGCCCCGTTGCCAACGAAAACGGCAACCTTACTTTTCGCCCCAGGTTTTCTATTCCGCCTGTAGCAGATGGGTATTCGCTTCGGGTCTTCGACCGCTGGGGAGGCCTGTTGTTTGAAACTGGTGACCCTGCCACCGGCTGGGCTGGCGATAGCCAAGGGCAGTTTCTCCCCGGTGGCGCCTATGTCTATCAACTCGAATTTCTGACACCTGCTGGCGAGCTCGTCCGAAAGGCTGGCACAATTAATCTGTTGCGATGATGTCTTCTGCCTCCGCAACTTACCTGACCTTCAATCCGTTAAAGAGTTGACCAATAAAAAAGAAGGATAAAGTTTGGCGCAACGGCTTTTCTCGTCCTACTTTTGCAGTCCCATGGTTGGTTGGCCGAGCGGCTAGGCTCAGGTCTGCAAAACCTGCTACAGCGGTTCGAATCCGCTACCAACCTCTTCAAGAGCCCTGCTCGCTTAACTGCGAAGCGGGGCTTTTGTTTTTTATGGTTTAGACCACAAGGATGTTATTATTACTTTGCCTGGATGGCCATTAGGTGCTAGATCAATGGTAAGCGCAGCTAGAATAGTTGCCCCTGCAAACGGAGTTCAGGACGAGGGTTAGGTTGATCCAATCACTGCTTTTTAATTCCTTCACCTGCACCTGCGTCCGCGGCCCCTTCATGACTTGTTGAAGCCATCAATCATCTTTGAAAAATTGGAGGGAAAAACCTTTTCTTTTTTAAGAAAAACCTTTACCTTTGCGCGGCCTTAGACGACCCTGTCGGAGAAGGTGGGGAATAGTTGCCCCCGAAGCAACTCAGGTTTTTAACCTTTTAAACTTTCACATCCCTATGATGATGGATGATGATAAAGATCCGGCTGTAGAAGGTCAGGTCAACGAAACTCCAGCGACCGACTCGGCGCCGGAAACCCCCGAAACAACAGCTCCTGCTGAAGTAGTAGCAGATACCAGCGATGATGTTGCTGAAGAAGCTGCATCTACCGCTAAAGTGATCCGTAAGGAAGCCACTAGAGTAGGAGTAGCCCTCACCGAAGAGGTGAAGGAAGAAGGCGTAGAAATTGATGAAGCTGACCAAAGCGGTTCTACCGGTGATGGTCATGCGGACTTCAACTGGGAAATGACCCAGCGTTCTGCAGCCAGCCGTTACACCCCAGAGGTGCGTCAGGCAATGGAAGATCAGTACTCTGCTTCCATGACCAACATCTCTGAAGCTGAGATCATGTCTGCTAAAGTTAGCAGCATCATTGACGGTGACGTAATCCTTGACCTGAACTACAAGAGTGATGGTCTCCTTCCACTTTCTGAATTCCGCGACCAAGCAGAACTTCAGGTAGGCGACACCGTAGAGGTGTACGTTGAGCAGCAGGAAGACGAAAAAGGACAGCTGGTGCTGAGCCGCCGTAAGGCCAAGCTCCTCCGTGCATGGGATCGCATCCGCGACTCTTACGCTAACGGTACCGTTATTAACGGTAAGGTTATCAGCAAAACCAAAGGTGGTCTCATCGCCGATTGTGGTGGTTTGGAGACTTTCCTTCCTGGTTCACAGATCGACATCAAGCCGATCGTTGATTACGATGCATACGTCGGTAAGACGATGGAATTCAAGGTCGTTAAGATCAACGAAACCATCAAGAACGCCGTTGTATCTCACAAAGCACTCATCGAGAGTGACCTCGCAGAACAGCGTGAAGCGATCATCGCTTCCCTTGAGCGTGGTCAGGTACTTGAAGGTATCGTTAAGAACATCACCGACTTCGGTGCGTTCCTCGACCTTGGTGGCGTAGACGGTTTGCTCTACATCACAGACATCAGCTGGGGCCGGATCAACCACCCAAGCGATATCCTTGAACTCAACCAGAAGGTCAACGTTGCCGTACTGGACTTCGACGAGAACAAGAAGCGCATCAGCCTCGGTCTCAAGCAGCTCCTCCCACACCCATGGGAAGTACTCGACGAGACCATCACCGAAGGTTCTACCATCGAGGGTAAAGTGGTCAACATCGAAGACTACGGCGCATTCCTCGAAATTCAGCCAGGTGTTGAAGGACTCGTACACGTTAGCGAGGTTAGCTGGTCCAACCAGCCAATCAACGCCCGTGAGTACTTCAAGGTCGGCGACACCCGCTCCGCGAAAGTCGTTACCATCGATCGCGAAGACCGCAAGATGTCACTTTCCATCAAGCAGCTGCAACAGGATCCGTGGACTACGATCCTTGAGTC
>JBLIGS010000192.1:0-5944 GCA_047637095.1 Neolewinella sp. | reverse complement strand
GGTCGCCACGTTTAACTCGTTCGCTACTTTAATTAGTCGTTTACTCATTCGATCTTTTAAGCACGCCGATGTTTAACCGCGTTGTGCTGACGCGGGGCGATTTAGAACTGCCCTAAATAGCCGTTGTATGCCCTCTTTCAATCACCGCTTTCAGAGGAGTATCCAGAAAAATATCTGGAATGCGATGCAAAGATAAGGTACTTAGACAACAATACCCTAACGGGAATTAGTTGCGCTGTCTAAGAGTAACAACGACTGGACAGTAATTGTTGGATTGGCGGCTGTTTCCACGGGGTGGAAAACAGCCGCCAGCTCCGATTATTCCTCTTCAGTTTGTGCTTCAGCTACAGGAGCTTCAGTTTCTTTAACTTCAGGAGCCTCAGTCACCTCAGCTACGGGAGCTTCAGTCTCTTCAGCTACAGGAGCTTCAGTCACCTCAGCTGCGGGAGCTTCAGTCTCTTCAACTACAGGAGCCTCAGTCACCTCAGCTACGGGAGCTTCAGTCTCTTCAGCTACGGGAGCTTCAGTCTCTTCAGCTTCAGATGCCTCAGCTACTTCTGCCTCAGAAGCAGGGATAGCGACAGCGGTTGGTGCCACGAAATCGTCAAATTCTGCTGCCAGGATTTGTAGGACACCAAGAACGGTCTCTTCCTCAAGGTCTGTTCGACGAACAAGCTCCTCAGGGCTGAGTTCCAGTACGGAACGCGCCGTATCACAGCCGATGTTCTTGAATGACTCCAGTACCCAGAGTTCGATCTCGTCCTTGAATTCTTCGAGGTCGACATCGTCGATCTCGACTTCATTGTTCCGGTATACATCGATCTCAAACTCTACCAGACGACTGGCAAGCTTAATATTTGTACCTCCTTTACCAATGGCCAGGCTAACCTGGTCTGGCTCCAAGAATACTTTTGCACGGCGACCTTCCATATCTAATTCGATGTTGGAAACCCGGGCCGGCGTCAGTGAACGCTGGATATAGAGGCTGGTATTACTCGTGTAGTTAATTACGTCGATGTTCTCCTGGTTCAACTCCCGGACGATGCCATGGATGCGTGAACCTTTCATACCAACACAAGCACCTACAGGGTCAATGCGGTCGTCGTAGCTCTCTACGGCAACTTTAGCACGTTCGCCCGGGATACGGACGATGCCTTTGATTGTGATCAAGCCATCCTCAATCTCTGGAACTTCTTGTTCCATGAGTTTGGCGAGGAAGCGCTCGTTGGTGCGGGATACGATAACAACAGGGTTGTTGTTGTTCCGCATCTCTACCTCTTTAATGACGCCACGAATCATGTCGCCCTTGCGGAAGTAATCACCACGAATGGTTTCCACACGGGGCATCACAAGTTCACGACCGTTAGAATCGTCAATAACTAGGATCTCCCGCTTGAGGATTTGCTGAACTTCACAGAGTACCAGATCGCCAATGCGTTCGGTGTACTGCTTGTAGAGTTCGTCTTTCTCGATGTCCATGATCCGGCTGATCAGGGTCTGACGGGCAGCCATGATCGAACGACGACCAAAGTCCTCGAGGAAGAGTTGTTGGTAACATTCTTCCCCAACCTCGTAGTCTTCGTCAACGGCAATTGCCTCAGAGAAAGAGATTTCGGAAAGTTCATCAGTTACTTCACCGTCCGGTACAATTTCGCGTACGCGCCAAAGTTCGAGGTCACCCCGATTGGCGTTTACGATGATGTTGAAGTTGTCGTCCGTAGTGAACTTCTTCTTGATCAAGGTGCGGAAAACGTCCTCAAGAACCCGCACCATGGTGGGGCTGTCGATGGATTTTCCGGAACTGAATTCTTTAAAAGTATCAACGAGATTCATAGTCTAGAAGCTGATTTTTACGATTGCTTTTTTAATGGCATCAAAAAGGATCTCGGTGTCTTCGACAACGGTAACCTTTCGTTTGCCTTCCTTGCGGCGAACTTTGGCCGTGAGAACGATGTGATCGGTCTCAACGGTTTTGAGTGCGCCTTTGTATGTTTCACCTTCGGTCGTGGTGACCTCTAGGGTTCGGTCAAGATTCTTGACGTACTGCCGGTGAAACTTCAGTGGGCGGTCCACACCTGGACTACTTACGTTCAGGGTGTAGCTTTCGCCAAGAGGCTGTTCCTCATCGAGGTAGGCTTCTACATAACGGCTGATGCGCTGACACCTGCGAAATGACATGGAAGAATCACTGTCGATGAAGATCTCCAGACGGCTTTTCAAGAGGGTGACCTCTACTACGAAACAATCGTTGAAACCCTCCTCTTCGTCAGCGAAGTAATTATTCAGCATTTCGGTGATCTTGTCGACCATATTTCCTTGCTTTTTAATCAACCGCTTTGCACCTGCGTCCGCGCCCAAAGATCATCGGATGCTTGGGTATAGACACAAAAAAGAGGGAATCTTTGACGATTCCCTCCGGGTGCTTTTTACGGCCTTGTTTAGCAAAGGTACGGCTTTTCAGGGACTTATGCTACATTGTTTTAAGCATTGGTTTGAATACCCTGCACGAGGGCCATTTGACGTGGCCACCGGCGGTCAGTGAGCGAGGCCGAACGTGAGCAGGGAAAGGGTTGTAAAAAGCAAGGTTTCAGTTGCCGTTATTACAGGTTGGTAGGGACAAGAACGGCAGGGACGAGGTGCACCACACCGTTGGTGGCCTGGATGTCTGTCAAAGCGATGTTGACTGCTTGCATCGTGGATGTTTCAATGGTTGCACCATTGAAGATAAGCATGTCTCCATTTACGGTGGTCGTTGCCTCTGGAAGTGCGTCGGAGCGGACATTGGCGCCGGCTACTACGTGGTAGAGCAGGACGTTGGTAACCTGCTCTGCAGAGAGCGTGGCGATTACATCCGCTGCAGCTTCAAAGGCACTGTTGACCGGTGCAAATACGGTAAAAGGACCGTCGCCAGAAAGTACGCTCACAAGGTTCGCGCCCGTCAGGGCACCTGCAAGTGAGGACAAACCTTCCGCCTTCGTCGCAAAGTCAACAATGCTCTGTGGGGCAAGTACTTTGTCGATGGCGTGAATCACACCATTGTTAGCAAATACGTTAGCAACCACGACTGTTGCATCACCGTTGATGGTCACGGCACCTGCAGTTTGGTTAACCAGTAGGCTGAGCGTAGACTCGCCAGGGCCAGTTGCACTCAGGGATGCGACAAAGTTGTCGCCGCTTGCAATATCTCCTGCTGGGATCGCAACACCAACAACGTGGTAAAGAAGCAAAGCAGTAAGGTCTTCGTCTGTAACATCGTCGAGGACAATGCCTGCTGCTGCAAAAGCATCGTCGGTCGGAGCAAACACGGTGTAGTCTCCGTCGGCAGAAAGTGTGACGTCTAAGCCGGTGCGGGCCAGTGCCGCTAGAAGTGTGGTGAAGCGACCGTCAGCAATTGCCCGGTCAGCAATGCTTGGAGGCAGAAGGACTGCGTCGATGGCATGGATGACTCCGTTAACTGCTTCGACATCAGCTACTACTACGTTGGCACCGTTGACGGTGATACCACCAGTAGCGTTGTTAACCGTTACTGGAAGTGCAACCGGGCCTTCGTCGTTGAGGGTGCCAAGTTCGGTGATGCCAGCTGGAATGTTGGCAGAACGATAGATGGTTCCACCGCTGATGACATGGTACCTGAGGATGTCCGCTAAGTCGTCATCGCTTACGGAAGCAAGGTCAATGCCTGAGGCAGCGAAAGCATCGTCAGTAGGAGCAAAAACGGTGTAACGGCTAGAGGCTATATTGAGAGCAGCATCGAGGCCGGTACGTTGAAGTGCCGAGACTAGGACCGTGAAACGACCGTCGTCAGCAGCGATGGTTGTAATAGTACCGATGGCTGGCGGAGTAACTACGTCTTCATCATCACAGGCTGAAAAACCGAAGACACAAAGCACAAGGATGGCAACCCATCCGGTGGATAGTTTATTAAACATAGAATCTTGAATTTATGGGGCTGGATGAAATGCACTCAATTCCAGCCGCCGGGTTTTGTGGGGTTTGTTTGGTGGTATGAAGCGGGCTAAATGACTTTCGTTTGTCGGTGCGTAGCGGTTTGTTTTCTGGCCGTCCAACCGGCGTTAAAAGGATTAAATTGGTGAACAATTTGGGATGGCTGTTTTCAGGGCCTAACCGTGTTGGACTGCGGGGCCGTCCCAGCCCCGATCCTTGTCCGTCCCTTCGAGGTATTGCAGGGCTTCATGGATGGATAGGAAGTTGTGGTCTGCTCCCATCCGTTCCATTAGGCCGGATTTGTAGAGCATATCTCGGACGGGGCCAATGATGCCGCAGAGGTAAAGATCGACGTCTTGGCGCTCAAGGGACTCGAGGAATTGGGTGAGGGCAAAAAGCCCACTGGTATCGATGTCGTTGATGGTGTGTCCGTCGATAACTACGGCGCGAAGCGCCGGGCCGCGGCCATCGACCAGCTCCTGGAGCCGATCTCGGAAATAGCCAGCATTGCCGAAGTTGAGCTCGGCGTCAAACCGGACAATTAGGATGGTAGGGTTGATAATGGCCTGGGTAAACCGATCTCGATTACGGAAGGCATTCGTCTCCGGTACCTGGCCAAGTTCGGCGAGGTGCGGCCGCGCTGCCCGCCAAAAAACAAAGGTCAGGGATATAAAAACACCGCCGGCAATACCCCATTGCAAACCGGTGAAAAGGGTGAAAATGAAGGTGATTAATAGGGTGAAGAATTCCTTAGGGGCCAGCTTCCACAGACGGCGCATTTCCGCGAAATCGAAGAGGTTGCGGACAGAGAAAATGATGATTGCTGCCAGCACAGGAATAGGGAGATAGTAGAAGGCTGGGGTCAGGAAAAGTAAAACGATGAGTAAGAGCGCTGCTGCTATAACGTTGCTTAATGGGCTTTTGCCTCCACTTTCTTCTACGACGGCAGACCGGCTGAAGCTGGCAGAAGTCGGGATGGCCTGGAAGAAGCTTCCTGCAATCTTACTTAGGCCCAAGGCCAGCAATTCCCGGTTTGGTTGGATGCGGTAGAAATTATGATTTGGGGAAAAGGTTTTGCCGATGGAAAGTGTTTCGATGAAGCTGATGAGGGCCAGAACAAGGGCGATAGGAAGGAGGTCTAGTATGACAGCAAAATTGATGATTGGTAGCGAGAAGGTTGGTAATCCGGAGGGGATATCGCGAATGGTGTCAATTCCCCAGCCTTTTTCCAGCCACCAGGTGAGGGCTGTTGCCAGAACAATGAGGACCAGCATGGAAGGGAATTTGGCAGGGAGCCATTTTTTTGCGACGAAGAGGGAGCCTAGGGCTAAAAGGCCCATTCCTGCGGAGGTGTGGTGGAGTTGACTGGTATTGGCTCCGAGTTCTAGTAGTGATTCGTGGAGGAAGGTGGTCCGCTCTGTAGGGATGCCAAGCATTGCGTCCAGCTGGGAGACGATGATGAGGATGGCGGCTGCGGAGACGAATCCGGAGAGTACCGGTCGGCTGAGTAGACTAGCGATGCCGCCCAGCCGGAGGAGACCAAACAAGAGTTGAAGCATGCCGGTTAGGCCTGCAAGCAGGATGGCTAGGCCTAGGTATTCGGGGCTGCCTGGGGCAGCCATGCCAGCCAGGCCGTTGAGGCATAGCAGGGAAGCCAGCGCCGTTGGCCCAACGGAAACATGGGGCGTGCTGGCCAGGAGGGCATAGATGACCAGCGGTACGAGGGCTGCGTAGAGGCCGTAAACGGGTTCTACACCAGCCAGCATACCGTAGGCCATGGCCTGAGGGATAAGGATGATGCCTAGGGTGAGCCCGGCCATTAGGTCGGGCCAAAGGCCGGTCTGGCGATAGTTGGCGGGCTTTGGAAACATCAGGGGCCAAGGTAGTAAATAGGTAGGACCTCGGAGTGTCCTTGGCGCAGCCGGGACCTCCGAGCGTCCGTCCGTTGGGCGGTCTAAACAGTTACATCAGTAGTCTAGTGCGTCAAGATTGAAGTTGG
>JBLIGS010000191.1:0-5969 GCA_047637095.1 Neolewinella sp. | reverse complement strand
CGATGCCAAGCAAGAACTCGGGCTGGAGCACTGTCAGGCTTACTCCTGGCAGAAAATTGACTTTCATCTCAACGTTTCACTTACGGTAGGTTCGCTCGCTAAGGTGGCCCACCATTTACAGGACCAGGCAGAGCGATCGCGGCCATTTTCAATTACCGATATCAGGACGCAGTACCGCAATGAGTATCAGGCCATCAGAATATTATCGCTGTGTCGAATTGACCTACACCATCCATTAATCCTAAAACTATGGCCAGAGATCAAGAATCATGGGCTACGCAGGGCTTAAATCTGCAACGGACCATTGTAAAAAGAAGGCATCCAAAATCTGCCGGAATCCGGTACTTTAAAATCAATAAGCAGTTCAGAGCAAAGGCTGTTTTTGTTGGCAGCGTACTGAGCGTTATTTCAATTGACAACCACCAATAGGAAAACGACGGAGCAGGAAGAAAGGTACTTTCGGTCCTTGTAATGGACCACGATTCTGTTAGGATATAAAAAGTCAGTTGTTAAAGATTACAGTTCGAGTTGGCGGGGCGGCTGACTCGGATTATTTGTGCTCACTGGTGATTCGTATTCCGGCATTGTGTAGCTCTTTGGTATATCTTGTCGAAAGAAAACCCACAGGTAAAACACAGCAATTACAAGTAAAGCAATCTCACCGAACGAGAGACCTGTTCTTCTACGAGCTGGTCTTTTTTTGTATGCATAACGATTAGAATGAGCCATTGGATTGAAGAGAAAGAGGTAAAACTTCCCTAGCTCCGTCGCACCCGTAAGATACGGGAAGTTGACGAATCTAATGGCGACCGCTATACTTTAGACTTTACTCCCAAGTCATCGGAATGGCCATAGAAGACTTAGACCATCGAGACGCTAACGACCGTCAACGGTCCCAAGAGCAACTTAGTGAGGAGATGTTTCAGGACTTCCTGAAGAGAAAATTTCCCTCTAACCCACAGTGGTCGCAATCAGAGCTTGTAACAATGAAGCAACTCCGATCCGACCGAATGGTGATGAGCAGCAGAGCAACGACGTTTGAGGCCGACTACAAGGCTTCTAAGGGTGTCAACCACGAGTACGCGGGATTGGTGAGGCAAAGTCAGGATCAGACAGCTACGATGATGACAGAGAACGATGAACTGAAAAGAGAGTTGGCAGCACAGCAGCAACTCATCGACATCCTGAAGGGGAGAAACTAAGCGAGTACCATCTACTTTACATGAATCGACGATATGGTGTAAAAACAAAAGCCCCTTAATCTTTTCAGATCAAGGGGCTTTTTGCCACTTTTTGCCACAATCCTTTGCCACTTTTTGTATCTTAGTGACAACGATCAGCCGAAAAGCCTTGTGGAGAATACCAGAGTCGAACTGGTGACCTCTTGCATGCCATGCAAGCGCTCTAGCCAACTGAGCTAATCCCCCAGATAGAGCTGCCTAGTTACCTAAGCGGTCGCAAAGATAGATTGCACTTTTTAAATGAGCAAGCCCGGAGGAAAAGTTTCCTAAAAAATACTTTTGCATAGAATTAACAGTCCCTTAGCGTATCCTTTAGCACAATCGTCGTCTCAATGTCGTTATCAGTTAGTCCATTGGCCGGGCGTAGCCTCGTTAACAGCTCGTTAACCGGGGCCAATCCGGTAATTCACTATATTTGCATCAGAAAATAAATCCACATGAAACGACTCTTCCTTCTACTCGTTCTCGCTTGCGGCATGACCGTAAGCCTCCAAGCCCAACAAGGTGTTGTTGCCCCTAAAGCTGTTGAAACGGCTGAAGCAGCTGCTCCGGCGACTGATGGCCCAGTTATTGAAGTACTTCAACCTGAAGTTGACTTCGGTACTATCGACCAAGACTCTGAGCCCTACCGTACTTTCAAGATCACTAACACCGGTAACGCTCCCCTGCTGATTACCAATGCACGTGGCAGCTGTGGCTGTACTGTTCCTGAGCGCAGCGACTGGACTCCACCAATCGCACCGGGTGAAACCCGTGACCTCCGTGTTCGTTACGACACACACCGCATCGGTCAATTCCGTAAGCGTGTAACCCTAACCACCAACGCCGGTGAGCCAACCGTACTTACCATCAAAGGCAAAGTAAACACTCCGGCTCCTCAGCCAGAAGCTGTTCCTGCTGGCGACCAAGGTCTGTTCAACAACGGCGGCGGTAAGTAATTTACCACCTCCAATAAAAATCCCCTCTTCGTTCTTCGGAGAGGGGATTTTTTTATTTAAAAACTCAAAGCATGTGTACAACCAATTGTGCAAGCCTTGAGAAAAAGTTCTTCCTCCGGCAGCTACGCGCCTGACGAAGCTGGAGTGGGCCGTCGTGGCGGATGGGGTGGTCTTTCCCGTGTCTCCCATCCACCACCGCCCAACCTAATTCCGTACCTTGAGCCAAATACAGGCTACCGTTTATCACACTACAGCTTACCGTTTACAGCCTACCACACTACCGACTACTAACTACCAACTCCTCCATGGTTCACCCCTACCGCCAACGTAACCTTGTGGCCCTCGCCAACAAACTGGACATGTCCTTTCACGAAGAGGACGACTACGGCTTAGAGGCCCAGCTTAAGGATTTCAAGCTCTTTCAGGAAGGGCGGAGTAAAAAGGTGGCCCGCATCCTACGAAAGCAGGCTGGTCTGATGGATTTCGATGCTTCCATCTTTGATTACAGCTTTAAAAAATTCGGTGGCTCGGCCAACAACAACACCGTCTACCAAACAGTGTTCTTCATTCAAAGTGCCAATCTGGGGCTTCCAGAACTTTGGATGAAGCCGGAGACCATCGCCCACAAACTGGGCGAACTCCTCGGCTTTGGCGACATCGACTTCGTCCGCTACCCAAAATTCTCCGGCCAATACCGGTTAACGGGAGAAGACGAAGAATACATCCGCCATCATTTCACGGATGATGTACTTAACTATTTCACCCTCAACAAAGGCTTGTCTATGGAAGGATTAGGCTTCTATATGATTTTCTACCGCAAAGGAACATTGATCCCTTCTGTCCAGATTGAACAGTTTTATAACCGGGGGAAAGAAATTTACAACCTACTGACCGACCAAAATGCCCAGAATAGCATCTTTGGAGAGACGACATAAGCCGTCTACCGATATGCTATCAAACAATCCACTTAAGCGTCCCTTCCCCGACCGGGAATTCAGCCGAGAAACCATCGTCGGTATTGCCAGAGTAAGCGTCTTTATTTTCGCAGCTCTTTACCTTCTACGTCCCTACGGCATTCACTTCCCCGGCAACCCACTATTGATTTCCTTAGGCTATGCCTTAGTCACCTTCATGGTAGGCGTCGCCTATAGCTATGTAACAACAGTAAGCTTAGGCTGGAAAAAATCAGGAGATGGCTGGACCCTCGGCAAATGGATCCTAGACGCGGCCTTGCTGCTATTTTGCATTGCCATTGCCAACTTCCTCTACTACAATGCCACCGTTGGGTGGCGTGCTTTTTCTTTCATCGTGCTTGCCAGCGTTGGTATCCCTACCGTTTTAGTCGGCCTTTTCCCCATTGCACTTAGTGGAATGGCCGTGCAGATGCGGGCCGAAAGGGAAAACCAGCGGACCGCCGGCCAGCTACAGCTTGCCACCGCAAAGTCAACAACAGGCCGTAAACCTTCGTTGGTATCCCTTGGCGAGGGAGACTTCCAGGTCGATCCAGCTTCCTTGGTCTTCTGTGAATCCCGCCAAAATTATGTTCGTTGTGTCTACCTGAAAGAAGGCAAGGTTACGGAGGAGACCATTCGGGCAACCCTGTCCAGCATCGAAGAGAAAGTAAGCAGCCCTCACCTCATCCGTTGCCACCGTTCCTACCTCATCAACCCGGAGCATATTCGCCAAGCCCGGGGCAACGCACAGGGGTTAAAACTGGAGGTTATTGGTGCCAAAGAAGAGGTCCCCGTTTCCAGGGCTTATGTCCCTGCGTTGCGGGAGTTGGTGCTGGGATGACAGCACCGGCTTTGTCGTCCGTCCCCTACCCTTTTCATCCAGCCCACAGGCTTTGTCATTCGTCCCTGCCCTTGTTTTTGCAAGGGCTAACCGGCCATATTTGGACAAACGCTAAAACCATGGATACCGTCTTCCCGTACATTTTAACTGGCCACGTCGCGGCAGGCTTCGCCAGCCTTCTTCTATTTTTCATCCCCATGTTCGCTCGCAAAGGCGGCAAACTTCACAGCCAGGTTGGCAAATGGTACACCTACACCATGTGGGCCGTCGTCGTCTCCGCAATACTGCTGTGCATCATCCGCTTTTACCAGGGGCACTACGTAATGGCCCTGTTCTTAAGCTTCCTCGCCCTACTGACCAGCAGACCATTGTACTATGCCATTGCCATCCTTAAGCATAAGCAGGCGCGCTCCGTAAAACTGCTCAGGACAGACTTTATCCTGCGGCTCGCGCTATCCATATATTCCCCAATCCTCATTGGTTTCGGGCTTGGCTTGTGGGGGCCTGGAGGCCATGCACTGCTCACCGTTTTTGGAACCATCGGGGCCGTGACCTCCATTCCAAGTATCATCCAGGACCTCAGGGGCCATAAAACTGATTACAATTGGCTGGCCGACCACATCAGTGGCATGATCGTTAGCGCCATTGCCGCCTTCACTGCCTTCTTCAGCTTCGGTGGGCGCAATATCTTTGGCGATGCCTTTGATGGCAACCTAGTAGTCTTCGTTTGGCTTGCACCAACGTTTATTGGTGTTGCTATTGCGCAGTATCATAAGCGGAAGCTTAAGTTGAAGAAGAAGGCCGATGTGGGGCCGGGGTTGGTTTTCACCACCCCAAACTAACCCCACTTTCCTCATACCCAATCCGCTGCGCTACCGCCTTCAGCGTATCTCCTCGGGTGTACTCCAGCGGGCCGGTGTAAACCTGCCAGACGTTGGCCGTTGCTCCTTTGGGGACTATCTGGTAGGCAATCTGTGCGCCAGGCGTTTTACTTTCCAGTATGAAGCGGCCCAGGCTATCACGGCGGAGCTGTGGCCTGCCGGTGACGGGCATCGTCTCGGAGCCTTCCCAGAATTGGCTGACCATCTCAATTTCGTCCATGGCCCCGAGGTCTCCGACCTCGCCGAGCCAACGGTCCATCTCTGTCCGTAACTCGGCTAATTTGTAGGCGTAGCGAGGGTCTGCCGCTAGGTTGACCAACTCATGTGGATCGTTGTGGACGTCGAAGAGCTCCTCTGTCGGCTTAGTCTTTCGGAACCAGAGTGACTGGGCATCGGTCAACGTACCGGCATCGCGGCCTTTGAGTAGGGATTGCATGGCTGGGATGTTTTCCCGGTAGTCCAGTGGAAGGTAGTAGCCGCGTTCGGGATAGAAATTCCGCAGGTATTTGTAGCGGTTGTCGCGGACGGCGCGGATACGGTCGTAGTATTCGTCGGTACGGTCGGAGCCGGCGTGGATGTACTTGCGTGGCGCAGCCTCGGCGGCACCAAGCCTGGCTTGTCCTTGAAGATAATCGGGGATGCCAACGTCCGCCAGGCTAAACACCGTTGGTGCTAGGTCAACAAAGCTGAACAGGCTTGAATCAATAGTCCCGGCTTTGCGGTCGTCTGGCCAGGCTACCATCATGGGCACTTTGAGGCCGGAGTCATACATAAGGCGTTTCTGGCGGGGCATTGGCCCGCCGTGGTCGCTGAAGAAGAAAATTATGGTGTTGTTCAGCTCTCCATCGGCTTCCAGTTGGTCGAGTAAAAAGCCTACTTGTTGGTCCATGATTTCGATATTGGAATATATCCTCCGGAGGTCGGTCCGGGTTACTTCATCGTCGACTAAATATGGCGGAACGGGCAATTTACGGTCCGCCGGGACAGTCAGCAACGGGCGCTCACCAGGCGAAAAAACGTCGCCCCATTTGTACACTTTGGTCTCCACATTTTCCAGCCCTTCCTTAAACCGAAGGTTCCCCTTGCCCGTCATCCAGATTTGGCTTTCGTGGGTG
>JBLIGS010000190.1:0-6023 GCA_047637095.1 Neolewinella sp. | reverse complement strand
CAGCGCGGTGCTGGACGACCAGCTGAAAGGCGATCATAGCCTTAGCTACGTGAGGTTTTCAGCTGGGAAGTACAGTGCCGCGATGGTAAGTTATAACTGTACCGAACTTTGATCTTGATGCACTAGGTCGCCCGGAAGCTCGAAAAGTAAAAGTATTCGCTCGTCTGCTGAGGCGGGAGGAACGACCTGACTCGCCGGCCGAGAGAAGGCTTTGCGGACATTGATATCCCGATATCTCGTCGGACGAGTCAGCTCCTATCGTCGCGCCTTGGCCGACGGGCTACCTAGCAGGAGGCAATAGCTCTTGCCCTCCAACCTCTCTTGCACACGTTCTGCTTCGCTCAGTGACCGCCTGCGCCCGCGGCAAAAAAAAGCCCCCGCCAGTTAGAAACTGCGGGGGCATAAAACCTAAAGTCGATCATGCAAACTCTTTAGCGTGAATCGAGGGGTTTAAAAGCTCCCCGGAGAAATAATCTGCCGGGGAGCATAAAACCTAAAGTCGATCATGCAAACTCTTTAGCGTGAATCGAGGGGTTTAAAAGCTCCCCGGAGAAATAATCTGCCGGGGAGCATAAAACCTTAAAGTCGATCATGCAAATTCTTTAGCGTGAATCGAGGGGTTTAAAAGCTCCCCGGAGAAATAATCTGCCGGGGAGCATAAAACCTTAAAGTCGATCATGCAAATTCTTATTGCAGCGCGATGGCTGCGGTATAGTTTTTGACGTCCCGCGAGGAAACGGTCACGAAATAATTTCCAGCATCAAGGTTTTCCAGTTGGTAGGAGCGCTTGATGGATTCTCCTTCCAGCTGGTCGGAGAAGACCTGGTCACCATTTTCATTGGTAAGGCGTACGTTTACGCGCTTACCGGTTTGGTTGTCGTAGTAGAGGACAAGCATCCGTTTATTCTGAAGGTCCAGGGTAGGGTAGATGACTTGTATTGCTCCTTGGATGTCACCGATTATGGCCTCACGGCTTACGGATAACGGGATAGTTGTCCGGCCTAGGCTATCTGAAAATACCAAGTAGTAATCTCCATTAGGCAAGCTGGCTCGCTTGAACCGCTTATTGAGAAAACGGTTTCCTGCAAGTGACTGGCTGAAAAGGGAGTTGCCCGCTCTGTCGAGAATGGACATTTCCGTTTTGCTTGCCAATGGAATCGTTGTACGGAGTACAATGGTTTCACTGGTCCGGTCCTCGCTTACGACTACGTCGTAAGGATCAACGGATGCCTGCATCCCGAGGGATACAAGAAGCAGAACCATCAATGTTGTGAGAACTTTCATATTATTTGCTTTGGCGGTTGATACAATTGCACGTTCGACCTCCGATTGCAATGCAAAGAACCGGCGAATATTCGCTGATCTAGACGCATATCTTGGCGGACGTCACGCAAATTTTAGCCTATGTGGCTGGTTGGGATAATATCTGCACAGTGACGGTTAAACGGTGCGGGAAGAGGCGGAAATATCTGTAGGCACTCGACTGTTTTTAATCCCCCAACGTTACTTCCTTGTATTTGATCGTCCTATTATTGATCCCCCTTTGAAAGCTAACCTTATGGACGCTGTAAACAGTCATCCCTTACTTGAACGTATAATGCCCTTACCGGGCGCTTCCTTTTTGGTTAAGCACTATGCTGATCCTAAGAGTAGGGCCAACAAGCTTCCGCAGTGGCATTACCACCCGGAATTGGAATTGGTCTATGTTCGCGGAGGCCATGGCCGCCGCCACGTCGGTAGCCACGTTTCCCACTACCGGGAAGGCGAACTCATCTTGATGGGCTCCAACCTCCCACACTGGGGCTTCACGGACCGGTTTACCGGCAACAAAGCCGAAACCGTTGTCCAGTTTGCTACAGATTTTCCTTCTCCGGACTTCCTCAACTTGCCCGAGATGCGCAACGTGGCCAACCTGATGGACCGCGCCCGTAACGGCCTGTCCTTCTCTGGTGCCACCAAAACAGTCGAGGGCTCCCGCCTGGAACGGCTCATCGACATGGATCCCCTCAGCCGGATGCTCCTACTCATTGACATCCTCCAGAAACTGGCGGTTACCGATGAGTTTGAATCCTTGAACGCCGACGGTTTCCACCTCCAGGTAGCTACCCACGGCTATGACCGCTTCAACGATCTTCAGCAGTTCATCAGTGATAATTTCCGAAGGGATATTCCCCTTACAGAAGTAGCCAGTGTGGCCGCCATGACGGTGCCCGCCTTCTGTCGTTACTTCAAAAAGGTAACGGGTAATACGTTCATTACCTACCTGACCAACTTCCGTGTCGTCTACGCCTGTAAGCTGTTGGGTGATGGACACTCTACCATCGCCGAGGTCGCTTACGATGCCGGCTTTAATTCCCTGAGCCAGTTTAACCGTGCTTTTAAAAAGCACATTAACCGAACGCCTACGGAGTACCGGAGTGACCTGACGAAGACGGTGGTGGGGTATTTGCCGAACGGGAGAGGTTAATTGGTGTTTTGGTTATTTGGTATTTTGGGCTAACGTCATATTGGAGCTATGGAGCTCTTTGAAGTTCCCCGCCAAATAACCAAAATACCAATCTACTCTCCAAACGTCCTTCCCCCTTCCCTAGCCATAATCCCATTCAGGAAAAACTGGTAGCCCAGTAAGCCCAACAGGGCGATGTTGGTCAATCCAGAGAGTTGGAAGATGATGGAAGTGAGGCTGACGGCTACTAAGCCGATGGTGAATGCCGTTGTGAGGTTTCTTTGGTTCTTCCGGACGGGGCGTAGGAAGCTGCCCAGCGGGATGGTGAGGACGAGGAACGCAAAAGCCAACATCAGGAACATTTCGCTGCCGGTTCCGAACCAAGTGGCTATTGAGAGGATGGAAAGCCCTAGTGACCCGCCAACGAGTTTGGCCATCAGCTTATCGTCTTCGTCTAGCAGGAGCCGGCCATAAGGGTTGGTCAGTAGGTAGAAATTCATGATGGGGTCGATGATCCAAGTCAGGAGGAACAGCGTGACTATAAAGTAGACCAGCGGCTGGGTGAAGACGGCTAAGTCTGGGTTGTTTCGGCCAACTCTGCTGAGGAATTGGACGCCTAACCACAGACCAATCATAATACCAAAGCTGGCTCCTCCGGAGAGCTTAGACATTATTTCCTGGTACTTGAAGTACAGGCGGTAGGGCCAGAAGCGGGCTTTCAGGGCTTCGAGCATAGCGAAGCGGCCCAACTGGTTGGTTGGGTCAAGGCTGAGGGCATATTTTATCCGTTCGAGGGCTTCGTCGACTTTGCCTTCCCGGAGGAGCTGGTAGCCGTGGTTGGCGATGGTGCTGCTGTCTTCGGGGTTGAGGTTAAGGGCGTCTTCGATGGCGGCACCGGCTTGGCCGGTGTTGAGGAAGCCGGCGAGGTAGATTTTGAAGTTGAGGGCTTCCTGGTTTTCGGGGTTGAGGGACAGGGCTTGATCGGTGGCCTGAAGGGCCACGTCGTAGTTCCGTTGGTTCAGCTTGACCTTGGCCATCAGCAGGTGGGCGTTGTCGTCTTCCGGGTTCATCTCCACCAACAGGGCGGCATATTGCTCCGCTACCTTTGGCTTGTCGTCTTTCAGCTCTACGTGGGCAGCCAATTCCAACACCATCGGATTATCGGGGTACTCCTCCACCATCGGCTCAATGAGGTCGCGGGCCAGTTTCTTCTCGCCTAAGTTGAGCAGCGTATTGATGTAGTAAGCCCGGGCAATCGGATCGTCCGGTTGGCCCGCCAAATAACTTTCCAATAAGGAACGGCTCTTCGCCCAGCGGTTTTGCGACTGGAGGATGTTGATGCGTTCGATTAAGGCTTCTAATGACATGATTCGCTTTTAGACGCGGCCTTCGGCCGAATTTTAGACGCTCGGATGCTGTGCATCCTCACTTTTATACGCTCGGCTGCTGGCGCAGCTTCGCTTTTAGACGCGGCCTTCGGCCAGTTTTTAGACAGTCGCTTCGCTCCTTTTTAGACGCGCATTGCGCTTGTAGAGGATCTTCCGGACCTACTTGACGAACACCGGAAGCATAGCTTCCGTCTCGGGGCATAGCCCCTCGCCCTTAGCCTTTGGAGCGGAGTGAGTGTCCCTGCGGGAGCGACTGTTTGACTCCTTTGACTTGCAGACTGTTTGACGCTCTATTTCAGGTATTTCAAAATATCGTCGTACAGCCCGCCCTTATTGGCGAACATGGCATAATTCTTCGCCGTCGTAAACCACTCGGCGGTGGATGGCGCATGCTTCTCAATGCCTTTGAGTAGGTCTTTTGTTCCGACTGGCCGGGGAACACCGGTTTCTATGGCTTCTTCGAGGACGACTTCGATGGCGATGTCGATGACGGCATTGATGTCGGCGCCGGAGAAGTCTTTGCTTTTCTTCGCCAGCTTGGCGAAGTCGACTTTCTCTTGTGGTTTGCCCTCCATTTTGAGGCGGAAGATGGCTTCGCGGCCTTCTTCGTCGGGTGGTGGGACGAAGATGATCCGGTCGAAGCGACCGGGCCTGCGGAAGGCGGTGTCGAGGTGCCAGGGGACGTTGGTGGCACCGATGACGAGGATACCGTCGTTGTCGGCTTCGATGCCATCAAGTTCTGCGAGGAATTGGTTGATAACGTTGCGGCCTGCGCTCTGAC
Organism: Neolewinella sp.; assembly: GCA_047637095.1. Lineage (GTDB taxonomy): Bacteria > Bacteroidota > Bacteroidia > Chitinophagales > Saprospiraceae > Neolewinella. The sequence continues at coordinate 1,408 of JBLIGS010000190.1, read as the reverse complement.
GCATGTCGGAGCGTTTTGCGCCGAGGGCGTCGACTTCGTCGAAGAAGAGGACGCAGGGCTTTTTACTGCGGGCGAGGTTAAAGTATTCAGCGAGTTGTTTTTCGCTGTTGCCGACCCACATGTCGAGGATATCGTTGAGGCCGACGCTGATGAAGTTGGCGTCAATTTGCCCGGCGGTAGCCCGGGCGATGAAGGTCTTGCCACAGCCGGGAGGGCCGTAGAGGAGAATACCTCCGCCAACTTTTTTACCGTAGCTTTTGTACAACTCGGCGTGCTCCAGCGGCTTGATGATTTTGAGGTCAATCTCCCGTTTGACGCCGTCCATCCCGCCAACATCGGAGAACTTCGTACTTGGCCGGCTCATGATGCGGTCGTCCGTTTCTTCCTCGTCGTCGAAGTCTCCAAAATCGGTTGGTAGGCGGAATTCAATGTCGAGTTCTTCGTCGGCAATGGATTCGTCTTCGATAACGGCTGCCTGGTATAACTCGGCGGCGCGGGCTTGGTCTCCGTCTTTGAGGTAACTTTTGGCGATCAAAACCCGGGTGGCGGGAGAGATCAGCTTGTGGTTGCCGACTTCCTCAAAAATGATCAGACAGATAGAATACTTGCCCTGGGCAAAGTAGACTTCGATCAACATTTCCTTCAGCTCGAGGTCTCGGGGTTCCTTTTTGATAAGGATTTGCAACTGCTCTTCCAGTTCCAACTCCTGCCCGGGTTGTTCCCTTAATTTGTTGACCAGCAGGCGACGTAAGTAACCGTTTTCTGGGCTTTGACTAAGTGCGAGTCGGAGTTCGCGAAGTTCTTGTTCGTTGGGCATCTAGAGGAGCTGTTATTATAGTAGCTAGAATGATTTTGAAGAAAGGAAAGTTTGGTTGTTGGAGGATTGATTTCATGGGCGCGGACGCGGGTGCAGTGTTTGTATAGAGGAGCAAGGGAAGTAAAGCCTTGTTTCTACCGTTAAATCCATCTTAAATCCAGATGCTAAAGCAAGCTGAAACAATGATTAATTCTATTTTAGAGTAAACGCAATTAACAATGAAAAACCTATTCACCCTTCTTTTTTTAACCATCCTTTGCACCTGCGTCCGCGCCCAAACCACTTCCTCTGGCAGTATGATGGTAAGCCTTGGTCGGGATGTTATTACCGTCCACGTCTCCAGTTCTCAGGGCTACGAAGCGTTCCGCTACGTTGATGAAAACCGATACCGACAAAATCCTGGAAATTTCCGAGACTTCAAGGTCATCTCGATCCAGAACCGTTTTGATTTAACCGTAGTCCACCAACATATGGACAGCCTACTGGCAAAGGGCTGGGAATTAACGAGCACCAATTATGCCACAAGTGTCGATTATTCTGATCTAAATACAATAGACCGGGAGCGGATTTACTACCACTTCAAAACTCCGA
>JBLIGS010000189.1:0-6094 GCA_047637095.1 Neolewinella sp. | reverse complement strand
CTGAAAACCTCACGTAGCTAAGGCTAGGCTCCGGTTTTTCCGCCTTGTTAGTCGGCAAAACCCACCAGCGAATTTGTCAACAAACGTAGTTTACAGTGTACTAGTCCGCAGGACTTCTCCCCACAACCCCGAATTTATTCGGGATTATCCAGCTGATCAAGGTACTTAGTAAACGCAGCGAGGTCCTTATCCCCACGTCCAGACAAACAGACCACAATAACGTCATCGGGGCCGTATTCCATCTGGTCCAATGCAGAGAAAGCGTGGGCGGTTTCGAGGGCAGGAATGATCCCTTCCATCCGGGAGGTAAACAGGGCGGCGGCGAGGGCATCATCGTCGGTAACGGAGATGGCTTCGGAGCGACCGGAGTCTATCAAGTAGGCATGGAGTGGGCCGATGCCGGGGTAATCAAGGCCGGCAGAAATGCTGTAGGGCTCGATGACTTGGCCGTCTTCGGTCTGCATGAGCAGGGTTCTGGCGCCGTGGATGATGCCCTCGGTGCCAAGCACCGAGGTAGCAGCAGACTCTCCGGAATGGATGCCTAGGCCAGCGGCTTCGACGGCGATTAGGCGAACCCGTTCGTCGTTCAGGTAATGGTAAAAGGCACCGGCAGCGTTGCTGCCGCCACCAACACAGGCGACGATCGCGTCGGGGTAATCCCGACCAATCTTCTCCTGTAACTGCCATTTCATCTCTTCAGAAATCACACTCTGGAAACGAGCGACCATGTCCGGATAAGGGTGAGGGCCAACGACGGAACCAATGATGTAGTGGGTATCTTCCGGGTTGTTAATCCAGTCGCGAATGGCTTCGTTGGTGGCATCTTTCAGGGTTCTTGAACCTGACTTAGCCGGACGAACTTCTGCGCCCAGCATCCGCATCCTGGCAACGTTGGGCGCTTGGCGCTCAATGTCAACTTCGCCCATATAAACGATGCACTCTACGCCAACAAGTGCACAGACGGTAGCCGTAGCAACGCCGTGTTGTCCTGCGCCGGTTTCGGCGATGATTCGCTTCTTACCAAGTCGTTGTGCCACCAGAATTTGGCCGATGGTATTGTTGATCTTATGCGCACCAGTATGGTTCAGGTCTTCCCGTTTGAGGTAGATATTCGTTCCAAAGTGCGCACTTAGCCGCTTCGCAAAATACAAGGGGCTTGGCCGGCCGACATAGTCTTTCAACAGGGCGTCAAACTCCGCTTTAAATTCAGGGTCAGCCGTCATTGACCGGTACTTATTTTTAAGTTCCTCAATGTTTGGGTGTAGCATTTCGGGGATGTAAGCTCCTCCGAAACGGCCGTAATAACCTTGGCTGTCTACGTCAATATTCTTAGTCATTAGTTGTATGATTTGAAGTATTCAAAATAGCAAAACATGGGGGCGCGCACACCTGAGCGTAGCCGAACGTGTGCAAAGTGAAGGATTAAAGAGCAGGGACGCCTTGGTCGGTAACCTTTGATTTGGCAAAGGCCAGCAAGTTCTTAATCATCAATCTCCCATGCTCCGTCATGATGCTCTCCGGGTGAAACTGAACACCAAAAATGGAAAGTTGACGATGTTGAAAAGCCATAATTCCGCCATATTCTCCGGTGGCGGTGATCTCCAGTTCTTCGGGGATGGTTTGGGGATCGATGACCCAGCTGTGGTAACGGCCGGCGTTAAAGACCTTGGGGACGTTGGCAAAGAGTACGTCGTCGGTTGTCGTCCGAGTCATCTCGGTTTCTATGCCGTGGTGGACTTGGTCGAGGTTGATTAGTTTGCCACCGAAGGCTTCGCCGATGGCTTGGTGGCCGAGGCAGACGCCGAAGATGACTTTGCTGGAGGCGTAACGTTCGATCAGGGCGGGCATAATACCTGCCTCCTCCGGCACGCCCGGCCCAGGAGACAACACGATCAGATCGTAAGCTTCTACAGCGTCCAGACTGATCTTGTCGTTGCGGTAAACATCGATGTCCTGCCCCAACTCCTCTTCGATATATTGAACGAGGTTGTAAGTAAAGGAGTCGTAGTTGTCTAAGATTAGAATTTTCATTGCTTGGTTTTCCTTGCGAAGCAGCCGTAGTATAGCTGACTCACTTTGCTTCAAAAATTATTCATTGCACCTGCGGCCGCGGCCCTAAAAGCCCTCCGCCTTGTCCAGTGCTTTGGTCAGTGCCCCAAGCTTATGGTACACTTCCTGGCATTCGCTTTCCTCATCGCTCGCAGCAACGACGCCAGCTCCCGCCTGGTAGTAAAGGGTGTTGTCCTGGCTGAAGAACGACCGAATTAGGATGGCCTGGTTCATACCTCCATTAAAGTCAATCATACCAATGGCACCGCCGTAGAAACCCCGTTGTTGGTTCTCGTACTTATTGATGAGCTGCATGGCTTTGTATTTGGGAGCGCCAGACAATGTCCCTGCCGGGAACGTATCGCCGAAGATCCGGACGGCTTTGTCCTTCTCTTCCAACTCCCCTTCCACCGTAGAAACCAGGTGAATAACGTGGCTGTAGTAATGGACTTCCCGAAGGCTCTTAACCTTCACCCGCTTGGTGTGCCGGCTAAGGTCGTTACGGGCAAGGTCCACCAGCATAACGTGCTCGGCATTTTCTTTCGGATCAGCAAGTAACTCTCTTGTAGCAATCGCATCCTTGTCTTTATCTCCCGTTCGGCGGTAGGTACCAGCGATTGGGTTTAGGCGGGCAATGCCTTCCTTGATAACCATCTGGCTCTCTGGGCTAGAGCCCATAATCCGGTAATCTCCATAGTCGAAGTAAAACAGATAAGGAGAAGGATTGATGCTGCGCAGTGCTCGGTAGACCTGGAATTCGTCTCCCCGGAAAGATTGCTGAAACTGGCGGCTCAGTACAATCTGAAAAACGTCTCCAACCCGGCAGTGCTGCTTACCAGCGGCAACCATTTCTTTGTACTGCTCATCCGTCAGGTTACTGCTCTCGTCGCCATGACGGTTAAAGGGATAGACTCCCCCACCCTTTTTGATGGCCGATTCGACAATATCCATCTGGGATTCTTCACCTTCTGGCAAGTTCTCAATCAGCAATAACTCGTCCCGGTAATGATGAAATACCAGGATAAACCGGTAAAGGTGGTAGCGGATATCCGGCGCTCGGAGGACCTTCTTATTATCGAATTTCAGGGTATCAAAATACTGTACCCCCTCAAAATTCGTGTGGCCAATCAAGCCGTTGAACTGCCGAACGATGGGATCTTCTACGCCGTAATCAAGGTCAAAACCTCCCAAAAAATCGTGTAATCGTAAGGACACCGTTTCAGCATCTTCAACGTCTTCGCTCTCCGCCCAACGGCCCTTATGTTTCTGGGTGATCGTTCCTTCATCAACTACAAAAGAGGCCAGGGTTTCCAAGCCGACAATCGAGTAGTAATGCTCGTTATCACGGCTTTCGTTCGACTCTAGTAACACCGGATCAGTAAACTGATCACGAACGGCCAAATAGAGCATCACCGGCGTCAGTTGATCGGCCGTGATGCGCCTGGTTCGCACACGTAATTTAGTCTTAGGAGGATTTTCAGTTAAAATGGACATTGGATAAAATTAGGGTCAAACGCTCCGTTGGGGGCATAAAAAAAGCCCGACGGAGCAATCCGACGGGCTTAAATTTTCTTTGTTTTACGCAAACAAGGCCGCATCAGGTCACTCGGAGAGATTGACGCAGCCACCAACTGTTGTTGTTAAGATTCATTTGCATGAAGCAAAGGTAGGCAGTTTTTTGATATTGACAAATTTGAAGACAGAATTTGTTTTGGACGGTTAGCTTATCCCCAGTAAGATGAGCGGTTAGGATTTAGCAGCTAGCCACTAAACCCTAACCGCTAAATCCTAAATTTTTTCTCAGTTACATCCGCTCCGGCACCTCAATTCCAATCAACCGCATCCCAGCCTTCAGCGAAACGCCAACGGCTTTACAAAGCTGTAAGCGGAAGGCGATAGCTTCCTCAGAGTCAGCGGATAAGATGCTGTGGTCGTGCCAGAATTTGTGCAGGCCTTTGGCCAGTTCGTAGCAGTACATCGCAATGACGCTTGGGTCGTAGCTCTCGGCTGCATCCTTCACCAATTCGGGAAAAGCGTAGAGGTGGTTGATCAGGTCCCGCTCGGCAGAAGCGAGGTTTGTGTAATTCTTGGCTAAAGAAACGTCGTAGTCAAGGCCAGCTTTGCGCCAGACGGCTTGGGTCCGGACGTAAGCGTTCTGGACGTAGGGGCCGGTTTGGCCCTGCATGTCGACAGATTCCTTCGGATCAAAGGTCATCCGTTTTTTAGGCCCAACCTTGATGATGTGGAACTTTAGGGCAGCGAGGCCGATTTGGCGAACGATGTTCTCCCGTTCTTCGTCGGTAAGGCCGTCGGTAGCAGCCCGGTCCTGGCTTACAAGCCGTGCCTCGTGGATGACCTCTTTCATTAGGTCATCGGCATCAACGATGGTACCTTCCCGGCTTTTCATCTTGCCGGTAGGCAAGTCTACCATGCCGTAGCTGAGGTGGAAAAGGCCGTCTGCGTAAGGCTCTTCAATCCGCTTGAGCAGTTCGAAGAGTGTGGCAAAGTGGTTGTTCTGTTCGTCGCCAACGACGTAGATCATCCGCTTGGCGCCGAAATCGTCGTACCGCAGCCGTGCAGTGCCCAAATCTTGGGTGATGTAGATGCTGGTACCGTCGGCCCGCATCAGGGTCTTCTCCGACAGTTTAACGTCGGTTAAGTCCGCAAAGATGGAGCCATCTTCCCGGGCGGCAAACACGCCTTTATTAAGGCCTTTGTCTACCATGTCCTTGCCCAAAACGTAGGTGTCGGACTCGTAGTAAAGCTTGTCGAAGCTCACGCCAAGGGAATCGTAGGTCTCTTTGAAACCAGCATAACACCAGCTGTTCATTGTCTTCCAGAGATCGACGATGGCTTCATCGCCAGCTTCCCATTTCAGGAGCATGGCCCGGGCCTCCTCGCCAACAACACTGTATTCGTTGAAGTACTTCTTGCTGTAGCTCTTGAAAAACGCCTCAGCAGAAACACCTTCTTTAGCAGACTTCTCAAAGAGCGCTTTGCCCTCCGCAGTTTCCTGCCAAACCTTGTATTCCGCCTGAAATAGCTTCTCAAACATGACGTAGTAATGGCCTACAAAGTGATCGGCTTTAATACCGGCACTTTCCGGTGTAGCGCCATTCGCTTCCTTTTGCCAGGCAAGCATCGACTTACAAACTGCAATGCCCCGATCGTTAATGATCTGGACTTTTTGGACGTTGTAGCCGGCTTTCTCTAATAATTGGCTGGTAGACCAACCAAGTAAGATGTTCCGTACGTGGCCTAAGTGAAGCGGTTTATTTGTGTTGGGACTACAAAACTCCACAACCACCGTTTCACCATTAGCTGGCGCCTGACCGTAGTCTTCTTTCACCGCCTCCGTCAGCAAAAACTCCCGCCAAAAGTCATCAGCGACAACCAAGTTAAGGAAGCCTTTGATGACGTTGAAGTCCGCAACTTCTGTTATGTTTTCCTTCAGATAAACGCCTAAATCATTAGCGATTTCGTCCGGCTTTTTCCGGGCGATTTTCGTCAATGGAAAGGTTACTACAGTAAACTGTCCCTCAAATTCGCGGCGGGTAGACTGCAGCGTTATTACCTGGGCCGAACCGTCGGCGCCATAGAGGTCAGTAATTGCGGCTTGGACGCCGGACTGTAGAATTTCGGGGAGTGATTTTGTCATAACGGGCGCGAAGGTAAGGAGAAGTTTTGAGGTCAGGGGGTATCTTAAGTTTCATCTACCACAGACACGAGCCCCGCTGCTCAAAGAGAACAGCGGGGCTCGGAATCTATGCGCTGAAATTCTATTTCATAACGACAACAACCATCTTCTTAGTTGCAGAAAACGCTTCAGCTGTCAAAGTGTAAATAATCACACCAGTAGCAGTAATATTAGTCAACTCAACGCGGTTCAGACCAGCAGTAGCTTCAAGCTTCTGCGTGGACAAAACACGGCCAGTAGCGTCACGAAGGGTGAGCGTGGCAGGGCCAGCGTTGGCAAGAATGAAGCGGATCGTCGTTACATCGCGAACTGGGTTGGGCGTGTTTTGAAGCAATGCATTTGCCGCGG
>JBLIGS010000188.1:0-6175 GCA_047637095.1 Neolewinella sp. | reverse complement strand
CAATGGCTACCGAGGGCGTTGCCCTCGCCAATACCCTGGCCATCCTACGGGACCATGAAAAACCAGGCATCCAAGAACTGGAACAGGCCTTGTTGGGAACGCTGGCCGCAGGCCGGCCGGAGCGGCTTGCCGTCATCCACGAAAAATTAACCGTTGGCACCACCGTCGGCTTCGTCCCGCCCGGCGTCACGACCGTCCCCTTACTCGAAGACCTAAACCGGGAGCTAAAAAGCACCCGCATGGCCAAGTTGTGGGAAACCGCCGGCCAGAAATACCTAAAGGAAACCAAGACCAATCTCCGGGGAGGCATCGACCTCCGGGCACCGAACGACCTCCGCAAAAGCCACCTCCTTCACCGGTTAAACCTACTGGAGATAAAATGGGGAGCCCTACAGCCAGCAGGCCCCGACAGCCTAAGCAGTTTCAAGGAAATTTGGCTGTTGGAATGGCAGCCAGAATACAGCCTTTACCTGATTGAACGGGCGAGTTACGGGAACACCGTAGCCGTGGCGGCTGGGCGTTACGCCCAGGATAAAGCGACGGAGCTAAAAACCGTCCGCCCACTTGCCCAGCTGACGTTGGATTGCCTGCGGGCCAACCTCCCAGAGGTCGTCCCTAACTTGATGGCCTTGCTAAGAAGCCGAGCGGCGGAGACAACGGATATCGCTTCCCTACTGGCCGCCATTCCGACGCTGGTGCAGACCAGCCGTTATGGCGATAGCCGCAAGACGGACACGACCTCCCTCCTATTGGTTGTCGACGAATTACTGCCGCGTTTGGCAGCAGGTTTGCCGGCTGCAGCAACGAACATTGACGACGAGCAGGCGACCGCGTTACTTGGCCATTTGGCTGGGGCAAACTATGCGTTGGCCCAACTTGACAACGAAGAACATACCGACATTTGGACGGGAGGTTTGCGGAGAACAGTGGCCAGTGGCGGCATCAACCCATTGATTGATGGCCATTGCGTTCGCCTGTTGTACGACCACGAATTGGTGGATGATGAAGAGGCTGCAAGAAGATTTTCACGGGCATTGTCCGCAGCAAACGGCGCGCACGGTGTGGCGCAGTGGCTGAGCGGTTTCCTTCATGGCAGCGGCCAATTGCTCTTTCACTACCCCCCCCTTTGGCGGTTGGTCGACGACTGGGTAGAAGGCCTGGACTGGGAAGACTTCGAAACCATCTTACCCTTGCTGCGAAGGACATTTGCCGACTTCAGCGTCTTTGACCGAAGGAGACTACTGAAACTGGCGAAGGATGAAGTGACGCTTGCCGAAGCCCCGGAAGCTGTTGCTCCCACAGTTGTTGATGTGGCCGCGGACGCCGGTGCAAAGAAGGTTGCTAAAAGCAAAGTAGAAACGCCAGCCGAGGAACATCCCGCTGAAGACTTGGTGGAGGCTTTACTGGGGTGGATGGGGTGACTTTTGGGATAGATTCAATACACTTCAAAACAACTTGTTCGCCCTAAAACTTGTTTAATAAATATGTCTTCTTCTCCTAAAAGTCCAATATCATTGCCTAAGCACCTGCTTTGGGAATATGATCTATCGTCGTTTAATTATGATCGGTCGTGGTTCATTGTAATCGAACGAGTAATTGAAAGAGGAGATATCATTCAATGGAGAACCGTCCAAAACTACTACGGCAAAGAAAAGTTACTTGAGGTGGCTGCTGAAAGCCGACAGCTATCTGAAAGAGACAAGAATTTCACTTCCATCTACGTCAACTCGAAGTTTAATGATCCATACCGGACCACAAATTATTGAAGCTAAAACACTTCAACTGCTAAAAGAAATACAAGCAGATGAGTTGTTTAAAGAATTCGTTCTTGTTGGAGGTACTTCTCTTGCCTTACAATTAGGTCACCGGCACTCTATCGACTTGGACCTCTTCTCCCTTTCTACGTTTAACAACTTGGAACTAGAGCAAGATGTGCTATCCAGTCACTCTTTCATTAGAACTTCGCTTGATAGGAATACGCTTAAAGGCTTTGTCAGCAATGTAAAAGTTGATTTTATAACTCACGCATATCCCTGGGTAGAGCCGATTATAGAGCTTGAAGGATTACGACTTGCAACCTGTCTTGACGTTGGAGCAATGAAACTCAATGCCATTAGTGGCAGTGGGCAACGGCAGAAAGATTTCTACGATATGTATTTCTTGCTAGAAAGATACTCCTTGTCAGAAATAGTGAAGGCCTTTCAGGAAAAATATCAACATTCCAGCCCTTTAGTTCCTGTCCGTGCTTTAACCTATTTTGAAGATGTAAGATTTGATATCGAACCTCCAGAATTAATTAAGAAAGTACAATTCGGCGCCGTTAAATCCAGGTTAATTAGAGCCGTTGAGCTCCCAGATCATCGTTTCAGTAGCCTTGCCTAAAAACTAGCTGTTAAAAAATCCCCTCCCCTTGCACATCATCCCCGCCATCGACCTCATCGACGGAAAATGCGTCCGCCTCACCCAGGGCGACTACGCCCAGAAGACCATCTACAACGAAGACCCACTGGCGGTAGCCAGGGAATTTGAGGCCGCGGGCTTCAAGCGCCTCCACGTTGTTGACCTCGACGGCGCCAGGGGCGGCGGTATCATCAACCATCACATTCTCGAGAAAATCGCTGGAGGAACCAACATGGAGATTGACTGGGGCGGCGGCATGAAGTCCGACGAAGACCTTCGCATTGCCTTCGAAAGCGGTGCCAGCCAAGTAACCGGTGGAACCATCGCTGTGAAAAATCCGGAAGTTTTTCTCGGTTGGCTGGAGCGTTACGGAGCGGAGAAAATCATCCTTGGAACGGATGTTCACGGTGACAAAATCGCCGTCTCCGGCTGGGAAGAAGCCAGCGACCGGGAGTTATTTGAGTTCTTGGAAGACTACGTCAGCAAAGGCGTCCAGTACACCATCTGCACCGACGTCAGCAAGGATGGCCTGCTGCAGGGTACTGCCCGAGAACTGTACGCCCGTATCCGTAAAGAACAACCTGGAGTCAACCTGATTGCCAGCGGAGGCGTTGCCGACACGACGGACCTGGACGCCATGGCGGCCCTCGATTGTTTCGGGGTCATCGTAGGTAAAGCCATTTATGAAGGTCGCATCAGCTTGGAAGAGCTGGTGGGCTATCAGGAGTAATTTTGCTGCGTTTAGTCCATCTTTATGAGACAACTTCATGGACTAAAGCCCATCGCTACGCGACATCGTATTTCGTTAGCTTTCGGAAAATCATCTTTGCAGATAGGCCTTGCCTTTCAACCCCCGAAGCGACTTAGCCGTTATCCCTGCTCCGTTCAACCTTACTCTGCATCCTGCGTCCGCGCCCTCTTGCTGCACTATGACTTACCAACTCAGCCACCCCGGCGGCCCGCTTCGCGGCCGCATCGAACTCACCGGATCCAAATCCATCGCCAACCGGGCACTCATCATCCGGGCACTGACCGAAGGCGACTTTGCCATCCACCGCTTAGCTGCGGCGGACGACACCGTCCGGCTTGAACGGCTGCTCGCCAGCGAAGAAGAAGTATTGGATGCCGGCCCAGCCGGCACCACCTTCCGTTTCCTCACCGGCTACCTCAGTCGGCGACCTGGTCATCAAATTTTGACGGGTAGCCAGCGGATGAAGGAACGACCGATTGGCATCCTGGTCGATGCACTGCGAGCGCTTGGCGCCGACATTGAATACGTCGAAAACGAAGGCTACCCGCCCTTAAAAATTGGTTACAGTACGCTGGACAAAGCCAGCGACCTCTCCATCGCCGCCGACACCAGCAGCCAGTACATCTCCAGCCTGTTGATGCTGGCCCCTACCCTGCCCAACGGACTGCGCCTCACCCTGGAAGGCGACATCGTTAGCCTTCCCTACATCAAGATGACGCTGTCTCTCATGGCCCACTTCGACGTCGAGCACCGCTGGGAAGGACAAACCATCGTCGTTGCACCACAGGCTTACCAGCCGAAGGAGTTTACGGTGGAGGCCGACTGGTCTGCAGCAAGCTATTACTACGGCTTAGCAGCCCTTGCCCCAGAAGCTGATTTGCAGATTGATGGCCTCTTTGAAGAAAGTGTACAGGGAGACTCCGTAGCGGCAAAACTCTACGCCCGTTTTGGGGTGACCACCACCTTTAACAAAACTGGCCTCCAGATTCAAAAGCAGGCAGATGCCCCAGTCCCACCGTTTTTCGAGCAAGACTTTGTCGAGTGCCCAGACATTGCCCAGACGCTGATGGCAACCTGTGCTGGCTTGGGCGTTCAGGCTTTGTTCAGTGGCCTACAAACGCTTTTCATCAAGGAAACCGACCGGGTAAAAGCCATGAAGGCCGAGCTCGGTAAGCTGGGTATTGCCCTCTACAAAATCCCGCCCCATATGAGCGGTGCCACCGATGGCCAAGTCTTCTTCGGCCAGGAGGGCAAAGCCGACTACACCGTCGGTACGCCAACGTTTGCTACTTATCATGACCACCGGATGGCGATGGCTTTGGCGCCGTTGGCGCTGCAGAACGCCGTCAAAATCGAAGATCCGATGGTCGTAGGTAAAAGTTATCCGGATTTTTACCGGGACTTTGAGGCACTGGGGTTTGTAGTTGAAGAAGTTTAAGTCTCAGGTTAAGGCAGACCTTACTTGCTCTTTATAATTTACCTTGCACCCGTTCGGCTCCGAACTCCACTGAGCACGTTCGGCTGCGCTCAGTGGAGTCCGCAGCCCAACGTGCTCAGGGACCACCTGCGGCTGCGCCCAAGAAGTAACATTCCGGAGGGCCATAGCATCGTCTAATATCGTAAATAACTATCCATGTCCCGGCCCAAGAAAGTACATGAACTCCGCGATAGTCTCGAGTTAGGAGACTATAAAATCCCCGTTCGCATCATCACCGAATCCAGGCGTTACAACAGCCGGGCATCGGTGACTACCCAGGCGCTGATCATTCGGATTCCGAAAGCACTGACGCAAAGTCAGCGGAAAGAAGAGATCACCAAAATGCTCCGTTGGGCAAGGGAAACGCTGGATAAAAAGCCAGAGGCTTTCGCTAATTTCCGCAAGGTCCCACTATCTGGCGCCTACTATTTTGCAGTAGGAGAGAACAGTTATCATCTCAGCGTGGTCCCACACCGACTGAAGCACCATAAAGTCGTTGAAACAGGAGAGGGGACCTTGGAAATTCGGGTAAACCTCGATGATGTCCGCCTTGAAAACGGCAAGTTACTCCCACAATTACTGGCCAAATACTTTGGCGGTATTCACCTCCCGCGGGTTACTAAAAGGGTCCACGAATTGAACGACCTTCATTTCCAAAAGCCCATTAATGCCGTTAGGTTAAGCGATACCTACTCCCGCTGGGGAAGTTGTTCAAGTAAAGGAAATATCAACCTGGCAACCAGGCTAGTGCTAGCTCCTGATGAAATTCTTGACGCCGTAATTATCCATGAATTGGCCCACCTAGTAGAAGCCAACCATTCGTCAAGGTTTTGGGCGCAGGTAGAAAGGGCGCTGCCAAACTATAAGGAGTATGATGTTTGGCTAAATGCACACGGGAAAACGTTGTTGTTTAAGCCTGAACCTGTAGAACTCATTTGAGCGGTGTAGTTTTGCGGCCCAATTACTCTTTCGTTTTAAAGTTATCCCCATCCTGATGCGTTACCTCCTCATCCTTCTCTGCGCTGCTGGCCTTGCCAGTTGCGTCTCCTCCGGAAAATACAAAGAATACATCGCCAGCACCGAAGCGCAGTCTTCCGTGCAAATGGACAGCATCAAAATGCTGCAGGACAGCACACTCCGCCTGCGGCTTGCCCTTGAACGGAGCCTCGGTGGCAACGACGCCCTGTTGCAATCTCAAGATAAATACTTCGAGCGGTTGGCCACGCAGGAAGATGAATTGGACCAACTTCGAGGCAACCTCACCTCCACCAGCTTCCAGATGACCAACCAACTGGCAAAGTTGAAAGAACAACTTAATACTTCGGGATTGAAGTACGATACGTTGCTTGCTGACCAGACAGCCATCATCGGCGACTTTCAAGACGTGGTGGAAGAGGCAGCAAATGTCATTCGCAAATCTCTGGACGGAAAAGTGGGTGACGAAACCTTCGACATTGTGATCGACGCTGGCCTGGTTACCCTAAGCATACAGGAAGAGCTACTCTTCCTTCCCAAATCCGTCGATAAGCTTACAGAGGAATCCCCCG
>JBLIGS010000187.1:0-6188 GCA_047637095.1 Neolewinella sp. | reverse complement strand
AGGATATTAATCCTGGCAGCGATGATGGCCGGGTTGATTTCCTGAAGAAACGAGAAGGCCTGGTGTACTTCTCTGCCAAGGAGCCAACAAACGGCAGCGCTGTTTGGGTAACCGACGGAACGGAAGCGGGAACGACTATGTTCTTTGATCCTGATCCGACGAATGAGTCGCGGAACATCACTGGCTTTGAGTTTGGTGCTGACGGTGCGCTTTATGTTGTCCTGCAAGACGAGTTGTTCCGTCTTGCTGACGGAGAAACGACCATGTTGGCCGAAGATGTAACGCTGAGTGCTTCCAACGACAATTTTTCTGGAGCTGGCATCACGCCGTACCAAACGGGTGTAGCTTTTTTCTCGAACGAAGATAACTTCTTCGGTGGTGGTTTATTTCAAGCAACGGACACACTACGTCAGCTAGGCGCCATCGATGGCCTGTCTGATTTTGACCAGAGCTTTGGCTTGCGGGAAGTAAACGGCAACCTGCTGTTCAGCCTAAATTCTACACGGGAGGCGCGCATCGGCTCTTACGTTTATGACGCTGCAGCTGATACTCTTACCCGTTACCTAACTACAGACGGAGACGGCTTCTTCATCTCCCGCTGGTACCCCATGACGGATAGCCTGGAGCTTGGGTTGATCGACGGTGACTACTACACCTTTGATGGCCTCAACGAGCCGACTTTGTTTTTTGATGGCGCTGGTATTACTACCGTTGCCAGTAGGAGCATCCCCAGCCTGAAGGTTGACAGCCTGTTGTTCCTGCAAACGGACGGTGGCATTTTCAATGATTCTCGTCTAGTCGTTACCAATGGCACCGTTGAAGGAACCGCCACCATCGTGGAAGGCAATCAGGTCCGAACAGTAAGTAACCTGGTTACTGCCGGCGGCTATGTATTCTTTGCTACCAGAGCAGGTACCCGTGGTCCGATTCCTTTCTACCGTTACGAGATCGCTACCGGAGAACTGGAGGAAATCTTTGAAGCGCCGGAGCGTGAAGACAACCGGTCGTACAATCTCCAACTGATTGGTGTGCGGGATGGTCTTTTGTACCTGTCTGTTTTGGCGGATACAGAGATTGGTCGTGAGCTTTACAGCATCGATCCCGGTGTAGAGATTGTTTCTGTATTTGGTGGCCAGCGTGCTCCTGAGCTGGAGCTTGAAATGACGTCTGAGACGTTTACGGTGGTTGCTGAACGGACGGGGAATGCAACGCTTTCTGTTTATGACTTGAGTGGCCAATTGCTGGAACAACGGGAAGTCCCTGTTAATACAGCGGAAAGGTTATCTGCTTTTAGCGGCTTACGGATTTACTACTTCACCTACGAGGGTAGGGTAGCGGTACGGAAGGTTGTTGGAGGGCGGTAGGCGATTGTCCTTGTTTAATGATACCCTGGGCCGGGCTTGCGCATTGTGTGCAGGTCCGGCCCCTTTTATAGCCTTAAGCAATTAAGTACTCGGACAATATTAATGCGACATTCTGATCTGGTAGATTTTGAGTCTGTACGAGGCGAAAAACGTAGGAAACATCGTAGTGTTGGCAAGGCTTTTCAACGAAGTTCAGGCTCAAAAGATGCCGAGCAGGGTGGGGGACTACCTCCTGGAGCTCTGATCCTCAACGCTACGCACCATCCGCCACCACCGCCCGTCCAGCCTCCGGAATCCTCCGGCTGGCCGCCCGGCGGCGGCGAACCGTGCTGCATGGTGACCGCTCCTTAATCACCGCTCTTCGGAACCAAAGTGGCTTGCCCCACTTTGCCCGCCGGTCCCCTCTTCCAGAAACCAAGTCTCCATCTTCCGCGTCACGGCGGACGCCAGGCGCGGCCACTACTTCGCTAAGGCTCGCGTGGCCACCCCTGCCGTCCACCGCGCCGCTAACACCGCTCCTTGCTAAGGACCTAGTCCCTAGCTACTGCCAAAACCGGCGGCCAAAGAGCGGCAGACCATTTAAAGGCGCCATCAATGAACCGGACACCCCTGTAACAAAGTCGGGCGATGAAGGAGAAGTTACTACCTGCCTAATCCCTGAGCGCGGCTTCCTTCGGATGTCTCGCGCCGTCATGCCGGCGCAGCCGGCAAGCTCGTCGAAGGGTAAGCCAACGGCTTCCGCTTTATCCTGCAACCAGCGTTCCAGGGTGATCTTGACCGGAGATAGGGTGGGGGCGTGGGGAGGCATGAGGAGATTTTTTTGTAGATTTATGTAATCTTGAATGGTGCTAGATAGGCACGCTTTTAATGTTCCTAAAAGGGCATTAAATGCACCTCAGGCTTTAAAAAGACGCGGAAAAGTTTACTTTTACAGGCTATTGTAGCTAATGACACGTCAAGGTTAGTGTAAGCAATGTTCATTTAAAAATGAAAATGTTCTTTTAGTGAAATTTTTATGATTCTATTGCTCACGCATATTTAATTTACTTAATGTATTTCAGCAAGAACATCAATGAGTTATTAGCCAGCAAACGGATGCGGGTAGCAGACTTGGCAAGAGAAATAAATCTCACTCCTCAACAAGTTGGCCGCTACGTGAGTGGTGCTAGTCAGCCCAAAATGGAAGGATTGGTCCAACTTGGTCAGCTCTTCGACGTCGCCATCGATGACCTCATCTTGGTTGACTTATCCAAAAGTACCGGCCGTCGTTATGGTCAAGGTGCTGCTGATAATGTCTCCGACACGGAAGAGCAGACCATTGAACTCAACAAGCTCCTCAGGTTGCGGATTGCTGAGCTGGAGCGGAATTTGAAAGCTTCTGATCCGGATTTGGCTAAGGAGTTGGGGATTGAGTAGGGGGGCTAATCTTGCCTTTATAAATTCTGCCTCCAGTTTATTATGTTTTTTGATTACTTAATGCCTATTAGATGCCTCGACCCCAGAACATAGAAATCTTACTTACTGACGGTACACCACGCGGCACGCGTATTGCCCACGTCACCAGCCGCATTGTTAAGATCATCATCTTTCCTCGCAGTAAAATGCCCGAGATCGGTACCCGTCGACCGGAACTGAATCAGGTGGGCACTTACTTCCTTTTCGGCGATAATCCCGAAACTGGCCGAGAAACTGTCTACATCGGTAAAGCAGAACATTGTCTTACCCGTATTGGACAGCATAGCAATGGAAAGGACTGGTGGGACTACGCCGCCGTCTGCATTGCTAAAGACAATACCTTCACCTTCGCTCATGCTGGTTATCTGGAACATCTAGGTATACTAAATGCAGGGCTTGCCAGTCGCTTCACCCTCGATAACAATCGGAGCGAGAGTATGCCCCACGTCTCCGAAGGAATGGCAGCTGACCTCGAAGACACTTTTGAAACGATTAGCTTACTGCTTTCTACCCTCGGCTACCCGGTTTTTGATAAAGCTAAGAGTAGAGAAGAAGTCCCCATCGCAGAAGTATTGTACCTCTCCGGTAGGGGCGTAAAGGCCGAAGGAGACCTCACCGAAGAAGGGTTTGTCGTTTTCGAGTGCTCACAGGCTGCGTTGGAATCTGTTTCTTCGTTTGGAAAGTGGGCGGGAAGAATTAAAGAAGAGCTCCTGGCTGACGGCGGCTTAGTAACTGACGGTGTTAACCTGACGTTTACCCGCAACGTAATCTTCAGCTCTCCCAGCGCCGCCAGCAGTGTAGTCCTTGGCCGAAACTCCAACGGATGGGTAATGTGGAAAGACCAGCAGGGCCGAACCATTGACCAACTTCACCGCCAACCATCATGACCTTAGGCTGGATAGACTTTTCAACCCAGGACCGCCAACGAATCGAAGCGGCCCTCAATCGCCTTACCCCGAGGGGTACCCTCGACGAACTCGGGCTCGGGCAAATCCGTGATGGGCTGGCCAATCACCTTTTTCCGGGTACATCTACCCTGCATACCCGTGCGGTCTACTTCCTGTTGGTGCCACAATTGCTGCGAGAAATCGCTGCCAAACCGGGGAAGAAAGGTGTGAGGGAGGTTGTCCAACAGCTTTACCAAAAGGAGTTTGAAGCCATCGGTCACCTGGTTAGTAACGACGAAGCCGGCGTAGCGTGGGGGATCATTGGTAAAACGGCGGGGAAAGCATTGAAGCAAAAGCCGTCGGGCGCTTACTGGTCCGGTATCAGGCAGTTTGGCCTGGTGGAAAACTATGGGAGTTTACGCCAATTTGTCGCACGTTGTTTACCCCACTGGCGACAGGGAGATGCCGATTTTGGATTTGCCGCCCTCAGCCAACAACCACGTCCCGCCGGCGATTGGCTTGCCGAACTCAACGTTCGACTGGACGCGAAAGACGCCGCCTTCCTACGGACGCAGATTAAACGAACGCACGCTAACTCACTCTTCGCCAGTTTGCTTCGCCTGGCGGAACATGAAGAAGCGGATGTATTGGAAGTAGACCATGCCCCGGATTTCTTCGACCACCCCGCATTGTCAGTACACGCCGGTTATCTGCGCCACTCCCGAACCTACGAGATGGTCTGCCGTAGCGCCTTACTGGCTTACAACCTGGCGCTTCGCGTAAAAACAGAGCGGATGGATAATGAGGACGAGACGACTCAAACACTACATGCCGCCCACAAGACCCTTTACGGGGATGTCGAGCGTTGGCGATTGCAACCCATCGACGTAGACAATCTTCTGGCTGCTTTTCCTCGTAGCGACAATGACACCGCCATCTTTCTCCGTGCATGGAGCCAGCGACTACTCACCCGTACCGACCAAGGAATGGAAGCGCTTGAAGTCATCGAAGAAAGAGAGTACCGCATGAAGGGAGCGCGCGCCCGCCTTCATGACCTCAGTCGTGCCGAGGCCCTGGCCCCCAACGCCACCCCAGGCCTGAGCTGGGCTTCGGGCAACGGCACCGTCAACCCCGTATTCGATTACCGCTGGCCAACCGTCAAAAATCACCTCCACGACCTCACCGTGGGCATTCGTAAGGCCCATGCTTGATCTACACAACAACCGATACCTGCTCAGCGAATTGCTGGAACCTCCGCCCGGCTTCGTATTCAACTACGCCTTAGCGACGACTTATTCGCTAGATCTGAATACCCTGCTTACCGTCCCACTAAAACTACTCCGTGGCGGGGATGCAGACCCTCGTACCGCCGAAATCGGCCTGCCTATGCTCCAAGCAGTACAGGAACAAGGCAGGCAACTCCGGGTATTTTGTCAGCACGGACGTATTCTCTTTCCCCAAGTACAACATCCGCTGCTTTGCTGGCTGGAGGAGGTTGTTATCCAGGTTCCTCCACCTTCGGGCGGCTCGTTTCATCCCAAGTTATGGGTAGTGCGCTACGAAGAACGGGACGGCGACGGTATCGTCTACCGTTGCCTGATCGGAAGCCGAAACCTCACTTACGACCAAAGCGCCGACGTAATGGCCAGCATCGAAGGTAGGGTAGGGCGGACAACGCAAACGAAGGCCGCGCCCCTTGTTCGTTTCTTCTCGGACCTCTGCAACCGATACGACACTAGAGGCAACCACACCACTTTTTTGGCCGACCTTAGCCGGGCCGCTTTCTCTACCAACGGACAGTTCGCTGATTTCGACTTTCTCATCGACCAAGCCGACGCGCCAGCCAACTGGCTACCTAACCTGATCGTTGGTGGGCTAGTAGTATCCCCTTTTCTGACCGAATCAGTAGTGGAAGATATGTTGAAACGCCGACGTTACGGCAACGTTCCCCTGAAACTAGTCAGCCGACGTAACGAACTGGCCAACCTCAGCAAAGGCACTTTGGATCAGCTGGAAGCCTACCACCTCAAAGACACAACCCTGGCCGAGTTTGCCGACCCCGAACTAACCGAGGAAGTTGAGCTTACCTCCCCTGCTCCTGCAACCTCTAGGGCACCTGCGGCCGCGCCTCCTGATCATGCAACTGTTCACGACATCCACGCAAAGGTTTACGCTTTTTCCACCAGCGAGGCAAACCACCTGTACCTCGGTAGCGCCAACGCCACTCACCGTGCACACAATGGCAAAAACGTTGAGGCCATGCTGCACCTCAGCGGTTCACGTAACCTGATGAACCGCTATTACCTGGCCTCGGCTATGGGCCTCGATGATACAGACAGCCTCTTCCAGCGCTATGAATACCAAGAAGACAACAAGCCACCGGAAGACGCTATTGCCAAAAACCTTGACGAGGCACGTGATACCCTCGCCGCTCATCTGCAAAAAAGCGGTCGGATCAGCGGAACGCTAAAGGAAGACAGTA
>JBLIGS010000186.1:0-6220 GCA_047637095.1 Neolewinella sp. | reverse complement strand
TTCGGCTTGTCGGTACCGATTGTAGCCATGTCCGTAGTGGGACTGGGCAGTGGTTTTGTCTTTTTCGGCCTCGTAGAAAACTTCGGAGAACGGTCATTGGCCATTACCAATATTGTCCGAATTGCCTACCTCATTCTATCCATACCAGCCTGGGGTTTCTGTACTGGCATCAACACGATGGCCAGTTACTTTGTCGGCGCCGGGCAGCCGGAAAACGTGCGCACAGTCTTGTGGAAAACATCCTTCTTGTCTCTTGGCATCACCACCTTGATGATCCTTCCATTACTGGCCTTTCCGACGCAGGTCCTCTACCCTATCCTGGGCGACGAACGGGCATACCTCATCGAGGCGGCGTACCCGGTTTTCTGGGTCTTGTGGGGCATTATGACCACCTTTAGTTTTGGCAGTATCTTCTTTAATGGCCTGATCGGAGCGGGGGAAACTACTCTGGCACTTAAGATCCAGAGCCTTGCCGCTGCCGGTTACGTGATCCTTATTTTTGGCGTAGTCCGGGCATCCTGGGGCACTATGGTACTTGCCTGGTCCGTCGAAATCATCTATTGGTTGGTAATTTTCACGATGGCTTATCTCTTCTTCCAACGTCCTAAATGGAAGAAGCCACCGGCAGTAAAAATACCTTCCGACCGTCTTGTCGAACCCTAGCAGCCTTTAAGTAGTATTACCTGGGCGCGGCCGCAGGTGCGAAAAAAGGATAACGGAGCAGAGAAAAATATCAACGGATTGCTCCCTGAAGAACAACCCGTTGATGGTTTGCTTGTGCTAGACGACCTGATAAAGGCAATGGTTAGCAGACCTTATCCGCACAGGCTGAGCTGGCAAAAGCATCCGGCTTTGCCTTGAATACAAACCCCATGCCAAGAATGTAGCCCATGGCCTCCTTGAGTGCCGTATTGGACTCGAAGGAAGGGTCTGTGTTAATGTCCGCGTGAACCTCCAATTCTACGTTATGCTCATCGAGGAGGTTACAGAGTGCGTAGGAGATTTCTACCGAGCGGGCGACTTCCAGAATCATCCGTTCACGGATGGTCATCTTTTGCAGGCTCTTGTAGTTAGTGATGAACATGAAACCACCCTTCTTTTCGCGTACAAAAACGATTACGGTGGCAAATTCAGTCACCTTACCCCGGACCTGGCTATCGGTACCAATACAGACTTTTAGGCGATGTCCCGCTTCTTTTTCACGAATGAGGGTATCACGTACCGCATCAGCGATCGGTAGTTCGATCCGGCGGCCGTCAAGGCGTCGCCACTTCATATCAGTAAGAGCATCCTGGTTCATAATAAAGGAATTTTATGCTCCAAGATAACTACACCAGCGGAAAAATAAGTTGCGGCTGGAGCCATTTCTACAGACTTAACCTAGACTTAACTCTTTGAAGATACCGTAGTTAGACGAACCCCTTCGTTCCGAAACCTTTTCCTCCGTACCATTCCTACCCTACCTAAAGCCACGGAAAGAGCACTGAACGCTTACAGTATGAAAACCAGCACATAAAAAAATCGCTTTTTCGCAACCTAATGCTAGTATCTTAGTTTATTGCTCGAGCTGTCAGACTTGGAGGCAATGTTTGCCTCCAAGTTTAGATAGGTGGTTTTGAGGTGCGCTGGCTGTTGTCTGGTGCACCTTTTTCATGCCTAATGCCTACGGGGTCAACCTGGTCTTTGCATCTGTATTTCGGTAGGCTCAGCAGGCTCGCCTTAGCATAGAACAGCAAAGTTATAAAAACAGCATTTCCACATTAAAAAGCGCTCCCCCTCTCTTCCATCATGTCACCAGACCGGGCCGCTCTTCCGGCTCCATTTGCATGGCACCTTATTTTTGTTTTACTTTACTTGTAATGCATAGCAGTCAGGACGAAAACGATAATATACCTCCGCCCTATAAGTTCAAGGAGCTCAAGGTCTATAACTCCACAGAATACCTCTGGGAGAACGTAAAGAAGTACCGTCAGGTCTTTGATCGGTTTGAGACTGCTTACATCTATACCGAGCTTTCGCTCTTCAATAAGAACTTTGATCTTGAAGACTGGTCCCTCCGTGTAGAGTTAAAATGTTTCAGTATTATCGAAGGAGAGCAGACCGAAATTTGCAGCCTTACCATCGAAAAGGAGATAAGTAAGTTCGACAACGTAATTTACCTTCGGGAAGGCTGGGGCAACCAAAAACAGGGGACCTTCTGGCAGTGCGGCACGTATTACTGGGAAGCTTTCATCAAAGGCCAGAAAGTTGGCAGCAAGTATTTCTACATCATTGAGCCAGGCGATAACACCTCCGAAGCGTTGGATGATGATTGGGAGCCAAAAGAATCCGTCGAGAAGTACCTGGAATTAGTCACAGCCAGGCTTTATGAAGGCCCTTACGACGACGTGATGGATGCGGACCGCGTTTTCCTCAAGGAATTTGCCGTTAAGGAAACCCGTTACGTTTATCTTGAGCTGAGTTTCCGTAACCTGCAGCCTGAGGAAGAATGGCACCTTGAACTATTCACCAAATTCCACAATCAGGCCAGAGAACTTAAAGGCCAGGTCATTCGCCTGCAACAAGTAAAAAAAGAACAGGATATTGTTAAGGTCACCGCTGGCTGGGGGGCTGCCAACCCTAATCTTTGGCGGGCCAATAGCTATACGGCCGACATTGTATTTCTTGACAATCTAATTGCCAGCATCCCCTTCATTGTAGATGACGAAGCCATTCCTGGCTACCCTTCCGTTTACTTACCGGGGAAGGAAAATAGCCTTATCCTGGCGCCAAAAACGGAGGAACCCGATGATACCTTCGAAGACATCATGGCGCGCCTCACCGCCCTCACTGGTTTACATGAGGTAAAACGCCAGGTTCGGGAACATGCCGTTTACATCCGGTTTTTACAACTGCGCCAGAAGCGGGGATTTGAGATGGATAAAGGCATGGATGTCCATTCCGTATTCATAGGCAACCCTGGCACGGGAAAAACAACCGTCGCCCGAATGATGGGACAGCTTTACTGTAAAATGGGCTTACTATCCAGCGGACATACCGTAGTGGCCGACCGGGTCGACCTCGTCGGTGAATACATTGGCCAAACGGCACCTAAAACACGGGAGGTCATCGACAGAGCCAGAGGCGGTGTTTTGTTCATTGATGAAGCTTACGCGCTGGCCCGTAGCAATGATGACGGCAAAGACTTCGGCCGGGAGGTGATTGAAATCCTCGTTAAAGAAATGTCCAATGGTGCCGGTGATCTGGCGGTGATCGTTGCCGGTTACCCCGACGAGATGAAACGGTTCCTAGACAGCAACACCGGGCTAAAGTCACGCTTTAAGCATAATTATGATTTCCGCGACTTCCTGCCGCAGGAACTTAGTACAATCGCAGACTACGCAGCCAAGCAACAGGGGGTAACACTCACCCTGACGGCCAAAGCCCGGATCGATGAGATCATCACCAAAGCCTACCGCAACAGAGACCGTTCTTTCGGTAACGCCCGCTATGTTCATGACCTTGTCGAAAAGGCCAAGGTCCAGATGGCACTGCGCCTAATGGCGGATGAAGAGAAAGCTGCTAAATTAACCGCTGAGCAACTCAGCACCATTGAAATCGATGATGTCAACAGAATAAAAGGCCTCAAGAAGAAGGAACCTCCTGCCATCCCAATCAACGATGATATGTTGAAAGAAGCACTCGCAGAACTGGACAGCCTCATCGGAATGGAGAACATAAAACGGCAACTCCATGACCTAGTTAGCCTAGTACGTTACTACCGACAAATTGGACGAGACGTATTGAACAGCTTCCACCTGCATACCGTGCTCATCGGTAACCCCGGAACAGGTAAAACTACCGTGGCCCGTATCCTAGCCAAATTGTACAACGCGCTGGGTATCCTCGAACGCGGACACATCGTAGAAACCGATCGCCAGGGAATGGTGGCCGGGTACGTTGGGCAAACCGCAGAAAAAACAGCCAAGAAGGTTGACGAATCCATCGGCGGTGTCTTGTTTATCGATGAAGCCTATTCCCTCACACAAAAATCCTCGCAACGCGGAGACTTTGGCGATGAGGCTATCCAGGCATTGCTCAAACGGATGGAAGACCGGCGGGGAGAGTTCTTCGTCTGTGTGGCTGGCTACCCCGACAATATGGATGTCTTCCTGAAAGCTAATCCCGGCCTCAGCAGCAGGTTTGACAAAACACTTCGCTTCGAAGACTATCCGCCAGAGCAACTGATGGAAATTGCCGAACGTATGTTCTCTGATCAAAACGCGCAACTCACACCCGCTGCCGGTAAACACCTGAATGCCTACCTCAAATTTTTACACAAATACCGAGACTCTTTCTTCGGCAACGCACGTTCTGTCCGTAAAATCGTGATCGACGTATTACGTGAACATGACCTGAGACGCTCCTCGGAAGATGTTAAAGGAGAAGACAAGGGTAAAAAGATTCGGATCCTTAAATCTGATGTAGAACACCTTAAACTTGACACCAAGGAACTTTCTATCCAGCGTAAACGGATCGGGTTTTAGCCTGGTCTGATTACAGAACCAAAAAACGGAAAAGGGCCACTGGTGAATCTCAGTGGCCCTTTTCCCTAGCATAAAACTTAGTGCTTGCTTAAAACTCCGTAAAAGTTTTGTCGTTCAAGACGGAATTCACCCCGATAGGGCCCAGTTGAAAGCGCCCTCCCCGATCATCCGACAACACAATATCACCATAAGGAAGGTAGCCTTTCCAAGGCGTTTCCATGGCAGGCTCCTCATCACCGGCGCTACTGAAGAACTGCCAGGTGTTGATCCGGTAGGTTGCTTTGTCAACGTACAGGCGGTATTTGTTACCCGGCGTATCGCCAACCTCCTCAAAAGTCATCTCCAGAATATGGCATGGGCGCTTGCCTTGTGGGTCAATTCGTACCTCACCACCATATTTCAGCGTAACACCACTATCCTTTAATTTGAACTGATGCACCAGCCAGTAACTGTCATTTATCCAAATAGAATGAGCTTTTTTTAGGAAAATCTGCAAGCTATCCGTATTCGTTACCTCTTCTCCAAAGCGGCGAACGCGACCCGTCAAACTCTCTTCGTCGCTAAAGTCCAACAAGTATAACGTGTTGTCCTTAGGCGCTTCAATACGTACACGCCTCTTTTGCTTATCCCAACTTAACTTACGGACACCAAAGAAATCCCAGGTCAGGAAACGAGTATTGGCGTAGGCTTCCCAACCACCGTGGTACTTCACAATACTATCGGCCAGGCGGATAGCCTTTTCGTCGGAAGCAGCAGCGTTAAAGCCTTCGGCAGCAGGATAATTTCCATCACCTACCGGCCAGGGCTGTGTCTCCAAAATAATGGTTTTCACCCCGTCCTTCATGAATTTTTCTCCTGGCTTGGGAGTATCTCCAGAATCGGACACAACAGCTTCGGCCGAGTCTTCAGCGGGCTGGTTACAGGAAGTAATTCCAAAGCCCAGGGCCAGTAGCAGGAATAATAGGAATGGTTTCATAGCAGTTCTCATAGTGGGAATAACCCATGAAAGAGAGGTGGGTTTACCCCGACAGAAAATAATCAAGCTTTTCACGTTTATTCCCCTTCTCTTTAGTCGCCACGAAACAAAAGCCCCGCCACTCCATCTTCAGAAGCAGCGGGGCTTGTTCCGCAGCCTTCAGGCTGCTGTTCAACGGCCTTCAGGCCGCAGCGTTACTTAACAACCACCATCTTCTTAGTCGCAGTGAACGCACCCGCAGTAAGCGTGTAAGTCAAAACTCCAGAAGCCCTGATATTCGTCAGTTCCACCGTGTTCAAACCAGCAGCAGCGTCGATTTCCTGAACGGAAATCAAGCGGCCAGCAACGTCGCGCAGTGTCAATGTTGCAGGAGCGGCAGCGGCCAGCTCGAAGCGGATCACTGTTTCCATACGGACTGGGTTAGGCGTATTCTGGTGCAGCATATTGTGCGCGGTCGCAGGTGCAAGGCCAGCGTTGAAGGCAAGGCCAAGACCGTTGCCAACGCCGTTGGCGCCAACACCTTCCCGTACCGTGATGGCATCAGTCAATGTCAGCTCCTCACTCAGCGTTACCGTAGTCGTCGCCCGTACTTCCAGGCTTATCGTCGCGTTGTCACGAAGGGCAATGGCGATCAAACCTTCACCAGCACGGTTCAGGTTCATACCACCTTCTCCGGTGTACTCCGCACCAATCAGCTCCAGGCCAGCGCCCAGCTCCA
>JBLIGS010000185.1:0-6222 GCA_047637095.1 Neolewinella sp. | reverse complement strand
AGAGGCAACGGTGACGGGACCAGCCTATATTTTGAAAGCAAAGGGTGTCCGGATTGCGGTCCTGACCGGCCCGCAAACCGCCAGCTCCGGCGAGGTGACAACCATCGCCTTCCGAGAGAAAGACAATGCCCGCAGCTTCGGCCAACCTACGGCCGGCTACTCCACTACCAATACCAACATCATGATGAGTGACAACGCCATGCTCCTATTGACGATCTCCATCTACGGCGACCGCAATAAGAATGCTTACGGCGAAGAGGTGGTGCCAGATGTAATCGTAGAACCTAAAGAAGGTGAAGATGCTGCTTTGGATGCGGCGGTTAAATGGTTGGAGAAATATTAGGGGGCTGCAACATGCAGTAGCCTGCCAGACTACCAGTCTACAAGACTAACTTAAGGTACCCCGCAGTAAACCCTTCCCCATTCTTCACCAAGGCCTCCGGCGTTCCTTGAAAAACGATGTGTCCGCCATCTCGGCCTCCTTCTGGGCCGAGGTCGATGAGGTAATCAGCGGACTTGATGACGTCCATGTTGTGCTCGACGACGAGGACGGTGTGTCCGCGTTCAACCAAGGCGTTGAGGGCTTCCAGTAAGATGGCCACGTCGTGGAAGTGCAAGCCGGTTGTCGGTTCGTCGAAGATGAAAAGGATCTGTTCGCCCTTGCGTTCCTTGGTCAGGAAGCTGGCGAGTTTTACCCGCTGGGCTTCGCCACCAGAGAGGGTGGAAGAGGATTGGCCGAGGGTGATGTAGCCAAGGCCAACATTCTGCAGCGGCTTCAGTTTCTTGCTGATGTCTTTACTTTCAGCGAAGAACTCTACGGCTTCGTCAACACTGAGGTCGAGGATCTCTGAGATGTTTTTCTCGTTGTACCTAACGTCTAAAACTTCCTTCTTGAAACGGGCACCGTTGCATTCTTCGCAGACAAGGCGGACGTCTGCCAAGAACTGCATCTCTACCGTCTGCTCGCCTTCGCCCTTGCAGGTGTCGCAGCGACCTCCGTCGACGTTGAAACTGAAGTGGCCAGGCTTGTAGCCTCGGATGTTGGACAATTGCTGGCTGGCCATCGTGTTCCTGATGGCATCGTAGGCGCCGACGTAGGTAACGGGGTTAGACCGGCTAGATTTACCGATAGGGCTTTGGTTAACCATCTCGACCTGGGTCAGCTGGCTGAGGTCGCCGGTAATACCGATGTGTGGACCTGGTGCCTGGCTGGAGCCTTCGCCGAGTTGCCGGCGGAGGGCGGGATAGAGGATGCCTTTGATAAGGCTGGTCTTGCCACTGCCGGAAACACCGGAAATAACCGTTAGCGCATTCAGCGGGATGCGGGCATCCACTTTTTTGAGGTTGTGCATCCGGGCGCCTTCGATCTTGATCCAGTTGGTCAGGCGGCGGCGCTGTTCCGGTACGGCAATGGACATCCGCCCACTCATGTACTTGGTCGTCAGGCTTTCGGTAGCTTCGGTGTGGATGTCTTCGTAGGGGCCGGCAAAGGTGATGTATCCACCGTTTATTCCTGCGGCGGGCCCAACGTCGATCAAATAGTCAGCCGCAGCAATGATACCTTCTTCGTGTTCGACGACGAGGACGGTATTGCCCAGGTCCCGAAGGCGACGGAGGACGGTAATCAACCGTTCCGTATCCCTGGGATGCAGGCCAACGCTGGGTTCGTCCAGAATGTACATCGAAGCCGTCAGGTTACTACCCAACGTTCGGGTGAGGTTGATGCGCTGGCTCTCTCCGCCGGAGAGGGTAGAGCTGAGGCGGTTGATGGTGAGGTAGCTCAGGCCGAGGTCCATCATGGACTGCAGGCGATTACTGATTTCTAGCAGGAGACGCCGGGCGATGGCCGCGTCGTGTTCCTCCAGCTTTAGTTCCTTGAAGTGCTTTTGCAGTAGGTCAATCGGTAGGTCGAGGAGTTCGGTGATGGCGAAGCCACCGACTTTGACGTACTCTGCTTCGCGGCGGAGACGGCCGCCGTGGCAGGTGTTGCAGGTGGTGCGGCCGCGATAGCGGGCGAGCATGATCCGGTTCTGAATCTTGTAGAGCTTCTTACCCAATTCATCGAAGAAGCTGGTGATGCCGCCAACGTGGCGGTTACCGTCCCAAAGGATCCGTTTCTGCGCCTTGGTCAGATTGAGGTAAGGGGTGTGAACGGGGAAGTCGAATTTATTGGCCTGGCGGAGGAAGTCTTTTTCCCAGCTGCCGAAGGTGCTGCCGGACCAACAGGCAACGGCGCCGTCGTAAACCGATTTTGAAGGGTCAGGAATTACCTTGTCTTCGTCGATGCCCATCGTTCTGCCGAAGCCTTCGCATTTGGGGCAGGCGCCGTAGGGATTGTTGTAGTTGAACAGAGATGGGCTGGGTTCGAGGAAGACCATGTCGTCGAGTTCGAAGCGGTTGTTCCAGGAGGTCCAACTGTCTGCGGATTGCCAGACGATGACTTCGCCACCGCCTTCGTTGAAGGCGGTGCCGACGGAGTCGGCGATACGTTTGACGTTCTCTTCGTCGCCAGCCTTTATAACGAAGCGGTCAATCAGAACCATCATTTCGTCTGCGTCGGTCAACTCCGCGAGGGTCTTGCTCAGGCTTGGAAGATTACTTTCAAGAACATCGTCGATTTGCTTGACCTCGTCCTCGGCCATAACCCGGGTGTAGCCCTTTTGCTGCAGCAACTCAAGTTCTAGTTTAAGCGTCCGGTCGTCATATTCCCGGGGTAGGGGAGAGAAGAGTTGGACGCGGCTGCCCTCTGCGAGGCTGGTGATGTGGTTAACGACATCGGAAACCTGGTGGCGCTGTACTTCTTTGCCGCTGACGGGGCTATAAGTATGGCCGGCGCGGGCATAGAGTAGGCGGAAGAAATCGTAAACTTCGGTGAGGGTGCCGACGGTACTTCGGGCGTTGGCCGTGGTCGTCTTTTGCTCGATGGCGATGGCGGGGCAGATGCCTCGGATGTAGTCAACATCTGGCTTCTTCATCCGCATCAGGAACTGGCGGGCGTAGCTGCTCAGGCTTTCGACGTAGCGGCGTTGGCCTTCCGCAAAAAGGGTGTCCATGGTTATGCTGGACTTACCGCTGCCGCTGACGCCGGTGACGACGACCAACTGATTCTTGGGGATTTCCAAGTCGACATTCTTCAGGTTGTTGGCGCGGGCGCCTTTGATGAAAATGGCGGTTCGGAGATCGGTGGCGGAGTGGGTCATATGCTGGCGCGTTGGACGGTTGGTGGCGGGGCTGCTGTTAAAAGCAGTGGGGCGGGAGATGGTTTACCGTCGGGGGGATTTTTGCAGGATGTAAAAATAGTTAGAAAAGCATAATTGAGCGTTTAAATGTTTGGAAAGTTTTTGGGCGCGGCCGCAGGTGCAAGGTGTTGTTGTAGGGGCGGGGCTTGCCCCCGCCCGATGAGGTGGCGCATTGAGCCGCCGAAACGCGGGCCATTGGCACGCAAAAGCAAACAAAACATTGCCATTGTCCAATCATTGCACCTGCGGCCCCGCCCCCAAACCCCTATCGTTAGCACGACAATTAACTTGAAGTGATCAACGTTAACTATAGGTCTGAAGTAAAACGATTAACTTCGGCACCAATAAACCATCAACGGATTCAAATGAAATATACCCTTATCCTCCTAGCGTGCCTATTCACGTTTACCCTTTCCGCGCAAGACGCGACAGCTGGAATGGACTTTGTTGAAAAGCCATTCGAAGAACTACTGGCCCAGGCCAAAGCCGAAGACAAAGTGATCTTCATTGACGCTTACACCACTTGGTGTGGCCCCTGTAAGATGATGGCCGCTAAGGTTTTCCCTGACCCGGAAGTTGGTGAAGTCTACAACGAGCGTTTCATCAACGCTAAGTTCGATATGGAAAAAGGCGAAGGTCCAGGCCTCGCTAAGCGCTACGGTGTAGCCGTTTACCCAACCTACCTCTTTGTTGACGGCAACGGCGACATCGTACACAAAGGTCTCGGTTACATCCCGCAAGAAGAATTCCTAGCACTGGCTGACGCAGCCGTTGGCGACGAAAACCTCGGTGCCCTCAATAGGCAGTACGACGGTGGCGACCGCTCTCCGGAGTTTCTACAGTCTTACGCCAAGACGCTTACCGGCGTCTACGAGCAGGAGAAAGCCAGCATGGTAATGTCTTCTTACCTCGAGACAGTGGACAAAGCTGACTGGACGAAGCCAGAAGTCATGGAGATGATCATCGGCAACCCAGGTGACCTGGGCGGCGACAAGATGAACTTCCTCGTTGAAAACGCCGAGGCTGCCATGAAGGCCGCCGGTTCCGGTTCTTTCCTCATGACCATGCAGCAGGCCATCATCGGTAAGTACATGAAGGACAACGCCGCTCGCGCGCTTCCTGAAGTAGACAAAATTGCTCCGATGTACGCGGAGTACGCCGCTCCGATCAAGGACCGTCTGACGGCACACTACGGTATGCTCAAAGCTCAGCAGACACGAGATGCCAGCAAATCTATCCCTGCTTCTATGGCTTACTTCGAAGCCTACCCAAGCGACGACTTCAGCGAGTTGAACAGCATTGCCTGGGACATCTACGAAAACGCTGACGACGAAGCTACCCTTGCTGCTGGCATCAAGTTTGCTAAGCAGTCTGTAGCCCTCAACGAGAACTACATGAACCTCGACACTTTGGCATGGCTCTACAAGAAGACCGGTGACCAGAAGATGGCAGAAGCGACGGCAACAAAAGCCATCAACATTGCTAAGAAGGAAGAAATGGACTACAGCTCGACTGAGGAGATTTTTGAGAAGTAATTCTCATTGTTGACTCGGTCATTTAAGGTGGTTTTCAAAAGGTTTAGGCTAGTCGCCGTGCTTTTTGTGCTTCGCAGGAAACCTTAAATGACCGAGCCCCGCTTGCCGCAAATCCTCTCAAGTAACCGAGGGGAATGTAAAAGACTTTAGTCTCGAAGAAGGACGATCTGCTGAATGGCGGGTCGTCCTTTTTTAATTAGGTAGCTTAGTTTGGGAGGTGCATTAGGGGATCGTCCGCCACGATAGTCTACTATTCTCATAGTCTCTGTTCCTAAGTCAATAATACAGTAGGCGGAATGATTTATTTCTCAGCCGTGAGGTCTAAATTCTAAATTCTGACTTCTAAACTCTGAAAGCTACCTTCGCCCCATGCTCCTTCCCCATCATACCCCCAACCGCCTTGAAGCTGGCTGCGACGAAGCCGGCCGTGGCTGTCTGTCTGGTCCCGTTTTTGCCGCAGCGGTGATTTTTCCTCCGGGCTACAGCAATGCTGACCTTAACGACAGTAAGAAGCTGAAGGAGTCAGCGCGTGATGCGCTGCGCAAGCAGATTGAGGAGGAAGCACTTTGCTGGGAAGTGGCCAGCTTTAGTGTGGAGGAGATTGATAAATGGAACATCTTTCAGTCGAGTTACCGGGCGATGCACCGGGCGTTAGATGCCCTGGCGGAGCAGCCGGAGTTTCTTTTGATTGATGGAAAGTATTTCGTTCCCTATGGAGATATGCCTTACGAGTGCGTGATCAAAGGCGACGGAAAGTACCAGTCGATTGCCGCAGCAGGAATTCTGGCGAAGACGCATCGGGACGAGTAC
Source organism: Neolewinella sp. (assembly GCA_047637095.1). Taxonomy (GTDB): domain Bacteria; phylum Bacteroidota; class Bacteroidia; order Chitinophagales; family Saprospiraceae; genus Neolewinella. The sequence goes on along the minus strand of JBLIGS010000185.1, from coordinate 638 downwards.
ATGCGGAAGATCCATGTAGATTACCCGCAGTATAGCTGGAATAGCAATGCCGGTTATCCGACGAAGGCCCATCGGGCGGCCATTGAGGAATTTGGCGCAACGGAGCACCACCGGAAAAGCTTTCGCTTATTGGCGGAGGGGAAGCAGTATTCGTTGTTTGGGGAGTGAGGTGTGGAATTGAGATTCCTTAATAGAGGAAGCCGAAGAGCCAGAGAGGGATTCGGCTGTGGGAACCGATCAGTATGTCATCGACGGCAGTAAAAGCATTTTCATTGCCTCTGAGTTGTTGACGTCCTTTCTTGGCTCCGCCGACGTCAAAAATAAAATCGTTGTGCATGAAGTCGCCGTATCTAGGCGCGGTTAATTCAATTCCAGCACCCGTAAATTGGTTGGAAAAGAAGATTTCTCTTAGGGAACCCTTGTCTGGTGAGCCTGGAGTAAGGTGTTGGGCGAGGTTAGGGTTTGCCAGATAGATTTTCTCAGGTTCTTGTAATCGGACTATTCCACTCTTACTTGTAGGTAGTAGGAGTAGAAGACCGGCTCGGTGGAGGGCATAGAGTTGTTCGGAAACAGAGCTACGGTGCTGGTCTAATTTCTCCGCCAACTTAGAGATGTTAGGCTTGAAAGGTTTTGATTAT
>JBLIGS010000184.1:0-6232 GCA_047637095.1 Neolewinella sp. | reverse complement strand
ACATAGCTATCAAGACCAGTGGTTAGGTCCTTAGCCTTGAACCAATAGCGCTTAATGTCTTCGGTAAATGGCTTTATCCTGAAGCGCTCGTCCTCGTGCTGCTTTTCATGAAAAAGGCCATACTCCGAGGGAGGGATGTTGTTTTCTCCTGGCAGCTCGCTATAAGAGCAATTCAGGGCCTCGTCCAGATTGTAAAAAGCGGAGCTGTAACGCTCAAGGGTTTCGCCGACGGTGCCAAGCAGGGCCTCGGTGTCTTCCCAGCCACAGCCACTGCTGCGGCCGCCAAACTTCTCTCCGCCAAGTGGTATGGTATCCCCAGGCCAAATGCCGTAGCTTATTAAGCGCGGATCTTCGTTGAGGCGAGACATTCGCATGATATGAGACAGGATACCCGTCTCAGGAGAGACCATGCGTGCTGCCTGTAGGTGGTTTGTGTCGATGGTGGTCATGGGGCGTTCTATTTAAGGGTTACAGCTTCGAGCCAAGGAGCGAGGTTGTGTTGTACCCGTGGGTTACAGGCTTCGCAGTAAGGCACTTTGAGAAGATGGTGCTTGCGCATCTTGTAGCTGAAGAGGTCAATCAACAACATGGCTTTCCAGGTTTCGGGAACGGACCATTCGGCGAGGTACTTGCTCATTTCAATGAAGACGTAGTTAAGCGTCAAATCGAGCAGAATGCCGTTGTCGATAAATTGGTCGGCCCGGCCGGCGGTGCCAGTGTCTTCGAGGTGTTTGTGGTAGACGTTGTTGTAGTTCAGGGCTTCGTCCTGGCTCATTCTACGCTTACTCAGGCATTCGTAACAACCGGTTTCACGAGCGAAGAAGAGTGGCCCAATATTAAGCTCCGTCCCTTCAATGCCGCCAACCAAAAGCCAGGGCTTTGACTGCCGGACGGCAATTTTATTGATAAGCTTTAGAAGGCGAGGGTTATACTCGTGCCCGTCAACAATCACAAAATCAGCAGCTGCGATGCCAGCCTCAATGGACTCGAAGTCGCAGTTGTTACGAGACAAATAAGTAGCTTCCGTATAGCCTTCACGCTTGGCCTTTTCCATAAAGGGTACGCCCAAAAGGTCGCCGCCAATGAAGAGGACTTTCTTGTCAAACCTTGCCATGTAGTTAGAAGCCTCTTCTCCAAAAGCGGATTCGTTGAAAGCCATCTGAGAAAACTCTGCTGGCAAGAGCTCGTATTCTTTAAGTTCTGACATAACGTCCAAAACTTTCTCTTCGGAATAACGTGCGGTCAGGCTTTTATAAATTTGTTGGTAGCTCACCTTGTTTTCCTGTACGGTGGTACAAAACTCTTGAAAAAGTTCTCGCTTCTCGGCATCGTCAAAACTGATCAGAAAAACATTGGCCTTGGTACGGACCTGGAAGACGTCGTTTACGTCGTCCTTTATGATGTCAAAGCTGGTTATATCGTACATGATTTTACTATCTTTTTGGGTTTGAGAATTTGTGCCCCGCCGCCGAAACGGCGGGACACAAAAGTTAGAAGGCTTATTGGGCTTCGATTGAAACATCGCCGCCGTCTCCGCCGCCGCTGCCGCCCCAGCAACAAGTACAGGTACAACAACAGGTATTGCAGGTACAGCCGGCCGCTACGATTGATTTGCCGATTTCCTTGCCTTTGAGTAACTTGGTAATTCTCATGATATCCGTTTTAGGATGGTGGGTGCCTACTCTTCATTATGGGGCTTTTCAGCAATACTCCCCTTGCAGCCGAAGCCGCAGATCAGTTAGGAATTAGGTGCACGCTAGTTCCGCTGACGATGTAAAAGTGGGAGTAAGCCCCTAGGGATGAAGAGACTAACAAAGGCAATCCATCTTACATAACATACCACATCAATCTTAATTATTAAAACACAAAACACTAACCATCAAATATTTATGATTTTTAAATCAATAAATAAACCCTATCGTTTTATTCTAAAATTCAATTAATTTTCCAATCCAAGTCAACGTCACTGCCGTTTACTCCTTGGATTCAGTTGTAAACATCTCTTGGCTGGCCTAATAAGACAAACCTATGATTCAATGCTACCCTCTTAATTTGAATGGCATAGAACAGACGTTAATCATCCTTTAAAACCAGTACAAGGTTCCTGAATCACGGCGTAGACAATTACCTTGGAAGCCTAATTTTCTTCCCCATGAAACGACTGTTCGTCCTTCCCCTGCTCCTTGTTCTTATTTCTTGCACCTGCGTCCGCGCCCAAAGAATGTTGGACAGTGAATACGTCTCGGCGATGGTGGACCAGATTTATGAAAAGATCAAAAAGTCGCACCCGGCGAGCTTTCGGGCAAAAGGCCTGGCGGCAATTGAGGCGGCGCGAACGCAGGTGCAAGGGGAGGTTAAAGAAGCAGTAGATGGCCGGGACAGCATTGCCTATTATGAGTTTGCCAAGCTCGTCAGCCCCATTCAAAACGCCACCCAGTGTGGCCACCTTATCCTAGAGCCCCACTTCGATTCTCTTGCGTCTATCTCCCTACGGGAAAATCACTTCCCTATCCAGATGATGCCCGTCGATAGTGGTCGACTCTGGGTCCTCAAAAATGGATTGCGCACGGCCACGGATAGTATTCCTGCTGGCAGCTTCGTTCTTAACATCGACGGACATTCGCCCAGCGAACTCATCGAAAACATGAGCCACTTTACAGGTCTCAATGACCAGGGAAACAACTACGCGACCAAGGTCATGATGGGGTGGGCATTCTCCCTCGGCTACCAACGGTATTACGGTAAAAAAGACAGCATCGTAATTCAATTCGATGAGAATCACTTCGCCCCAAGTAAGCAGGTTCTTCACCCAACTCATCGCCCCTACAAAGACCCCAAAAAGGCCGTTACCGACATAAATAAGACCTTAAAATTCAACCTCTCCGACGATGGTGAAACGGGGATCCTTTCCATCCGAAGTTTTTCCACCCGTAAGTTCAATAACGGTAATTACTACAAATACCTCCGTGGTGTTTTCGACAGCTTAAACACCGGCAGTATCGATCAATTGATCATTGACATCCGGGGAAATACCGGAGGCAGCAGCAGTCGAGTCTCTTACTTATACAGCTTTCTAACCAACCAGCGTTTCCAGTTTGCCTCCCGAGCAGAGATGACTGGGCCAACCAGGGCTCCTGCCGGAGAAACGGGCAAAGACCGTCGTAACCGGGAGAATGGTGCGGTTTCTAAAAAGGAGCGGAGGATGCAAAAAAGGCTAACCAAGTTCCTAAAGCCACAAAAAGCCAAAAGACATTACGGGGGGCAGGTCATTGTACTTATTGATGAGGTTTCCTTCTCGGCCAGCGGCATGTTCGCCCGCTATGTTCAAGGTTACCGCCGGGGCATTTTGATGGGTTCCACCGCAGGAGCATCGGCTAATATTACCTACGGCGCTAGCCAGGGAAAGGGAAAAACGTTGATTGGCCCGCAGGAAAACTTTCGATTGCGGGTTAATTCAATCATGTTGGAAATTCCGAACCCTGTACCGGGGAACGTTGTGCCAGACATTCACGTTCCAATGACGGTGAAAGGCCTAAAACTAGGTAAAGACGAAGTTATGGAAGAGGCTTTACTGGTGATTGGGAAAAAGGGGATTTGAGAGATGGTCCAAGACGTCTTCCCTTCCATAGCCGGTGCTTCGCACCTTTTCCAGGAAGAAAACAACTGACGCAAAGGCTGTAGAACAACGCTAGAAATCGTAACAACCACTTCAAAACTCTCACCTCGGAACTCCCGCTGGGTGTGGGCTGTTTATCTTCGCAATCTCCTAAAAGATGCTTCTATGTCTGCCAAGACCATTACTGAACTTTTCAACGAACGTATCCTTGTGCTAGACGGTGCCATGGGGTCCCTCATCCAGGGTTATGGGTTAACGGAAGCAGACTACCGAAAAGGTTATTTTGAGGACCACCCGAGTGACTTGAAGGGCAACCACGACTTGCTGGTATTGACCCGTCCGGATGTTATCAAAGAAATCCATATCCAGTATTTGGAGGCGGGTGCGGATGTTATCGAGACCAACACCTTTTCGGGTACGACCATTGCCCAGGCAGATTACGGGACGGAGCGTATTGTCTACGAGATGAACGTGGCTGCGGCCCGTGTCGCCCGCGAAGCGGCCGATGAATACACCGCTAAAAACCCCGCCAAGCCCCGCTTCGTCGCCGGCGCAGTTGGGCCCACCAACCGGACCCTCAGCATCAGCCCCGACGTCAACAACCCCGGTTATCGGGCAGTGACGTTCCACGAGTTGGCCGATGCTTACTACACCCAGATGAAAGGCCTCGCCGACGGCGGGTCTGACCTGATCCTGATTGAAACCATTTTCGACACCCTCAACGCCAAAGCAGCCCTCTTTGCCCTAGACCGCGTCCGACAGGAATTGGACCGGGAACTGCCCGTCATGATCTCCGGCACCATCACCGATGCTTCTGGCAGAACGTTGTCTGGTCAAACGGTCGAAGCCTTCTACATTTCTGTTGCCCATGCCCGGCCGTTGTGTGTAGGTCTTAACTGCGCGCTTGGCGCGCAGGAAATGCGCACCCACATCGCCTCCCTCAGCAAGGTCGCCGAATGTAATGTCCATGCCTACCCCAATGCCGGCCTCCCCAATGAAATGGGAGAATATGACCAGGACGCAGAGGAGATGCAGCAGTATATCAAAGACTTTGCCGCCAGCGGGTTTGTAAACCTTATTGGTGGATGTTGTGGCACAACGCCCGAGCACATTGCCGCGATGGCTAAAGCAGTGGACGGCATGTCCCCGCGAGAAATCCCTACCCTACCCGCGTATTCTACCTACGCTGGACTTGAACCGCTGATCGTTCGTCCGGAGACCAATTTCATCAACGTTGGCGAACGAACCAACGTTACCGGCTCCCGGAAATTCAGTCGCCTGATCATGAATGGTGATTACGACGAAGCATTGGCAGTTGCCCTCCACCAGGTAGAGGGTGGTGCCCAGGTCATCGACGTTAACATGGACGAAGGTCTCCTCGACTCCAAAGAGGCGATGGTAACCTTCCTCAACCTACTCATGGCGGAACCTGATATTGCTAAGCTGCCAATCATGATCGACTCCTCCAAGTGGGAAGTCATCGAGGCTGGCCTGCAGTGTGTCCAAGGAAAATGCATTGTCAACTCCATCTCCATGAAGGAAGGAGAGGAAGAATTTCTACGGCAGGCGAAGCTGGTCAAAGCCTACGGAGCTGCTGCCATCGTGATGGCCTTTGACGAGACAGGGCAGGCAGACACAGAAAACAGGAAAGTTGAGATTTGCTCACGCGCTTATAAATTGCTAGTAGAACAAGCAGATTTCAACCCTGAAGACATCATCTTCGATCCCAACGTCTTTGCCATTGCCACTGGTATTGAAGAGCACAACAACTACGGCGTCGACTTCATTAAGGCGACGCGACGGATCAAAGAACTTTGCCCCGGGGCAAAGATCAGCGGCGGTGTTTCCAACGTAAGCTTCAGCTTCCGGGGCAACAACGTTGTACGCGAAGCAATGCACTCCGCCTTTCTCTACCACGCCATCGATGCAGGAATGGACATGGGCATTGTTAATGCCGGTATGATTGAAGTATACCAGGATATCCCCAAAGAACTATTGGACAGCGTCGAAGACGTTATCCTGAACCGTCGCGATGACGCGACGGAACGGCTAACGGACATCGCCGAGGGCCTGAAAAACGTTGGCGGTCGCTCGGTCGTCAAAGACCTCGCTTGGCGAGAGTCAACCGTAGAGCAGCGGCTGCAACACAGCCTCGTTCGCGGCATCACCGAGTTCATTACGGAAGATACCGAAGAAGCCCGGAAGAAATATCCTCGCCCACTGCACGTCATCGAAGGTCCGCTGATGGACGGTATGAATGTGGTTGGAGACTTATTTGGCTCCGGCAAGATGTTCCTGCCGCAGGTGGTAAAGTCGGCACGGGTGATGAAAGCTGCGGTGGCTTACTTGAATCCTTTTATTGAGAAGGAGAAGGCGGAGTTGGCGAAGGCGGAGGCTGCTATTAAAGGCCTCTCCCCCGGCCCCTCTCCGGAGGAGAGCGAGCGAAAACGAACCTCCCGCCAATTCAAAGGCACCATCCTCCTCGCCACCGTCAAAGGCGACGTCCACGACATCGGTAAAAACATCGTCGGTGTAGTCTTGGCTTGTAACAATTATGAGATCATCGACATGGGCGTGATGGTTCCGGCCAACAAGATCCTGGACGAAGCCGTACGG
>JBLIGS010000183.1:0-6256 GCA_047637095.1 Neolewinella sp. | reverse complement strand
GCGGGGTGTGCGTCCTCGTCCACGTGCGGTGTCTTCAGAAGCATCATCTTGTGGAGCGCGGGGTGTGCGTCCTCGTCCACGTGCGGTGTCTTCAGAAGCATCGTCCTGCTGGGCGCGGGGTGTGCGTCCTCGTCCACGTGCGGTGTCTTCAGGAGCATCGTCCTGCTGGGCGCGGGGCGTGCGACCACGGCTTGGCTGCTCTTCGTCTTCAGCGAAGTCTTCGTTAGGTGTGCGACCGCGTCCACGACCACGGGCCGGACGTTCTTCCTCGTCGCCTCCCTCACGGGCGGCACGTGGGGATCGGCGGCTACGTGTTGGCTTTTCTTCAGCTTCAGGCTTTTCGTCCCGTGCAGATGCTCGGCCACGGCCACGTGCTGGCTTTTCTTCTTCGTCACCTTGTTCGGCGCGTGGAGATCGGCGGCTACGTATTGGCTTTTCTTCAGCTTCAGGCTTTTCGTCCCGTGCAGATGCTCGGCCACGGCCACGTGCTGGGCGTTCTTCTTTGGCGGGCTTTTCGTCCCGTGCAGATGCTCGACCACGGCCACGTGCTGGCTTTTCGTCATCCTTGTCTTTGTCCTTGGAGGCAGATGCTCGACCCCGGCCACGTGCCGGCTTTTCGTCATCCTTGTCCTTGGAGGCAGATGCTCGGCCACGGCCACGTACTGGCTTTTTGTCACCGTCCTTATCGTCTCCAGCTTTGGTCGCCATCGCAGCAGCGCGGCGATTAGGTACACGGTCAGTATCGGAGGCAGCGGGTGGTTCGTTGGCACTAGAAGTACCCTGAACAGCCTGTTCTTCGAGAATTTTCAGGATTAACTCCTGTTTCTTTAATTTTTGGAAGGACTTAAGTCCCATGTTGATTGCTAGGTCCCGGAGTTCAGGAACCAGCATCGCTTTTAGTTGCGCTATGCTTAACATTAATCTTTGGGTAGTATGTATTGGGTAATATGGGGAAAGTGGCACAATCGTTTGTGTGCACACAGGTATGGGGGGGGGATTACTGTGCCGATACTGCAGGGCGGGCTTCCAGAACGGAAGCGAAGAGAAGTGCCTGGTCCGTATAAGGCAAAATGGGGGATTTGACCGGTGAAGCTTCAGAAAAGTGGCTTGCTGGTCGTACAGGCAGAATGCTTGTGGGGCAAAAGTAGGGTTTTATTTGCAAACACGTCGAAAAACCATTGTTACCTTTGCAACCGGCTAGCGGCCAACCTTCGATAATGAAAACAGCAACTAACGGTGCTTTGTTCAATGTTGTTGGTATCAATGTGGATTGGGTGGTAGGGAAGCCTTGCCTCTTTAATCCTCACACTTTGCACCTGCGTCCGCGCCCACATTAGTGTTGTAGAATTGTAAATGGTAGCTTGCAGAAGCTGCCGTTTCAAGACCCAGAGACTACTGATGAACAAAACGACTAACCAACTAACGATCTATATATGTTACTCCTAAACACCCTCCGCGACGACAAAACCCGCGTCCTTGCTGGCCTTGCCAAACGACAGGTTGCTGAAGCGGAAGCCACCATTGACCAGATTGTTGGACTTGATGACCGCCGCAAAGCGATGCAAACGACCAACGATAAGTTGTTAGCGGAACGCAACCAACTCAGCGGCGAAATTGGTAAGCTTTTTAAGACGGGTAAAAAAGAAGAAGCGAACGCAATGCGCGAGCGCGTCAACGAAATTAAAGAACAAGTAGCTACTGCTGAAACAGCGTTAGATGAGGTGAAAACAACCCTCACCGACCTGCTCTTGACGCTGCCAAATGTTCCCCACGAACTTGTTCCTGCTGGTGTAACGGAAGATGATAACGAAATCTTCAAAGCCTTCGAAGGCGAACTTCCAACCCTGAGCGACGGCGCCAAGCCGCACTGGGAACTGGCAGATGAATACGGCATTTTTGACCTCGAACTCGGTGTGAAAACCACCGGCGCAGGCTTTCCCGTCTTCACAGGGCAGGGCGCACGCCTGGCCCGTGGCCTCGTCAACTATTTCCTCGACAAAAACACCGCCGCGGGCTACAAAGAATTTCAGCCACCACTCTTGGTGAACGAAGCAAGTGCCACCGCTACCGGCCAACTTCCGGACAAGGAAGGGCAGATGTACCACGCCACTAAAGACGATCTCTACCTCATTCCTACGGCAGAGGTGCCCCTAACGAATCTTTACCGCGGTGATATCGTTGACCCTAAAGATTTTCCCATCAAGCTTACGGGCTACACGCCTTGTTTCCGTAGGGAAGCAGGCAGCTACGGCGCCCACGTTCGCGGTCTCAACCGCGTTCACCAGTTCGACAAAGTAGAAATCGTTCAGCTGGTTCACCCAGCTAAGAGCTACGGGATCCTCGATGAAATGGTCGCCCATATTAGCGAACTGCTCAACGAACTCGGCCTGCCCTTCCGCATCCTCCGCCTCTGCGGCGGCGACCTCGGCTTCACCTCTGCCATGACGTTCGATTTCGAAGTTTGGAGTGCAGCGCAAGAGCGCTGGTTGGAAGTAAGTAGCGTCAGCTGCTTCGAGACTTTCCAGAGTAACCGCCTCAAACTCCGTTATAAGGAGGATGGCAAAACCCACTTTGCCCACACGCTCAACGGTAGTGCCCTGGCCCTCCCGCGCATCATCGCTGCCTTGCTGGAAAACAACCAGACGGCGGATGGTATTCTGTTGCCGGAGGTGTTGAAGCCTTATTTGGGAATGGAGAAGCTCGTTAGAGTTTAGACATTAGAATTTAGATGTCAGGTTTTAGACATCAGATATTAGAAAACAGACCCCGCATGACAGAAGTCGTGCGGGGCCTGTTTTTTAAAATCTGATGTCTAAAGAATTGCCTCAGGCAATTCTAATGCGCTTCCAACCAATTATCCCCCTTGTCCGTCTCCACCACGATCGGCACAGGCAAATCAGGAATCGCTTCCCGCATCAGTTCTTCGATGATGGGGATAACGCGGTCGACTTCGTCTTTGGGCATGTCGAAGACCAGTTCATCATGGACCTGGAGGACCATCTTCGTCTTGAAGTCTCCGTCTTGGAGGGCTTTGTCGATTCGGATCATTGCGATCTTGATCATGTCGGCAGCGGTGCCCTGGATTGGGGTGTTCATGGCCATGCGTTCGGCCATGGAGCGGGTCATGCCGTTCTTGCTGTTGATGTCTCGGAGGACGCGCTTGCGGCCCAACATCGTCATGGCATAGCCTTCTTCCTTGGCGTTTTCAACGGAAGAACTCATGTAGTCCTTCAGGCCTGGGAACCGTTCGTAGTAGTTCTTGATGAGTTCACTGGCTTCCTTGCGGGTGATCTCCAACTGCTGCATCAGGCGCGTTGCGCCTGCGCCGTAGAGGATGGCAAAGTTGATGGTCTTTGCCTGGCCACGCTGGTGGCGGGTGACTTCCTCGAAGGGGACGTCGAAGACCAGAGCTGCGGTGGCCGTGTGAATATCTCGGGCGTTTTTGAAGGCGTCGACCATGCCTTCGTCACCGCTTAGGGCGGCGACCAAACGGAGCTCAATCTGGCTGTAATCCGATGCTACCAGGACGTGGTCTCCGTCTCTAGGGATGAATGCTTTCCGGACTTCGGCGCCTTCGGGCGTCCGCATCGGAATGTTTTGCATGTTCGGGTTCGAGCTGGAGAGGCGGCCGGTGGCCGCGACGGTTTGGTTGAAGCTGGAGTGGACCCGGTTGGTTTCTTTGTTGACGAGGTTTGGAAGTGCGTCGACGTAGGTGGAAAGCAGTTTGCTCAGGCTCCGGTAGCGCAGGATTTTCTTGACGATGGTGTTGTCGGTAGCCAAATCAAGCAGTGTCGCTTCATCGGTTTTGAACTGTCCGGTCTTGGTTTTTCGCCCTTTGTAGGGGATTTCCATGCGGCCGAAAAGGATCTCGCCGATCTGCTTCGGGGAGCTGATATTGAATGGGCTGCCAGCCTCCTCGTAAATTTCTTGTTCGATGGCGCGAAGCTGCGCCGTGAGCGTTTTGCTGTAATCGTCGAGGAAGGCAACATTGAGGTTGATGCCGGCCAGTTCGATGTTTTTGAGGACAGGGATGAGCGGCGCTTCGATGGTTTCGTAGAGCTCGACGAGGCCTTCTTCTTCGAGTTCTGGCCAAAGGACTTGGTAGAGACGAAGCGTGATGTCGGCGTCTTCGCAGGCGTAGTCGACGACTTTGTCGACGGGGACCTGGCGCATGGTGAGTTGTTTTTTCCCTTTACCGATCAAGGTCTCTATGGCAACGGGTTTGTAGTTGAGGTACTCCTCGGAGAGGATGTCCATCTTGTGCCGTTTGTCGGGCTGCAGCAGGTAGTGCATCACCATTGTGTCGAGCAATTTTCCGCCGACGATAGCGCCGTAGCGCTCGAGCATCATGAGGTCGTACTTGATGTTTTGACCTACTTTTTCTGTCTCAGGATCGGCGAAGACTTCGGCAAATTCGGCGACGATGGCTTCGGCTCCGGGGCGGTCGGCGGGGACGGGGACGTAGTAGGCTTCGCCTTCTTTCCAGCTGAAGGACATGCCGACGAGTTCGGCGGCAGCGGCGTCGACGCCGGTGGTCTCGGTATCGAAGGCGAAGATCTGCTGGTCGGCAAGCTGGGCAATCAAATCCGCGCGCTCTTCTGGGGTGTCGACCTTGTGGTAGCTGTGTTCAGTGTTGGTGAAGTTGTGGTCTGCGATGGCGTGGGCCGGTGGGGCCTTGAAGCCTTTTCTTGCCGAGGACGCAGGTGCAGAGGACGTTGCATTGCCAAATAGGTCGGCTTGCTGGCTGGCGGCTGGCGCCGCGGCGGGGCCGGTAGCTCCAAGGATCTCGTTGGCCAGGGTTCTGAACTCAAGGTCACGAAAAATATCGGTCAAATGCTCCCGGTCGAAGTTCTCAATCTTATAGGCCTCCTCGTTAAAGGAAACACCTGGAACGTCGATAACAATCGTTGCCAGTAGCTTACTCTGTAGGGCTTGCTCCCGAAACTCCCGGAGACGCTCCTGGTTTTTGCCCTTGATTTTGTCGGTGTTCTCCAGCAGGTTTTCCATGCTGCCGAACTCACGGATCATCTTCTCGGCCGTCTTGGGGCCGATGCCCGGTACGCCGGGAATGTTGTCGACCTTATCACCCATCAAACCAAGCATGTCGATCACCTGCATCGGGTCTTCAATACCCCATTTGGCTTTGATTTCTTCTACGCCGAGAATCTCAATGCCAGTGCCCATCCGGCTTGGCTTGTACATGAAGATGTTTTCTTCTACCAGCTGGCCATAGTCCTTATCGGGGGTAACCATGTAGACTTGGAAGTCTTCTTTGGCCGCCTGCTTTGCCAGCGTACCGATTACATCATCCGCTTCATAATTATCGATGATGATAATCGGAATGTTGAATCCCTGCAGGATTTGGTGGATGTAAGGAAAGGCCAAGATGATGTCCTCCGGGGTTTCGTCCCGGTTGGCTTTGTAATCCGGCGCAATCTCGTTCCGGAAGGTTCCTCCCTTGGGATCAAAGACGACTGCCAGGTGGGTGGGGCTCTGATTTTTGATCATGTCCCACAGCGTTCGGGTAAAACCAAACATGGCCGAAGTGTTGACCCCCTTACCGTTGATCATTGGCCGGTTGATGAAGGCAAAGTGGGCGCGATAAACGAGGGCGTGGCCATCGAGGAGAAATAGCTTTTTTATTGGGGTATCGGACATGGGGCTAAGGTAGTACTTAGCATTTAGTGTTTAGAATTTACGCTTTAGGTTGTTTAAAATTAGTGCACCGAAAAAGAAGGAACTAATGGTCGAGTGGCCTCTGGCCCGAGGGCGGAACATGGAAATTATTCTCGGGCCAGAGGCCACTCGACCAACGGTTGCTCAATATTGGGGTAGGCTTTGGCGAATGGTTAAGTCTAAACCTATTCAAGCTTACCTTGCCTTCTTAATCATTATTCAAATGCACCAGCTTGACAACTCAGGGGTTCAAATTATTCCTCACCTTTTGCCACAATCTAAGGTGGAGTCCATCTTGGAGTCTATTGGGAACAACCCCTACAACGATGGCTTTGGTGTCCGTGAATTTCTATCAAATAATCCCGATGTAGTGGAGAGATTGAAACGAACTCCAGCCTTCGGTCAATTGCTGAACTCGTTTTTCAATGATCCCGTCTGTGTCCGGTCCATCTATTTCGATAAACCACCCAGGGCCAATTGGGTAGTCGGCTGGCACCAGGACCTGACGATGAACCTTACTTCGTTGCAGGAGGTAAAGGGATGGCAAAACGTTAGGACTGCTAAGGAAAGGATTGTGGGG
>JBLIGS010000182.1:0-6284 GCA_047637095.1 Neolewinella sp. | reverse complement strand
ACGGCACCGTTCGCACCAGAACCAACCGCAGCGGTGGTGTTCAGGGCGGCATCTCCAACGGCGAAGATATTTACTTCCGCGCCGCCTTCAAATCTGTCGCAACCATCATTAAGGACCAGTCCAGCGTCAACGAAGCAGGCGAAGAAGTCACCGTTACCGGTAAGGGACGACACGACCCCTGTGTACTGCCACGCGCCATTGCAATCGTGGACAACATGGCGGCGCTGGTGTTGGCGGATATGTGCTTGCGAGCGAGAGGGAATAGGGTGGCATTTTAGTTAGTTGGTCTTTTGGGCTACCGCATTTTATAGGCGAGATAGCCCAAAAGCCCAATGAGAAGGATGTGATACTCCAATAAGCGGCAGCCTCCAACATCTGCCATGCTTGTAACGTGCGGCAGCCCAACCTACCAAAAGACCAAACTACGGCCTAAGGCCGAGTTCCTTCGCCCTCGCCAACGCTGCTTTCGCCCCCAACTTAATATCCTCAAAAACGCTCGTCGCCCGAAACGCCTTCATCGCCGCCTCGGTCGTTCCTCCTTTGGAAGACACGCGCTGAATCCATTCTTCGCAGCTTGCATCGTTCTTCATCTGGAGTTCTACCGCACCCCGGAAAGTTTGGGTTACCAGTAATTCTGCCTGGCTTTCGTTGAAGCCCATTTCTTTAGCCGCTTCGATCATGGCTTGCATGAAATAGAGGACATAGGCCGGCCCACTACCCGAAATGGCGGTGGTTGCATCGATGGCAGGCTCGTCGATGACGTAGATGGCCTTTCCGGTAGTGTTTAGCAGGTTTTGGACAAGGACGAGTTCGATGCGGGTTACCGCATCGCTGGCGGTATAGCTGGTCATCCCAAGACCGATTTGGGCCGGTAGATTAGGCATTGCTCGGATAACCTTTTCTACGCCCAAACCTTCTTGGATGGTCTTGATCGTTACCCCGGCCATGATGGATAGGTAGACCTGCTGCGGATCCGCAAATGGGCGGAGTTTGGCAAACAACTGAGCGCTATCCTGTGGCTTTACGGCCAAAATGATGAGGTCGGCGATATTTAAACATTTGTTTGGGTCAGTGTGGATGACACCAATATTTTCGCCGCGCAGGCGTTCCGCCTGCTCTTCACTCCGCTCCAGGACCATCAAGTTTTCCGGTTTAACGAGGTGAGCACGAAGTAAACTACGGGCATAGGTTTTACCCATGTTGCCGCCACCGATGATGAGGATTTTCATTGTCTTCTGGGATTGTACTGCTGAAAAGTTGAAGAGACAGCTTGTTCCGCAAAGATACCCACCTTCTAATATCGTTTAGCCACCATATATGACACCTTTATCCGTTAGCAAACGGACATGAACTTGAATAATACATGTAATTGTATCTATTTTTCATGTGTGTGTGTAAACATTATTGGGGTATAATTATTTACACTTGTTTCCTTTATTGAAAAATACATCTTAATAATTATGAGCACCATTGAAGAAGCTATACAGCAGCCTAAGTTTAAGTCGGCCAATCACCGGGCACAAGTGAACGTTATTTTTTCTGCTTCCTGGTTAAACCAGCAGACGTCGGACGCACTCAAGCCTTTTGGCCTGAGCCTTCAGCAATTCAACATCCTCCGCATTTTGCGTGGTCGGGGAGAGCAGCCTTCTACGGTGAAACTCCTGACCCAACGAATGCTGGATAAGATGAGTAATGCCAGCCGTTTGGTGGACAAGCTTAAAGACAAGGGCTACGTCCTACGACAGGAATGTGAGGCCGATCGCCGGCGGGTAGATATCCTGATAACAGAAGCGGGTTTGGAGGTTATTGGCATGGCCAGTGATGCGGTAGAAAAGTCTAATAACATAGCCTTTTCGAACCTCAATGATTCGGAAGCAGACCAATTGAGCTCGTTGTTGGACAAGCTGAGGGGGTAAAAACCATCAGCTAAGGATCAAATTCCACCTCCAGAAGCACCAATTCTTGCGTATCCCCTCAATCCTGTCCACCTTTGCCCAATGGAAAAGATGATGCGTCGCCATTGGTGGAAAGCCCTCGGAGTTTTGTTGGTCCTGTATGGAATTGTTGCTGGCATGTTGGTGCCGCTCAAGCCTAATATAGTTGAGGCAAGTGTGCGGACTGCTAAGCTGGGGGAAACAATCACTATGGACGTTGTGGGATACAACACTTCCTTTGCAGCCGCGGACGCAGGTGCATTGAAAGGGTGGTTAAGAGCAAAGCCAGTGAATGACACTTCGCCCGAATTTAGCGTCGCGGCAACCGACGTTAAGGTTCTGAACGATCGGGAAGCCAGCTTCACCTTCACCCTTCCAGACTATTTGCCGGATGTAAACGCTAAAAAGGCGACTTTGTCCCTTATCGTCCAAAACCCAGTTGAGGGTTATTTCGCCGACCCCTTCGGCATCAGTGTTCGCCAGGAAAACCCTGCTGCTTCGCCGCAGCGAGCCCAGGCCCAATGGATCGTCAGCAGCATCAAGTCCGGCGATGTAACGGCAACACCTTTCACAACCTTCCCTTTCCGTGGCCATCTCGCCGAGACCATCCGGAATACCTATTTCCACGTCAGTCTCTGGTTCGCAATGATGTTCGTTTTCATTGCTGCATTCGTCTATGCCATCAAATACCTCCTCCGTTCGGGCAAAGTCAGCGACGAATTGCCGGACGTTATTTCTCTTCGCGACAAAGCCGACTACTGGTCCGTGGCCTTCACCAGCGTCGGCATGCTATTTGGCATGCTGGGCCTTACCACCGGCGCCGTTTGGGCCAAGTACACCTGGGGAACCTGGTGGAGTTGGGATCCTAAACAGACTGCTACGATGATTGCCCTGATGATCTACGCCGGCTATTTTGTCCTGCGGGCCAGCTTCCGAGATCCGGAGCAGCGGGCGCGCCTTAGCGCGGCCTACAATATCTTTGCCTTCATCTGCCTCATCCCACTGATCTACGTCCTGCCCCGGCTGGCAGGGAACTCCTTGCACCCCGGCGCAGCTGGCAACCCCGCCTTCGGTGGCGAAGACCTGGATGGTACCATGCGCATGGTCTTCTATCCCATCATCATTGGCTGGACCCTGTTTGGTTTCTGGATGGCGGGCGTCAGGTACCGTATTCAACTGCTGAAGGAGCGGATGGAGAATGCTGATGCTTGAACCTATCGAGGGCACTCCAGTGCCCGTTCTTTTGGCACTAAGACGATTTAGTGAATAGTTCTTTCTTAAGACTTAATTAGGAGTGCGATCCATGGGGTAAAACCGTGAATTTATAGCTCCTCGACGCACTTTTAGCTGCGCTGCTTCCTTCGGAGGTCGACTCACTTGTATCCCAACCGTAGGCTAAAGACTAAGAACCTGGTATAATTAAACAAACCCTGCACCTGCGTCCGCGGCCCCCTTCTCAGCCTTTAATTATCGTCCGCCCAACGACCCTCCCCAAAACCAAACATCTCAACCTCCGGTAATCCTGTTACCTTAGTAATATGCAGTTCACAATCAACCCCAGACTGGAGGTAAAAAGTAATTTAATTTTACTCATTCAGCTTTTTCTTGTTATTGTATTATCAGGAGTGCTTAAGGCGCAAATACCCGAACTTGGACTTTTGGTTCGTTTTGATGACCCAGGCCCAATGACTATGGTTGGGGCTTCCGCTCAACGATTGATCGTCCCGGCGCTGAATATATACCTGCTAGAATTCAACGATGAGGCAGGCCTTGATAAGGCCTACCAAAAGCTGTCGTTTACCAGAGGAGTCTCTGCCGTTGAGCGAAACCGTATGGTTGAATTTCGGACAGACCCGGATGATGATCTTTATGAATCTGACCAACAGAATTTGAGAAGGGCCGGCTTTGATCGGGCTTGGGACCTAACCCCCGGTGGAAAAACGACCGAAGGCGAAGACATAGTTGTTGCCATTTTGGATGCTGGCTTTGATGTTAGCCATGAAGACCTCGCCCCAAACCTTTGGCGGAACCTTGGGGAGGTGGCCAATGACGGAATTGACAATGACAACAACGGTTACGTTGACGATATTCATGGTTGGGACATGATTGGTGATGACAACAGCCTACCGAATGATACCCACGGTACTTCCGTAATTGGTATCCTAGGAGCTAAAGGAAACAACGGTCGGGGTGTTTCCGGGACGAATTGGGACCTGAAGATGATGCTTTTTAGCATCAACACCATTGCAGATATCGTAGAGGCCTACGGTTATGTACTGGCCCAACGGAAGCTTTACAATAGCACCAACGGAAGCCAGGGCGCTTTCATCGTTGCAACCAACGCCAGCTTCGGCATCGAAAACAGCCGGTGTGAGCAATTTCCGGTTTGGAGTAGCCTTTATGAAGAGTTGGGCCAAGAAGGTGTATTGACTGCTGCCAGCACGGCCAACCGAAGTTTGGATGTAAATACATTTGGTGATATGCCGGCGGATTGTGATACCGAATTTCTGATTGGCGTTGCCAACTTGGATACCAATGATCGGCTGTGGATGAATTCTGGCTACAGCCGAGAAAAAGTCGATCTGGCCGCACCGGGCCAAGAAAGCTACACCACGATGCCTGGTGGCCGTTACGGCACCTTTGGTAGCACCAGCGCAGCTGCGCCCTACGTTACGGGAGCCATTGCCTTGCTTTACGCTACTCCTTGCCCCGTTCTTCAGGACCTCATTCGTAACAACCCTGCCGACGCAGCTCGGCTGATCAAAGCTACCATCCTCAGCAGCACTACTCCGAACCCTTCCCTGGAGTTCAGAACCTCCAGCGGGGGCTCACTTGATGTCGCTGAAGCTCAACGATTACTTGTTGGCAGTTGCGACCTCGGCGACCTGGAAGAGTTTAGCATAACCGGTATTTTTCCTAACCCGGCGGCTACGACGGCTTTTGTCCAGACCAATGCCCTCGTCTTTAGCGACGGCGCCAAGGTGGAGTTGTATGATGCGTTTGGCCGTTTGGTACGAACGCAACTTGCTCGCCGCCTCAGCGGAAGCCCGGTTCGGTTAGCGGTTAATGTTAGTGGTTTGCCTGCCGGTTGGTACAGCCTTAGGGTTGAAGAACGGGAACGGGTGGCACTTGGGAGGATTGTGGTTTATTAAGATATGCGATAGCTGATTAGGCTGGCCCACTAGTCCGCAGGTGCTATGTACAAAAACAAGCGTTCCGGTAAGTTTTTCTTAATTTTATGGTAAGAAGGAGCATTTACCTTGGTAAGCTGCATCCACTGCAGGTCGGCTTCGAGCCGGCCTGTCTTTTTTAGGCTGTCTCCTTTCTCTTCTTGTGGTAATTGATCTGATAATCCATTTCGTTTTTCGTCATGGCATACATGGTTATGAGAAGCTTACGCTGAACGGCTACAAGTGCTTGCATTTTACACTTCGTACGTTCAAAGACACGATTGTAGACGTCTAGAAAAATGCCCTCTTGTCTGATTGCTGTCATAGCGGGAAAGTGTAGTGCTTTTCGGATGCGGCTGTTGCCTTTTTTCGAGATTCTTGTTTTACCATTAACGGAAGTCCCCGACTGCTTTTCTACTACATCATAGCCAGCGTATTTAATCAATTGTGATCGCTTGGTAAAAAGTCGAAAACCATCGGTTTCAGCCAGAATTGTTATCGAGCTAATCGTATTGATTCCAAAGATCGTATTGAGCCGGACAACCATTTTACCAAGCTCCTCATCTTGTGCACAAAGCTCGTTGATCTCTTCGTCTACTTCCTTTAACTGAGTTTCTAAAAATGCGATTTGACGTTGAAGCCTAGTGAGAATTGAAGCTTTCGGCTTACCTGAATTTGTTTCAGCATGACGATGATTATTAACCGAACTAATGTTGTTGATAAGTCGCTGACGTTCACGGGATAATTTCTTGAGACTCCGCATTAAAGGAGTCGAGGGGGACCACGTTTTAAGCTCACGTTCGTAAGCATATCGAGCGATCATATCCGCATCAATCCAATCGTTTTTAGAGTGCTCATTGAAGCTCTCGGTGTAACGCTTAATCTTATTAGGTAATACAACCGAAATGTCAATGCCCGATTCCGTCAGATGATATGCTAGGGACTCGTGGTAAATCCCCGTGGCTCCATGGCTACTTTCAGTATTATGCCTTGAGGAGCACGCTTGCTAACCCACTCAAGGAGCTTGGCATGACCTTTAGGAGTAGGGTGTTCCTTTTGATTGGTTTTTCACTCACCATTTTTTGCCTAAACAAAGACGTGCTCTCAAACCAGTAGCTTTGGGTTACTAAGCACAAAGACCAGATGAGAGCACGACTGCAAAATAAGCTACAATTTTGGA
>JBLIGS010000181.1:0-6329 GCA_047637095.1 Neolewinella sp. | reverse complement strand
AACTGCACCAACTGCAACAACTGCAACAACTGCACCAACTGCAACAACTGCACCAACAGCACCAACTGCAACAATTGCAACAACTGCAACAACTGCACCAACTGCAACAATTGCAACAACTGCATCAACTGCAACAACTGCATTCCAAAGGAACCTATTTGTAATAATCACTCACTCCACCAGATCGACTCAAGTCTTCCGCACTAACCGACGCGGCCATTGGCTCCAGGTTGCCAGTATTGGTTGTAGCACCCGGGGGTAGGGTACCCTCCAGTTGTAATCTACACCAGCAAGAAGGCCAGGATGTTGTTGGTGACCTCGGCGGTGCCGAGGCGGTGCCGAGGTGATGGCCAGCGCCCTTCGGCGTGTAGAGCACGCTACTGGGCCAATTACTGTGGTTGCGTTCCGCATTACGGAACGAGGTAACTTGGTCCTCCGGATCGTGAATCAGCAAAGTCTGGATGCCGGTAAGGTTGGCACCGTTTCTTGCGACGTCGAATTCGTCGAGGCTGCGACCGGTGCGTTCTTCAATGACGTATTGCATGTTTTCGAAGACTACAGGCCGGATACCAAGGCTGTTGGCATAGACGGTGAATATCCAGCGGACTTCGGAGAAGATGGCCATGAAAATTGCCCTTTTGGGGTGAAGCTCCTTTGGTAAATTATTAAGCGCTTCAACAAGGCATCCACCTCCGAAGGAGTGGGAAAGGACCAGCTCGCAACCACCGATGCTGCGGAGAACCTGCTCTTCGACGTCGACGTACTCGGGATAGTCGAGGCTACCGTAGTCGGCTAGGCCGTGGCCTGGGACGTCGAAAGCTTCCAACCGGTCTTCAAGGGATTGGTCTTCCTTTACGATGGAAAGGGTTTTCCTCCGGTACCAATCGATGGCGAATTCTATTACGGCTTCCATCACGCCGGCCTTACTGCCGAAGTGGTGGAGAATGCCGGCCTTGCCGAGGCCGGCAGCATCGGCCAACTGCTTGAGGGAAGTATCGTGGTAACCGTGGCGATGGAACAGCTGCTAGGAAGAACGAAGAATGACCTCTGGAGTGGTCTTTAGTTTGGGCATGTTTTTTATTTTACCAACCGGTTGGTTGGTAAAGGTGGGGATTTTGTTTTATTCCTGAAAATCATTCTTTCAAAAAAGAACTTCCCATGCACCTGTAGTGCGCTTCGCGGCTGGCTTCGCCGGTCGGATACGCTCAGCATAAACGACAGCTTTATTGTCCACGCCCTAAAAAGCTGCATCTTGCACAGGATATCCCTTCCCGCCCCAACCTTGAATCATCCTTTCTTTTGCGATTCCTACATATCTTCTTACTATTTATTGGTGTTCCTCTCGCGGGCCAAACCACGATTAGCGATGCCGTTCGGCAGTTTTCGGAAGACCCGGAACTCGCAGGTGCCGTGATCTCAATTGACATTATTGACCTCAGGAATGGCGATCGGGTTGCCGCTAAAAATCCCCACATCGCCTGTATCCCAGCCTCTACCCAGAAGCTACTGACAACGGCGATTGCCATCGATGTACTTGGCCCTGACCATCGTTTTCGGACCCAATTGATTGCCGCTGGAGAGATTGAAGACGGCGTGCTGCAAGGCGATTTGTATATAGTTGGCGGAGGAGATCCTAGCCTCGGGAGCCCTTATTTAAAAGGTGTTCCTGGCCTCAATGCGGTACTCGACCGCTGGGCGGATGCGGTAAGGAAAGCAGGAATTACGAGCATTAACGGCCGGGTGATTGGTGATGCGAGCTACTATGGGACCGATGCTGTTGCGGCAGACTGGCCGTGGAGCGACATTGGGAATTACTATGGTTCCGGGGCTTACGGTCTGAATGTGCACGAGAATTTTTACTTCCTGGATTTCCTTCAGCGGACGAAAGTTGGGAGTACTCCACCGATGCAGGGGGCGCGGCCGCAGGTGCCTGGCTTACTTCTTACGAATGAGCTGAGGAGCGGTCCGAAGGGAAGTGGTGACCAGGCATACATCTATGGTGCACCCTACAATTACGATAACTACGTCCGGGGAACGATCCCCGTCGGTACCCGCCGGTTCACCATCAAAGGCGCCCTGCCCGATCCTCCGCTCTTCGCCGCCCAGGCCCTCTGCCGCCACCTTGAGGCTGGCGGGGTTAAGGTCGCCCTCGCCGCCGAAAGCGACCGTACACTGGGCAGTGGTCGGTTCAAGGCTGGTAAAGTGCTGGATACTTACGAGTCGCCAGCTTTGTCGGTGATCGTTGATCGGACCAACAAACGAAGCAACAACCTCTACGCCGAAGCCCTGCTACGGGAGATCAACAAAGCCAGAGGAAAGGAACGCTTTGAACTGTCGTCAGGGGAGGTTATGCTCGACTGGCTGAAGGAACATGGCCTGCCTACCAACAGTGTTCAGTTTAAAGACGGTAGCGGGTTGGCTACCCGGAATTTTTTTCCGGCAAGCCTAATGACGGCTTTTTTACGGCAGCAGACCGATTTGGCCATTTGGCGACAAAGTATTCCCGTTGCCGGCAAAAGCGGCAGCATGAAAGGCTATCTTAAAGGTACTGCCGCTGAGGGGCGGCTGGCGGCAAAGTCGGGTTCCCTGGGGGCCGCCCGGGCCTACGCGGGCTATGCCGACCGGGCCGACGGCCAGCAACTCGCCTTCTGCATCATGGTCAATAATTTTACCATCGAAAGCAAAGACCTCCGGAAGAAAATGTTGGAATTGATGCGGAAGATTTGCTCGGCAGAAGCCCGTTAGATTGTAAACGAAAACCTACGGTTGACATTTCTAACCTGTATAGTTGCGCCCATCAACTATCTTGCACCGATTCAAATCCTTGTTCATGCGATTTCTCTGTCTTTCTCTCTTTATTCTTTTCCTTTTGCCCGCATGTGTGGACGATGTCAAGCCCGATGAAAATCAGCTGAAAGATGAGGAAATGTACATTGACGATGAGCCGGAATCCCAGCGGCTTATTTGGCAGCAGCCAGGAGCCGTCATCGACGCGATGGGAGATATTGAGGAGAAAGTTATCGCAGACATTGGCGCCGGAGAAGGATTCTTTACCAAGCGCCTCGTTCCCTACGTTGACCGGGTAATTGCCGTCGACGTTCGTCCTGAAGCCATCGCTTATCTTGACACCCTTCGGCAGTTCGAACTGCCAAAGGAGCTTCAGTCTCGTCTAGAACCTCGCCTTGGTAAGTACGACGATCCGCTGCTCGAGAAGAGCGAGGTAGACATGATTCTGCTAGTAAACACTTTCATGTACATCGACAACCAGATCGCTTACCTGAAAAAACTGTACCCAGCTCTCCGTTCCGACGGAAGAATTATCATCGTTGATTACAAAAGGAAGGACACTAGGGTCGGCCCACCAAAGAAGGAGCGCCTTGCCATGGGTGCACTTCAGGACATGCTCAAGAAAGCTGGCTTTCACCTAGTGAGTAGTGATGACCGGACGCTGGATTACCAGTATATCGTGGTGGCGGACAAGAAGAAGCCCTCTTGAGAAGTTATTCTATTCGCGTCCTTTAGGGACGCGAACAAAATAAAATCTGATATCTAAAGCCTACTCAGGCAACGCCCATCCATAACTCAACCAGTCCGCTAAATAGTCAACATCGGATAAAGCAGCCAACTGCTTTACCTGCAGTCTTTTTTTTGCCGCCCGTTCTAGGGTGACGGGAAGAACTTCCCCCGTACTCCATTCGATATCTCGGAAAAGGGTAGGGTGGAGGCTGCGCATGCCCAGTAGGGTATATCCGCCGTCGAGGGCTGGGCCGATGACGACGTCGTTGTCGTTAAGGGCAGTAAAAGCTTCGGCTAGGAATTCGGTAGTGATGCCGGGGCAGTCGCTGCCAATGATAATGACGCGGTCGTGGCCGTCGGCAAAAGCGGCGGCAAAGGCGGCTTCCATACGTTCACCAAGACCGTTTCCAGCCTGGAGGCGTTTGTGGTAATCTTCGGCTGGCCAGGCGTCGTCGTTGTTGACGTCGTTGGAGTAGTAGAGGTAGCGTTGGATGTCGGCCAGGCCGCTGGCCTGCTCTCGGGTCCAGTCCGTAAGGACGTGGTACATTTTTAAGGCCATCTCATTGCCCACGTCAGCGGCGAGCCGGGTTTTGGTTTTGCCCGGAATAGGGTTTTTAATAAAAAGAAGTAGTGCTGGCACAGGTGGTTTTTTGCTGGTTTGGCCCTTAGGGACAGGAAATAAATAAACCATGATTCTTGACCGCCTTATTTTGCGCCCGCTGCCGCCCAAAATCCTTTCCGTAGCGGTGCTATGCAAATATTTTTTGGTGGTGGCAGGAACAAAATCACCAGGTAAGAAAAGCTGGTTTTATTCTATTCGCATTCCTAAGGCCCCATGATCGGACAAGGTATACGATAGTGGGCAGTAATCAGAGACTTCTGTGGAAAGACCTACTCTAGCGGACATATATCCTAGGTTATAGCCCGTAAGCGTTTTGATAATTGTATATAAAGGGCTTATTATAGCAGCCTGGGGGAGGACTGAACGTAAACTAACCACTTACTCGCCTACTGTTTTACCTGACCATTTAGATTGAAGTCGATGCAAACCAGATTAATTTTCATTGCCCTGTTTGGGGCACTGTTCGCTGTATGTCCGCTTAAGGCCCAGGATGCTGGCTTGAATAGTCAACCATCAACGGAGGTATTTGAAAAAGATAGTAAAGGGAAGCAAAAGCTTAAAAAGCGATTCAAGACTGGGCCGGATTACAAAAATAGGCGCTGGAAAAAAGAAGGAACCCGGGTTGCGAAGAAGCTTAGACGCAGGACGTTGAGCGGACCACAGTACAAGAACCGCTACGCAAAAAAACGACGGAAGAAGGCGCGATTTGTTTGAGTTGAAAGGAGGAAAGGCTGCTAAATTCTAATCTTCTTGATTTGAGTTTTCAAACCTCTATGAATTCATATAGAAAAGAAAAACCCCTGCTTTCAAGCATGTCTGTTGCGGTAAAAAGCGTAATTTTTGCCTGACCAAACGAATGGAGACGTTCCGGAGTGATGAGGGAAGTGATCAAAAGGCTGTTGTTTTTTGGGTGGCTATTGCTGCCCTTTGCTGCTGTTGGGGAGGTGGACAGCTTACTTACGGTAGTAGAGAACCCTGCTAATGACACTTCGGATATTAATGAGCTGTACAAACTTGCCATTCATTATGTAAGGTCTGACCGGGAATTGCCCCTGTCCTATGCGCATCGAATGTCATCATTGGCGGATGAACGGGGTGATTGGAAATGGGGAACTTTAGGCTACAGGACGGTTGGCGTGATACACTGGTTAGCTGGCCAACAAGACTCAAGTACTCACTATTACGAGATAGCGGTGGATCGAATTGTAGATCCGGCCAGAATACCCAAGGTCGGAACTGGCTTGTTGATTAATCTAGTGCGTCAAGATTGAAGTTGGTGCTAGTTAGAACGCCGGCAGCGCGGTGCTGGACGACCAGCTGAAAGGCGATCATAGCCTTAGCTACGTGAGGTTTTCAGCTGGGAAGTACAGTGCCGCGATGGTAAGTTATAACTGTACCGAACTTTGATCTTGATGCACTAGGAACCTAAGTTGATTTCCCGGCCTGGGGCCGGGCTCCTCCTCATCGTCGAAGACGATGGCAAGGGCTTCAACCTCAGCCATGCCAAAACTCCCGGCGGCCTCGGCCTGGGCAGCATCGAACAACGGGTGGCCTACCTCGAAGGGGAAATTATGTATGATAGTAGGCCGGGGAAGGGGACGACGGTGACGGTGGAAATCAGGCCTGAGGCCTGATTTAGGCAATAGGTATTAGGCTGGTAGTCGTCGGTGTCTTAATCAATAATTATGGCCTTCGCTAGAATGGTTGGGGGGCATTCATTACCGCGCGCCGGTTTAAAACATGCCCAATAATTCAAACCCAAATGGCCCAACCGTTACCCCAATTCCAATCGCCAAAAAATTAACCAAATCATTCGTCATCCAACTAAAGCCGGAGACCAATTCGCCGCCCTCCGGGCAGACATCTGATAAGGCACCGGTTTCGGGATGTTGGTAAGTCGCCTGCAATAGTGAACCTAGAACACTGTCAATCAGCATGCCGATAAAACCAGAAAGAGTGATCATCAGAACTAACCGTATGTCGAAATAAGGCAGCAACCAACTGCAGGAAACAGCGATGAACGCCGCCCCGGCTAAACCCGCCAACGTCCCTGGCCAGCTGATGCCGCCGGAGAGGCCTGGTGGAACCTTTCTGAACTTGACAAGGTCATAGGTTGGCAACTTGAAATATTGCCCGATTTCGGAGGACCAGGTGTCGGCCGTGGCGATGGCGGCGGCGATTAGTAAAAGTA
>JBLIGS010000180.1:0-6384 GCA_047637095.1 Neolewinella sp. | reverse complement strand
TGCAACCCCTGCAACCCGCAACCCGCAACCCCTGCAACCCCTGCAACCCGCAACCCGAACCCCGCCCGAATCCCGCAACAACGTGGGGTAGGGGCAAGCCCCACCCCTACCATTCTATCGTTACCTGTATTGATTGACGGTAATTATCCCATTTCGCGGATAACTCCTGCCTCGCCTCCGACGTTTGCAACACCTGCAACAACTGCAACAACTGCAACAACTGCCTCAACTGCAACAACTGCAACACAACCATTCCCACCCTCTTCTGTTTTCTCCGCATGACACATCTCCAACCGGGCGACAAAGCCCCAAATTTTACCGGTATCCTCCAGGACGAAAGCACCGTATCCTTGGCGGATTACGCCGGTAAAAAACTCATCATCTTCTTCTATCCGAAGGATGATACCCCCGGATGTACAGCAGCAGCTTGCTCCTTGCGCGACAGCTTTGGTGAGCTGCAGGCCAAAGGCTATGAGCTTTTGGGGATAAGCCCAGATAAGCCGGCAAAGCATCAGAAGTTTATCACCAAGCATGAACTCCCGATGCCATTGTTGGCAGATGAGGACCACTCGGTGATGGACCAGTTTGGCGTGTGGGGCCCTAAAAAATTTATGGGCCGGGAGTATGAGGGCGTGCTGCGCACGACCTTTGTTATCGATGAAAACGGACTTGTTGACCGGGTATACACGAAGGTGAAAACCAAGGTCCACGCGGAGCAGATACTGGACGACGAAGCGTAGTCTATAGCTTAGAATTTAGACAGTGGGCGTTGGGGTAGTCTCAATGTAGTCCGAAAGGCCGGTCATCGGATACGCCTTTCTACCTGGCAAAGTCGGTAGGAAGCTCATCCGATGTCTCGGCCTTAGTGTTAAATGGGGAGTATTTAGTACGCAGTATCTTTGCGGGCTGAATGCTAGTACACTAAATACTAACCGTTAAATATGTCCTACCTCCTCGAAGGTATTCGTGCTGGTCTCATTCTTGCTTTACTGGTGGGCCCATTGGTGGTATTGCTTTTGCAGTTTAGCATCCGCCAGGGGACTGCTGCGGCTTTTGCTGCAGCATTGGGAATCTGGTTGAGCGACATGGTGTTCGTCTTGGCTACCCATTACGGCATGGGAGAGCTTGGCGAGGTGTCGGACGATCCGATGTTCCAGCAACTTGTGGGAAGCGTTGGCGTGGTGATTCTTATTACCACTTCAATTATAATGTGGTTTCGGCCGCCACCGGACTTGGACGGGGAACGACAGGTTCCGAATAAGCGAGGGCTCTTTGGGGTCTTTTTGCAGGGCTTTGCCATCAATACTTTTAATCCTTTTACCGTCGGGTTTTGGTCGGTGTTTACCCTAACGCAGGTCCACGAACGGAGCTTGGACGATGTGTCGGCTTGGGCGATCTATGGCGGTATTATTGGCACTATCGTGCTGACTGATGTGGTGAAGATTTTGGCTGCCCGTAAGCTCAGGAATTTTCTGAAGCCGGATGTTCTTTTGAAAGCACAGCGCTTTGGGGCGCTGCTGTTGGGTGTGTTTGGTGTTGTGCTGGGGATACGGATTTTTTGGTGAGAATTTAGGCTGCTTGTGATCGCCTCGCTCGGAGATGGGGGGAGGACAAAGGTGGGCACCGAAGGAAACCGATTGTGGGCTGGAGGAAGCCGTAAAAGCTGTTTTTTACCGCTCGTGTGGTAAACGTTGAATGTTAGTACCTTGTCCGAGGATGCTAATAACAATACTACAATTACTAATAAAGTAGCCGTCATCACCGGCGGAAATGGTATTTTGTACACCGCCAGTCGGGACGATACTATTTGTTGGAGCGGGGGGTGCCAAGGTCTCGGTATCCAAAGTGATCCGACCGTTAATGCCCTTCCTCACTGCGATGGTTGGGGTGCTGCTATTGATCACCTTCTTTGAAGACATTGCCCTCTGGCTGCCAAGGCTTTTCGGTTTGTAAGCCTACTACATGGGGCCGCTTGAGGGATGGAAATGAACTTCACCCTTGATTCACGTTACGAAATGACCCAACAATCCCAAGGGATTACGTTGCCTACAGCTTAAACTGAAAAAGCCCTCTTTCGACCAAAATCGAAAGAGGGCAATAAATCAAACCTTCCGGGATACCCGGCGGGGTTTGTTACTTCTTGTAAGTATCGTCGCTAACAGTCAGCTTGTGACGACCTTTTGCACGGCGGCGTGCGAGGAGTTTGCGACCGTTCTTGTTGCTCATTTTGCTGCGAAAACCGTGCTTGTTTAGACGACGGCGCTTCGAGGGTTGGAATGTTCTTTTCATCGTTTGTTATATTTTGTCAAGACGGCTTGGCCGGCTGGAAGGTTTGTAAAGGGGCACAAAGGTAATGCTTTGTCTATTATCCTACAAATCAGAGATTCAATTATTTAAGTCTTCTCTTTGGGCCTACCTTGGTAAACGTTGAGAATAAAATTGAAACTAGAATGAAACGATTAAACCTTCTTTTTGCATTGCTGCTAGGAGTTTGCACATCTACCGCAATGCTTGCACAATACAATCTGACTTCCGAAGAGTTGCGGAATTTGCCAACCATCACCCTGCCAGCACAAGATAATTTGGCTTTGTTGACGGCAGAATTGGAGGCCCGGAAACCTGGCCGAGCCCAAACCTTTGCCGTTGCCTTGCCGGTCACTGTCCGTCCGTCAACCCATGGCAGTTGGACGCAGGAGGGAGCAATTTCTACCTGGAGAACCCGCATACTCAGCCAGGGCGCTAAGACGCTGAACCTCGGCTTCTCCGAATATAACCTGCCCGAAGGAGCTGCCCTTTACCTCATCAGCCCGGAGCAAAAATACGGCCCTTTTACCGTCAGCGACAACGAAGATCACAACCAGTTTTGGAGCCCGTTGCTGGAAGGCGAAGAGCTCATTATTGAACTTACAGTGCCAACCGCACTGAAGAAAAGAATCCAACTTTACCTTACGGCCGTTAACCACGACTTCAAAGGTGTGACCAAGGTCCTTTCCGGCTCCTGTAACCTCGACGTGGCCTGTAGCGGAGAAGATGGCTGGGGCATCGTTGATAGTTACCGGGATATTATCCGGAGTGTTGCCGCTTACACCATTAATGGTACGGACGTTTGTACGGGCTTCTTGGTCAACAACGTCAACCAAGATGGAACGCCGTTCTTCATGACGGCAAATCACTGTAATGTTACGGCCGAAAGTGGACCGGCCTTGGTTGCTTACTGGAATTTCGAAAGTCCTGAATGCCGCGAACCAGGCAGTGCTGCTAGTGGTCAAACGGGTTTCGGTAACCGAAACACCTTTAACTCCGGTACCCGTCACTTGGCCAGCTGGGCAGACTCCGATGTTACGATTACCCAATTAGACGATCCCGTCGTCCCAGAAGCCAACGCTTTCTTTGCTGGCTGGGATGCCAACTTTGCTTTACCATCTGATACCGTTGTGGGAATTCACCACCCAAGCGTAGACGAGAAACGGATATCTTTTAGTTTCAACCAGACCTATCGTACAAATAACGGCGGTGGAGCACCGAACGTTAACGGTAATTTATTGGAGGTGCCAGACTGGTCCATCGGAACGACCGAAAGTGGCTCCTCGGGCTCTCCAATTTTTGACGTTACCGGCCACGTCCGTGGCCAACTCTTCGGCGGCCAGGCCGCTTGTGGTAACGACGAATACGACGTCTACGGCTACTTCCCCGTAAGCTGGGAAGGCGGCGGCACACCAGCTACACGCCTGAAAGACTGGCTTGATCCCTGCGGAACAGGTGTCCTGAAAATTGAAGGTTTTGACCAAGCCCAGCTACCTCTACTACTTACGGCGGAGACGAACTGTACAACAGCCTGTATTAGCGGTGTTGCAAGCTTCCAGATCAACGTTGGTGAAGGCCACCCTGCGGGCAGCCAGGTCAGCATCAGCAGCTTTAGCCCCGGCCTAATGCCCTCCATTTCTGTCTCTGAAGCAGTGGGCGGACAAGAGTTTGACCTCATCGTTCCAGGAGAAGGCCTCGCAGCTGGATTGTATGAAGTGGTCGTGTCGATTACCTCTGACGCGGGAACAGACGACATAACCCTCATCGTCGACTTCGCCGGAAGCCTCGCTGAAGCGCCAGCAGAGCTTGCCCCAGCTAACAACGAAACTGAAGTTAACCCATTAATAACCTTTGAATGGGGACCTGTTGACGAGGCCGTCAGCTACGATGTCCAGTTGTCTTCGGTGGGTGATTTTTCTTTCCTTACCTATATCGGTAACGGCCTTACGGGGACTACTTTGGCGATTGGGCAGGCCATGGAGCCAAACACGACCTATTCCTGGCGGGTTAGGACCAACAACACCTGTGGTGCCGGCGACTGGGCCGTCTACCAGTTTACTACCGATAACCTTGGTTGTGGAGTGGCTGGGGCAACGGATACGCCGATCGTCATTTCTAGCAACGGCACCCCCGAAGTTACTTCTGTTGTCGCCTCAACGGTGATGGCAACCATCTCTTCCATGGAAGTTTCCCTTGTTATTGACCACACCTACGTTGGAGATTTGGATGCAGACCTGGTAAGTCCTGATGGTACCATGATTCGTCTGTTTAACCCCGTTCGCGGAGGAAGCTGTAGTAGGTCCAACATGGTGGTAACCTTCTCTGATGCAGCAGTTCGTACCCATGATGATTTTGTTGACGCCTGCACTGGAGATCCCGCCACCCGTGGAACCTTCCAGCCAGCAGAAGCCCTCTCCGCATTTAGCGGAGAAAGCGCCGAAGGCGAATGGACATTGACGCTTCGTGACGGCGCTAATTTTGACGGCGGTAACATTATTAATTTTGCCATCTCTTTCTGTGGAGAAGGTTCGATCGGTGATTTTAGTACTCAAATTGGAGCTTCAGAAATCGTTGCTTGTGTTTCAAGTGCAACTACCATTGACCTGATACTGGGCAATGATTTTACCAACGAACTCAGCCTCGAGATCAGGGCTAACGGTCGATTAATTGACAACTTCAGCACAAACTTCGACGATTCGGAGAACCTACTTACTGTCAACTTTAGCAATTGGGACATCATGCTCCCTGCCGGCACGCACACCCTTGCTTTTGAAGTGATTTTGCCTTCTGGAGACAGCCGAACGGTGTCTATTCCGCTGTACTTGAGTGTAGCTGCTGAAGCCGCAACGCTTTCTAGTCCGGCGAATGAAGAAGAACTTGTTGAAGGGCCAGTGGAGTTCGTCTGGGCTGGTGCCACAGGAGCGAACGGTTACCGGTTTGAATATTCAATGACAGCTGACTTCTCGACGGTTGATTTCAGCCTTGAAGAAGATGGGACTTCTCTCATCCGTACAAGCCTTCCTTCCGGAACAATATACTGGCGAGTGGTTTCACTAAGTGAATGTGATGAGGTGATCTCCGCAGTGAATGAACTGACGATTACACCCAATGGTATTCAAGACTTCGGCCAGGGGCGTACAATATCTGTTTACCCTAACCCGGTAAAAGGCATGCTTACTGTTGAAACAGAGGGCAATTGGTCTGGTATTGTTTCAGCGGGTCTGTTTGATGCTTCTGGTCGCTTTGTAGCTAGCTACCAGATGAATGGTGCGGGCCGGGAAGCGTGGAACCTCGGCGGCCTGGCCGCCGGTGTATACTACCTTCGGTTTTCTGGCGCTGGGCGCCAGCTGACGGAACGGTTGATCGTCCTGCCGTAAGGTTAAAACACAAGCTTTCCAGCTTTCTGGGCCTTCTTGGGTTCTCCGTAACTACCGGATAATAAAAAAGCATTTAAGTACTGGAACAAAAACGGCGCTGGGACAGCAGGACGAAAAAGTCGTCTACAGGTAAAAGCCCAGGAACGACCTTGATGGACCAACCGTGGGCAGCAGAAAGCACCCGGTTGAGGTCCGTAAAACGTATTGGATGCTCAGGGCTGAGGATGGGGTAGGGCGCCTTCATGCAATCATTATAATCCTTACAGGATGCCTTTTTTAGGGAGGTTAGCTGGCGGGTGGCCAGCTAACCTCCACACGGCATAATCTGCCGATGCGTAAGCTGAATAGTCCTGATTGGTAGAATGTGTAGCGGTCATGCTTATCTGCTCTTATTTGGTAATAATAAAGGTGTTTGAGCAAATGTTGTCTTGGCGAAATTGTTTAAACAAACCGTCAGTTGGCGACTGTTTTATTGACTTTCCGGCGGGTTGTACCTTTGCCAGTGGTTTAGACGTTAGAAACTAGGCAGCTAGACAACTAGGAGTTAGCTCCTAGCTCTCTAGCTCTCTAACGTCTTCCCCCCCCCTAACGTCTAAACATTTTTTTATCAAAAAGCCCCTCCTCTTTGCCGCCGTATTTCTCGCTGGCCTATGTTCCATTGTCTACGAACTACTTATCAGTACGACCAGCAGTTACTTTCTTG
>JBLIGS010000179.1:0-6417 GCA_047637095.1 Neolewinella sp. | reverse complement strand
CTTCCATCAGAGATGCGGTTTAGTGATATCTCTAAGTTCTTGGTTTTATCGCTGAAACGCAAGACCTTACGTCAGCAGGAGCAAACATACCTACTCTCCGTCGAGCCTTAAGCGAGACTTGTTGGAGAGGGGTTGGGGAGAGGACAAAACACGGCTAAATACAAAGAGGTTCGCGATTGTAAAGAGGTGTGTACACCGTAGACCTGGGAGTGCTCAACCCAAGGTTTGCATCACCACATCTCCACCGGCACCGTCACGTCCACGCTGGTTCCTCCGCCTGGCCGGTCGGAGATAACGAGTCGGCCTTTCATTGCTTTGAGGCGGGAGCGGGTAACGTCGAGGGCGACGGATTTGTGGCCGGGAGCGCGAGACTTTTGCCGTTCGGCGGCCGCTTTGCGGCCGATGCCGTTGTCCTCCACCAAACACTGCATCCTGCGGCCGCGCAAAATAAATCTTACGTCGATGTGGCCATCATTTTCCTTGCCCGATAGGCCATGCAACACGGCGTTCTCCGCAAATGGCTGCAGCAACATAGGCGGTAAGCTGACCTCTTCTGGGTCGATGTTCTCTGGCACATGGATGGTATAGGTGAATGTAAAAGGCTGGCAAAACTGCTCCATCTGGAGGTAATCATCCAGGACCTTGATCTCGTCGGCGAGCGGAATTGTACTCTGCCGACTGTTGTTCAAAATGCCCCTCATCAGCGTGGCAAACCGGCTAATTTGCTGCCGCGCCTCGGCATCATGCTCACCGTCCACTAAGCCTCGAATACCATTCAATGCGTTGAAGATAAAATGGGGATTCATCTGCAAACGAAGCGCTTTTTGCTCCAGTTCCAATAATTGGTTTCGGGCTTCTAATTCTTCCCGCTTGGCCGCTTCTTGCCGTTGAACCCGGTTAAAAACGTAGTAAAATCCCCCAATAAGCAGGCCACAGCCCAGGATTGTTACGAGGCCAAGAAACCAAGCTTTGCGCAGCAGTGGGCTTTCTATGTCTACCTCAAAAGAGACCGGAACTCCAAAGGTTTTGCCGCCGTCCGTTGTCGCTTGGGCGGTAAACTGGTGATAACCAGACCCGAGGCCTGCGAATCGAATGGCCGTTTCCTTCGTCAAAGGAGACCATTCATTGTCTTTCAACCCCGTCATCCGGTAACGGTAACGGATGCGGTCGGGATAAGTCAAGTCGACGGCTCGGTAGCGGAAGTTGAAGTGGTTCTCGCGGGCTTTGAAGACCGGAGCATTAGAGGTAAGCCCGTTAAAGCTCATGATTGTATCCGAAAGCGGGGTGTAAAACAAGTCGACACCTTCAAGGTAAGTGCTCGGTGGTTCGAGGTAACTTTCCGTCCCCGACTCTTCGTAGCGGACAAGGCCCTTCATGGTTCCGAACCAGATGTTGTCTTGGTCGTCGATGAGGGAAGCGCCGGTGGTTTCGCCACCGAGGAAGCCTTCGGCACGGCCGTAATGCTGGACATAGTCCGGTTGGCCATCGTCGTTGAGGAAGAGGCGGTCTACGCCTCGTTCGGTACCGATCCAGAGTTCTGGCCGATCGGCGGGAGCGGTAAGTTGGAAGATGTTGGTGCTTACGTCCCGGAGGCGACTTGGCAGGGGGAAGAAGCGGGGTTCCGGCATCCGGAGATCGGTGTAGTACAGGCCGTAGCCAGTGACGGCGGCCCAGAGCTGGGTTCCTCGCCGCAGGGCGAGGGCTTTGATGCGACCGGCGGGCAGGCCGTTGTCGGGGCCGAAGACACCGGTTTGCATTTCGGGGCCAGTGTTGCCGAAAGTCCAGTGGTGGATTTCGCCGGTGGTCGTCCCTAGGTAAAAATCAGGACCAGACTTGATGGCGGAGGCAAGACTTAGGGGTTGTTGGTCTTCGGCGACGTTGTAGCTGGTCAGGATAAAGGCGGAGTCCTGGTAGTTTATGCGGGTGATGCCGTCGGTGTAGGTGATGGCGAAGACATCCGTTTGTTGGCTCCCTGGAAGGAGTTTCATTACCCAGTCGGACGCAAGTCCGGAGCGCTGGGTGAGCCGTTCGACTTGGAGGCTGTCGTCAAGAACGACGACGCCGCGGCCGTCGGTAGAGAAATAAGTTTTGCCATCCGAAGAGGATTGGATGCTGGAAATTTTGACGCCTTTGGTGGGATCTTCGATGGGTGGCCGGCTAAAGCCTGCGGAGTCCAGGTATTGAATTCCCCGGGTACTGGCGCCAATCCACAGCTTATCACCGTAGCCTTTGTGGAGGGCGTAGACGCGGTCGCCGAACAGTCCGTCGTCGAGGCCATAATGCCGAATACCTGTGGGAATCATGCGAACGAGGCCGCCACCGGAGGTGCCGAGCCAGAAGCGGCCCTGGCGGTCCTGGAGCAGGGCCCGTACGGAGTTGTGGGGGAGGTCCGAGTTGGTTTCGGTGTAGTGGTGGAGGATGTCTCCGGAGGCATCAAAGATGTATAGGCCTTTGGTGCGGGAGGCTACCAGGTTGCGGGTTGCGGGTTGTGGGTTGCGGGTTAGCGGCAACGGGAGGGCAGCCGATGGCTGGAGGTTTCGGGTGGCCGCTGCTAATTCGTCGGGGACGATAGGCTTGGGCGGAGCATCTTCGGTTGAAATTAACTTGTATTGCTCTTCCCAAGCGAAGGTGTATCTCTTGGTCTCCGTTTGGACAACAAGCGTTTGGGCGGAGAGGCTTAGCCCAACAACCTTCTTAGCACCTATACTTCGGTTCGGCTCAGCAACCACGTCCTCGCCAGGAAGATCAAGCGTTGAAAACAACGTTTTTCCTGGCATCCGGTAAGCCACCCCACGATTCGTTCCGACAACAACGTTGCCAAAATCATCAGTAGCTATCGCATTCACAAAATCATCCTGCAGGCCATCTGCCACGGTAAACACCTCAAATTCTTTGCCGTCAAAACGGGCCACTCCCCCACCCTGGGTCCCAGCCCAGATGAAGCCACGGCTGTCTTCCGCCAGCGCATAAACCTGTGACTGGGGTAAACCATCCTCGACCGACCAGGAGAGGAAGCCGAAGGGTTGAGCAGCCAAGGCGAGAGGCAGGAGTAGAAAGGCGAGAGTAAGGAGGGAGGAGTAGAAAGTAGGGAGGCGGAAGTAGGGAGACATTAGGCTATAGGCGAGAGTGGTGAGGCGGGAGATAAGAGGACGTTAAGTTAGTAATTTCTACGCCTCTCACCTCAAGACTCAAGACTACCGCCTAAGCACTTAGCGCAGCTTCCTACCACCAGCCACTTTACCACGAACGTCGTTTTCGCGCAGGCGCTTCAGGGGGATGAGTAGGCTGGCGTAGGCATCGGCGGCGTTTACGCGCCAGGTTTTACCGGCATAGGTAACGGAGCCGACACGTCGTTTCCAGTCGCTGGCGAGCAACGTATAGCGGTTACCGGCCTTGGGGTTGGGACCGAAGACGAGGTAATTTTCATCGTTATTTTCAAAGCTAACGGCCATTCGCTGCGTCTTGGGACTGAAGACAAAGATGCCGGGCGTTTTCTGTTTGAATACCATTTGTTCCACCTGGCGGCCGTCGATCATTTTGACCTGACCGTTACGGATTTCAGTGTTGCCATTACGGACTTCGCGGGTCAGGATTAGGTCTTCAGAGAGGTAAAACTGGATACGTTTCAGCTCATCTTCCTGCCAGCTTTGGTCTTCGATCATTCGTTGGGTAAGCGGGCTGAGGCGGGGGCCACAACTGGAGAAAAAGAAGGTAAACAGCACGAGGGCGGAGAGTAGTCGGGTCATAGTTTATACGTTTGTTATAGACAAATGACGCACTCGCCGGGGGTAAAGCTTAGTTTCCATACCGGCTTTAAGTTGATTTTAACGGGATTTAGGGGGCCGCGGCCGCAGGTGCAAGGGTTTGTTAACAGACAAGGTTGAAAGGTTGGCTCGATCCTCCAAGATAATTACCAAATATTTAGGCCAAATTGGTTACCCCATAGCACGCTACAAGATTTCCCTAAGGATCGTTTCTATCCCTTATTTCAGTGAATTCATCTTTTTAAGATCAATAGTAATCCTTCGATACTGAACCAATCTGCGATCGAAGGCCTTTACTCCCTAGACTAAAACACAGACTTATGTTCGGAGATATGATGGGCAAGATGCAGGAAATGCAGAAAAACATGCAGAAGCAGTTGGCAGAACAATTCTTCACCGCCGAGGCCGGCGGTGGTGCAGTAACGGTTACCTGCAGTGGCACCCGCGCCATTACCAACGTCAAGATTGACACAAACCAAATTGACCTCGACGATGCCGAAGGCCTCGAAGACCTCATCGTTGTTGCCACCAACCGCTCCCTAGAGAAAGCTGCGGCTTACGAACAAGAGCAGGCTGGATCGATGATGAATAACATGCTACCTGGGGGACTTGGGGACCTGCTTGGTTAGTCGGCCACCTTCGGTAGCCTTGTAGCTCGGTCGTCTAGTAGGCTCCCGAGCGTTAGAGGCTAAGGACTTTCCTTTCCCTTCTTGCTGCCTTGTTTCACATTGCCGCCTACCAAATGCGGCAGCCCAAAAGACCACCTCCCTCAAAGACAAAACCACCCTCCATGGAACAACTCGCAGGCATAATCGTCCTCGGTATTCTGGCCCAATGGTTCGCTTGGCGAATCCGGGTACCGGCCATCCTTCCCCTAATCGTATTGGGCTTGCTAGTTGGACCAATTTCTACGTTGCTGACGGAAGACGGTTCCAAGCTGATCAACCCGATCTATGATGGGGAACACGGTTTATTCCCGGGCGAGAGCCTGTTCTATTTTGTCAGTCTTAGCATCGGCATCATCCTATTTGAGGGAGGCTTGACGTTGAAATTCCAAGAACTTAAGAATACCCAACGGTCAATCTTTCGACTGATTTCCATCGGCAGTGTCATAACTTTCATTGGTGCGGGGCTGGCGGCCTACTTCATTATGGAGCTGGACCCAGCCATCTGTTTTCTTTTTGCTGGATTGATTATTGTTACCGGGCCAACGGTGATTGCGCCTATCCTGCAGAACATTCCTTTGAACCGGAATGTAGCAACGGTATTGAAGTGGGAGGGTATTTTGATTGATCCCATTGGCGCCCTTGTCGCCGTACTTGTATACGGCTTCATCCAGTCCTCCGGAGGACTAGGCTTTACGATGGTGGCCCTGAACACCTTTGTTGGGGTTGTCATGACGGGCTTTGCCTTTGGTTTCCTTGGTGGACTGGCCCTGTATGAGATTATTAAGCGGGACTGGGTCCCGCACTACCTACTCAACATTTTCATCCTGGCTTTCGTACTGTTCATTTTTGCCGCAAGCGATGCTAAAGAACACGAATCTGGCCTACTGGCGGTAGTCGTTATGGGCCTAGTATTGGCCAACAAAGACACTCCTAAGATTAAGGAAATCATGACTTTCAAAGAAAGTCTGAGTGTGCTCCTGATTTCTATCCTGTTCATTCTCCTTGCTGCCAACATCAACATGGAGGACCTGAGGTTGATTTTCGAGGATTGGAGGCCTATTGCGCTGTTTGGTTTCGTAGCCCTGGTACTTCGCCCACTGAGTGTTTTCGTCAGTACCTACGGAGGGAACCTCTCCTTTAATGAAAAATTATTTATCAGCTGGGTAGGCCCACGTGGTATTGTTGCGGCTGGTATTGCCTCCCTGTTCGGCCTAAACCTAGTTAAAGATGGCGTAGCCGGTGCAGAATACATCACTCCGCTGGTATTCATGATTGTGTTGGGGACGGTATTGCTGAATGCAACGACTGCCCGGTTTGTAGCCAGGCTGCTGGGCGTCATTCAGGATGGCTCAGATAGTGTTCTAATCATCGGCGCCAACGGTTTTGCCATTACCGTTGCGGAATACCTCAAGCAGCAGGGCAGGTCGGTTTTTCTGGTGGATAGCAACGACCGGAATATTGCCCGCGCGGAAGCGCGGGGTCTAAGGGGCTTTGTGACCAACATCTACATCAACGACCTTTCAGAAGAATACGAACTGCTGGACGTCGGCTATATGCTCGCCTTTACGGGCAGCACTGAGGTTAACGCCTATGCCTTGAGCCATTACGGAAAGATCTTTGGCGAGCGCGGTGCCTACCGCTTAATCTCGGCAGACGAATTAAAGGCCCGCAAAGAAGTTAACGACGCATCAATTTTTAGTTATACCGACGACTTCCTGGACATTAGTGAAGCTGACCGGGAATCGGCGACGGTTCATGAGAAGGCCCTAAGTAGTCAGCAGGAGCTTCAGGACATAATGTCGGTTATGAAAGCGGAGAAATACATTGTCCCCCTATTCCTTAAAGATTCGGAGGGCAAACTGAGTGTTATTTCCCGCAACCTCGTTGACGTCAACGTTGATGGTGGAGGGTATAAGCTGGTTTACTTAGGAGAGAATTTGCCAGGTAGTTTTGGTGAGGAGCAGGAATAAGGTGGTAGGTGTTAG